>DATCCA010000001.1:0-4697 GCA_036511575.1 Acidimicrobiales bacterium
GCCGAGATGTTGCGCAATCCTCGAGGAGCGACCAGTCTTCGTTGGCTCAAGGAGCTCCTTCGAGCCGGCATTGAGGTCCACGCCCAAGTGGTCGTCTGTCCCGGCGTCAACGACGCACACCACCTCGAGCGCACGCTCCACGACGTCATCTCGCTCTATCCCGAGCTCACGTCGGTTGCACTGGTCCCGGTGGGGGTGAGCGCCTTCTCCGACGAGAAAACCATGCGCTCGCACACGAAGGCGGAAGCCGAACTCGTCGTGGCGCTCGCCGAGCGATTCCAGGCGCTCACCCTGGAGATTCTCGGGCGCGTCAGCGTCTTCGCCAGTGACGAGTTTTACCTCGTCGCCGGACAGACCCCTCCCTCGGCGACAAAATTCGAGAGTCTCGATCAAGCGGAGAACGGGATCGGACTCGTCGCCGCCTTCGTGCAGAGTTTCGTCGACCAGACGTACATGGAGAAATTGGGCACCGGCTTCTTCCAGTCAGTGGACGGCGCGCCAGCCTTGGGCTATCGGGCGCCGCGCGGTGGCGACACCGAGCCGCGCCACGGGGATGACGTCTTGGTCGTCACCGGCGAGTATGCCGCGCCGATCCTGCGGACCATGTTCGACGAACACGGATTTGGCGACGTGCGGATCCTCGCGGTCGAAAACCGGTTCTTCGGGGGCAACATCAAGGTTGCTGGTCTCCTCACGGGTCAAGACCTCATCAATGCCCTGGCCGACGTGCCGGCCGAGACGGTCGTCCTGCTTCCCGACGTCTGTCTCTCCGAGGGACGGTTCCTCGACGGTCTCGGACTGGAAGATCTCGCGCGTCCCGTCATGGTTGTCGCCACCACGGGTCAAGATCTGCGCACCACGCTGGCCTCGGTACGCACGAAGGGTCTGGTGACGTCGTGACCAAGCCCCAAGTCGTTATCGTCGGGCGCCCCAACGTCGGCAAGAGCTCCTTGGTCAACCGCCTCGCGGGAAAACGCGTCACCGTGGTCGAAGAGCATCGCGGTGTCACGCGCGACCGCAAGGCCGTGGAAGTCGAATGGGGTGGACTGACCTTTGACGTCGTCGACACGGGGGGTTGGCTTGAGGCCGGTGACTCGCTCGAGGCCAAGGTCTCCCAGCAGGCCGAGGCGGCACTCGCGAGCGCCGATCTCGTCTTACTGGTCGTGGACGTGACGACGGGCATGGTCGATGAAGACACCCACGCCGCAAATTGGGCACTACGAAGTGGTCGGCCGTTGCTCTTAGTCGTCAACAAAGTCGACGACGCCCAACACGAGGCGAGCAGTTGGGAGTTCCTCGGTCTTGGCGCGGGCGACCCCCACACGGTCAGCGCGCAACACGGTCGCGGTACCGGCGACCTGCTCGACGAAATCGTACGTCAACTCGGCGAGGAGCGCCTCATAGAAGAAGTGGCGGACGCCGACGACGACGGTGCACTGCGCGTGGCAATCGTTGGTCGACCCAA
The DNA here is from genome assembly GCA_036511575.1 of Acidimicrobiales bacterium. Lineage (GTDB taxonomy): Bacteria > Actinomycetota > Acidimicrobiia > Acidimicrobiales > RAAP-2 > RAAP-2. The sequence continues at coordinate 1,466 of DATCCA010000001.1, forward strand.
CGTCGGCAAGTCAACACTCTTCAATCAACTCATCGGCGAGGAGCGCTCGGTCGTGCACGACCTGCCGGGCACCACGCGCGACGCCATCGACACGCTGGTCCAGACCGACGTGGGTCTGATTCGTTTCATTGACACCGCGGGTATGCGTCGCCGGGCCAAGACCGAGGCGGGACTCGAAACCTACGCCGTACTGCGCAGCCTCGACGCCCTCGACAGGTCCGATATTGCGATTCTCGTCATCGACGCCACCCTTGGCGCGACCGGTCAAGACCAGCGCCTGGCCGAACGAATCTCCGCCGCCGGTTGTCCTTCGCTGGTGGTACTCAACAAGTGGGAACTCGTGCCCATTGACGAGCGCGACGCCGTGCTCGCCACCGTGGGGGAGAAGCTCGCGTTCTTGGGTGATGCGCCGGTGATGAAGACCACGGCAACCTCGGGCAAGGGCGTGCACCGCATTCTGCCGGCCCTCTCCATCGCGGCCGCCGACTACGGCAAGCGAGTGCCCACGGGTGCGCTCAACCGCGCTATCCGTGACTTGCAGATGAAACAACCCGCTCCGACCGGCAAGATTCGCTACGCCGTCCAGGGCGCCACGGAGCCGCCAACCTTCACACTGTTCATTGCGGGACGACTCCCGTCGACGTACTTGCGCTACGTGGAGCGGTCGTTGCGAGAGCGCTTCTCGCTCGGCTCATCCCCGCTTCGAGTGCGCGTTCGGATTGAATAGTGACCAAGTGGTGCGAGAACTGTGATCGACCCGTTGACGGAGATCGATGTGAGGTCTGCGGCAGCGAAATCGCGGAGCCCGTACGTGAGCCGGTGCCCTGGCGATGGCGCTTCTTCATCGTGATCACGATCATCTACGTCATCTGGCGTATCTTTCAGTTAGTTTCGTGGCTGAGTCACTAGGAGAATGTTCATGCCCATATATGCACTCGGCGAGCGCACGCCCACCATTCACGCCGACGCCTTCATCCACCCTGACGCCGTGATCATCGGTGACGTGCGCGTCGGCGCACATTCGTCGGTGTGGCCGAGCGCCGTACTGCGCGGTGACTACGGCACGGTCATCGTCGGTGAGCGAACGTCAATTCAAGACGGCGCCATCATCCACGCGGTACCCGACTTTCCGACGGTCATTGGTGACGACTGTGTGATTGGCCATCTCGCCCATCTCGAGGGGTGCGTGATTGAAGATCGAGCGCTCGTGGGCAGTGGTTCGGTCGTGCTCCACCAAGCGACCGTGCATTCCGGCGCCACCGTCGGCGCCGGGGCGGTCGTTCGCAACCGCATGAACGTGCCGGCGAACGCTCTCGCCGTGGGGGTGCCCGCCATCATCAAACTCGACGTGAGTGGCGAGGAGGCAATCGTCGAGAACGCCGCGTCCTACGTGGCCAACGCCGCCTGGTACAAGAAGGAACTTCGCCTCCTCTAGCCGTTGGAGAGTTCGACCAAACGATCGAGGGCGTTCTCGGCGCGCCCCTCGAGCACACTCTGGGCCGCCATGTCGAAACCGTCACGAACGTTGTCAACCCGACCCGACACCATCAGGGCTAACGCCGCGTTCGCGCAGGCCACGTCAAAGACGGGTCCCGGCTCACCGCTCAGAAAGGACCGGACCGCACGAACATTGACGTCGATGTCGCCACCTCGGATCGCGGCAACATCGTGTCGGCGTCCTAACGCTGCTCCGGCGTCAAGACGCTCCACCTTGGCCGATCCCGGAGTAATCACGTGCAAGGTGGACGGCGCACCCAGCGAAAGCTCGTCCAGTCCATCGTCAGCGTTGACCAGAATGGCGTAGTCAATACCCCGTGCCACGAGGACCTGCGCCATGGAGTCCAACAGCGCCGCCTGCGCGACACCAATGAGCGAACGTCGAACGAGCGCCGGATTGGCCAGCGGTCCCAGCACGTTGAAGATGGTTCGAAAGCCCAGTGCTCTTCGGATCGGCGTGAGGTAGCCAAGACCGTGATGGAAGGTCGGCGCGAAGAGGAAACCAATGCCCGCGCCCGCGACACAGGCTCGGACCACGTCTTCGGGCGCGTCGAGTCGCACACCGAGTGCTTCAAGGACGTCGGCCGATCCGACTGATGATGAGGCGGCGCGATTGCCGTGTTTGGCGACGGCGACGCCACTTCCCGCGACAGCCAGCGAAGCCATGGTCGAGATATTGACGGTATGTAACTGATCGCCTCCGGTGCCGACGATGTCAATCGCGTCAGCCCCGATGTCGAACGTGGTGGCGGAGGCGATCATGGCGTCGATGAAACCGGTCATCTCTTCAGCGGTTTCGCCCTTGGACGTCAGCGCCGTGAGGAAACTCGCAATCAGGACGCCTTCGACCTGACCCGCAAGGATCTCCGCCAACGCGTCGCGCGCTTGCGCACGTTCAAGATTCGTGCCGCGCACGAGTGGGTTGAGTACGTCACTGGAAAACGAACCCGTCATCGTGGACCGTCTGCGCGTGACATGAAGCAAAGATAGCCGTGAAGGAACAGTCGCTTGGCACAACTACGATTCTGTGATGGTGGCGACGTACCTCGACGAGATTCTCACGCATCATCGCGCGCGAGCCCAGGCCGATACGAGGTCGTGGCGCGATCGCCTAGAGGTTCATTATGAGGGTCCGTCCATGCTCGAAGCGTTGGCCAGTCAGATGAACGACTCCGTGAAAGTCATCGCGGAAGTAAAGCGCCGTTCGCCGAGCAAAGGATGGCTCAATGAGTCACTCGACGTCGCAGCACTCGCACGTGACTATGCGAAGGGGGGTGCCACCGCAATCTCCGTGCTCACGGACACCGAACATTTCTCTGGAGCGGTCGACGACCTCACCACCGTCGCCTCGAGCGTGACGCTGCCACTGCTGCGTAAGGACTTCACGGTGAGCGAGAATGACGTGCTGGACGCCGCCGCGATGGGAGCGAGCGCCGTGCTCTTGATCGTCGCGGCCCTCGACGACCAAGAGCTCGCTTCGTTTGTGATGCTCGCCCACCAGGTGGGCATCGACGCGCTCGTTGAAGTGCACGACCGCGACGAAGCCACGCGCGCAGTTGACTGCGGTGCACGAATCATCGGCGTCAACCAGCGCAACCTTCGAACCTTTGACGTAGACCGCGACCACGCCGCGAGGGTGATCGACATGGTGCCCTCGTCAATCGTCACGGTCTGTGAGTCGGGGCTGCGCACGAGCGGTGACGTTGCGAGCGCCGCGGAGGCCGGATTCGACGCC
>DATCCA010000002.1:0-2633 GCA_036511575.1 Acidimicrobiales bacterium
TGATCGAGAAAAGACCTCCGCCGACGTGGGGGAGTCGCGACGTCGGCACGTCGCCGTCCCAGTAGTGCGCGAGCAGGTACGTCGCGCACTGTGCGGCGTTGCGCAACCACGTGTCCTCGCCCGTCGCTTCGTAGGCGTCGATCGAAGCGTCGATCATCCACGCGACATCGCTCGCACCGGCGTGGGCCGCCAAACTCTGTGTTCGCCACCACACGCCGTCAGCGAAGTGCGTGCGACGAAGCGACGTCAAGAGGTCGGTCCCTCGATGGGCGTAGCGCGCGACACCGCTTTGCAGCATCGCCGATGCGAACATGGCGTTCCACTCGAGGATGACTTTGTCGTCGCGACTCGGTTGCGCGCGCGTGGCCCGTGCGCGTCGCAGTGAATCGCGCGCACCGAGGAGTTCATCGGGTGTCGTGAAAGGCGCGTGCTCGGCCAAGCGCGGAATTGAACGTTCGTCGAACTCCCCGTGCGTGACCACGCGCCACCGCGCCAACGTGGGCGCCAGGACGTCACGTCGACCGTCCTCAGAGAGAGCGGCATTGACCTCTTCAGGGGTCCAAGTGACATGCGAGCCCTCAACGCCGCCGGCGTCGGCGTCGAGGGCCGAGGCGAAGCCGCCATCAACGGCGAGGTCGGCCAGCACAAAATCCAACGTGTCCAATGCAACCTCGCGCCACTCGTCGTGGCCGTCGTACGCGATCGCGGCGCGCAGGTACGCACGAACGAGCAATGCCTGGTCGCTCAGCATCTTCTCGAAGTGCGGCACATGCCAAACTGCGTCGACGCTGTAGCGAGCGAAGCCGCCGCGAAGATGGTCGTAGAGACCTCGTCGTGACATTGCGTCCAGCGTGCGCTCAACGGCGGCTCGGGTCTGCTCGTCGTCAAACTCAAGTAATGCCTCGACGTAGCTCGGACGTGGAAACTTTGGCGCGTCGCCGAATCCGCCGTCCTCGTCCACGCGTTGCACCAGTTCGTCGCGAAGTCGTTGTCGCACGCCGACAAGATCGATGTCGTCGCTGAAGGGCGCGAGGTGGTCGACGAAGCGAACTTCACGGCCCAATGACGCCTGCAGTTCATTCGCTTGGGCTATCACCGCCTCACGCTGATTCGTCCACGCATCACTCATGGCGTTGAGGAGTCGAGGGAATCCAACCTGACCGTGTCGGTCCGCGGGCGGGTAGTAGGTGCCCGCCATGAAGGGTCGACCATCGGCGAGCAGGAAGACCGACATGGGCCATCCACCGTGACCACTGAGCAGTTGCGTCGCCGCCATGTAGAGGGCGTCAACATCCGGGCGTTCTTCGCGGTCGACCTTGATGGCGATGAAGTTCTGATTCAGCACTTCGGCGACGGCTGGGTCCTCGAAGGATTCGTGCGCCATGACGTGGCACCAGTGGCATGCGGCGTACCCAACGGAGAGAAAGACGGGGCGGTCCAATCGTCGAGCTTCGTCCAGTGCGTCGTTGCCCCACGTCCACCACTCGACCGGATTGTCGGCGTGGCTCTCTAGGTAGAGCGATCCCAGTTGACTCTTTACGTCACGGAGACGGGGCATGCGCTGTCGCTCCTCGCGTGGTTAGTTCGTTGGTCTACTTGTTCGAGGATAAAGGAGCACCGTCAGCGCCGCGCCCAATATGCCACCGGTCACCTGACCAGCAATGTACAGCGGCACCGAGCTCGGGGCGATGCCGGTGAAGCTGTTGGAGAAGGAACGTGCGATCGTAACGGCCGGATTGGCGAACGTAGCCGAAGAGGTTGCGAAACAGGCCGCGAAAATATACAAACCCACTGCCGCGGCGCTCTGCTCATGCCGGCCATTGCGCTTGAGGGCGAAGACGAGAAGTATGAGTCCCGTCGTTGCGACAATCTCTGAAAGGAAGTGAGGTGCGCTCGCTCGATGATGCGTCGACCACGAGATCCACGAACGATTGAACATCAAGTTCGCCACAATCGTCCCGACAATGCAGCCCACAATCTGCGCGGGAATGTACGCGAGCGCCCGGGTCCACGAACAGGCACCGAACCACGCGTCCACCAACGAGACAATCGGATTGAGGTGTGAACCCGAAACCGGTCCGACGATGTTGATAATCGCGAAGAGTCCCGCCCCTATTGCTAAGGCGTTCTCGAGGAGCTCGAGGCCAATATCACCGGGTGAGAGCGACTGGGCCGCGAGGCCCGAACCAACGACGACCAGCATCAGCATCACGCAACCGACGAACTCGCCACCCAATGAGCGACTCGACAGTCCAATTTGGTCGTATCGCTCAGCGCTCATTCGCCGCAATTCCTACGCGGTCATTATGACGGATGGCCCCTTCATTGGCGAGCGACGCAAGCGTCCAGTGGCGAGCAACGCGGGGCACGTGAAGAGCGTATTCCAAAGGTTTGAATGATCCCGCGTGCGTGTCCGTGGCGCGAGTGCCAGTCCGGAGTGATCCACGATCCCTGCTGAACGTTGACGCGACGCGAGTCGGTAGCCTCTCAGCGTGTCGACGCGCGTCGACGCGCTGAGAGGGATGGATCAATGACAGCACCTTTACGTTGGGGAATTATCAGCACGGGCGGCATTGCACACACTTTTGCGCGCGACCTGGCTTTCATCGATAGTGGTGAGGCGGTGGCTGTGG
>DATCCA010000003.1:0-32251 GCA_036511575.1 Acidimicrobiales bacterium
AGCGGCCTCGCGCTCGGCGCCATCTACTTCTTGGCCGCTTCAGGTCTCTCACTCATTTACGGGTTGATGGACATCTTGAACTTCGCCCACGGGCTCTTCATGACGCTCGGCGCCTACGCGGGCTACGAGGTCGCCGTTCACCTGACGTCGTCACTCGGCGCGCCCGCGACGTTGACCTTGGCGGTTGTTGCTTCGATACTTGGTGGCGCCCTCGCCGCCGGCATCACCGAAGTATTCCTGATTCGTCCCCTCTATGGTCGACCGGTCAGTCAGATACTCGTCACCATCGGACTCGACCTCGCCGTGGTCGGGCTCTTAATGGGCGGCTTTGGTAGCAGCGCGCTCCAGGTCCCGGTTCCGCTGTGGCTCTTGGAGGCGACGCACATCGGCAGCGTCGTTCTGCCCAACGCCAGTTTTCTTGCTCTCGGGGCCGGCCTTGGGATCCTCGTCGTACTTGAATGGTTCTTGCGGCGCACGCGTTATGGCATCATCATCCGCGCCGGTGTTGAAAACCGCGAGATGGTGAGCGCTCTCGGCATCGACGTAGGGCGGGCGTTCACGTTGGTCTTCGTCATCGGCGGCGCTATGGCCGGATTAGCTGGACTGCTCTACGCACTGGTCTTTAGCGGCGACCTGATCTCGCCCACCCAAGGCGACAGCTTGTTGATCTTCGCGTTCATCGTGGTCGTGATTGGGGGACTCGGTTCCATTCGAGGTTCCGCCGTCGCGGCCCTGATCGTCGGTTTGTTGCAGGACTACACCTCGTTCTATATAGGTGGTCATCCCGGTTGGGCCGAGATTGGCAACCTCTCGGTTGTCCTACTTCTCGCGCTCGTTCTCGAAGTCCGCCCCCGAGGACTCTTTGGGAGCGTCGCGTGAAGAATCTCCTGAAACATCGCGGTGCGCTCATCGGGTGTCTCGCTCTCTTGGCCTTTGTCTTATTGCCGTTCGCGGGCTTCAGCGTGCCGTGGATTCTTCCCGGCACGCTCAACGTCGTGAACTCCTCAGGCACCCTCATCGTGCTCGCGCTGTGCTTCTTGTTCGCTGGCGTCGCCGTTGGTTACGACCTCATGATTGGCTTCACGGGTCTGTTGTCGCTCGGACCGGTGCTGTATTTCGCCAGCGGTGCCTACGTCTTTGACATTGCGATCACCAGATGGAGTTGGCCCTTGGTGCCCGCGCTCGCGTTGACCTTCGGCGTGGCCTTCGTGTTGGCGGTGCTGCTCGGGGCGATTGCGCTGCGCGTTGACGGGATTGCCTTTGCGATGGTGACGCTGGCTTTCGCCCAGGCCTTCTACTACCTCGTTGAGAACAATCCCCACAATTTTACTGGCGGCGACACTGGTCTCGCACTCTCGGACGTACGTTTGCCGGCCTTTCTCTCGGGCGCGGTTTCCAATACGCGAAATCTCTATTGGGTCGCCCTGGCCTTTCTCGTCGTGGCCTTTATCGTTGTGTGGCTCGTCACTGAGTCGGTGACTGGTCATGTTTTCGTGGCAGTTCGTGAGAACGAGAAGCGCCTCGATGTGCTCGGGATTCGACCCTTTCGCTTCAAGCTCGCGTCCTTCGTGCTGTCCTCGCTGATTGCCGCTGGCGGAGGGGTCATCTTCATATTGGTCATCGGCACCGCGGTGCCGAGCACGGTGGCTTCGACGAGCGTGACGATTTCGATTCTCATCATGGTTGTCCTCGGCGGGTCGGGCACGCGCTGGGGGGCGGTCATGGGCGCCATGGTGTACGTGTACCTCCAGCAGTACCTGTTGAAGGTAGCGGGAGAACCATCCTTTACGACGCTGCCCGCGGTGCTGCGGGTTCCGCTCTCGCAGCCCCAGTTCCTCCTCGGTGCACTTTTCGTTCTCTTCGTCCTTTTCGTTCCCGGGGGAATTGCTGGACTGTTCGCTCGAATCGGCTACAAACGAGACCCGTCGCTGGGCAAGCCACGATGGCGGACGCTGAGTATCGCCAAAGCTCTGAAGAAGTGAGAGCGTGGCGGCGTTGCGAGTGAAGAGTGCGTCGCCACTGTGTCTGCGGTCGCTCGGGGTAGCAGCGGTGATTGAGGGGAGTTTCGAATGAACTTACAAGGAAAAGTCGCGTTGGTCACGGGGTCGACGAGCGGTATCGGCCTCGGCGTCGCGCGGGCACTTGCCGCTGACGGTGCCGACATCATGATGAATGGTTTTGGTGACGCGGCTGAGATTGACGCGTTGCGCGAAGGGCTCGCGCAGGAGTTTTCCGTGCGCGTCGCCTACGACGGCGCGGACCTGATGCAGCCCGAACAGGTGGCGGGAATCGTCAAGACGACCCAGAGTTCGTTTGGCAGCTTGGACATCCTGGTGAACAACGCCGGCATACAGTTCGTCGCGTCAATCGAGGAGTTTCCCGATGAAAAGTGGGACGCGATTCTGGCGCTCAATCTCTCGGCCGTCTTTCACGCCATGAAGGCCTCGATACCGGGAATGAAAGCGAACAAGTGGGGTCGCATCATCAACATCGCTTCGGCCCACGGGCTCGTCGCGAGCCCGAATAAAATTGCCTACGTCGCGGCCAAACACGGCGTCGTGGGGGCAACGAAGGTCGCCGCATTGGAGTTGGCGAATGAGGGAATCACGGTGAACGCAATCTGTCCGGGATGGGTGTTGACGCCCTTGGTCGAGCAACAGTTGCGCGATCGGGCCGACGCCGCTGGCACTGAGGTCGCGATTGAAGCGGAGAAGTTGCTAAACGAGAAGCAGCCGATGCTCAAATTCACCTCACCAGAGTTGGTCGGTTCATTGGCCGCGTATCTGTGTTCTGACGCAGCCGAAACAATCACTGGCTCGCCGATCTCGATCGACGGGGGTTGGGTGGCGCAGTGACAGATTCCGAGAGTTCCCGTCGGAATTGGTAGATAAGTGTGCTTGTTGGCGAGACGTTGGTCTTTTAGGCGAAAATTCGGCGATTCCCTTGATATGACCGTGAAAAACGTCATTGAAACGTACACCTATATATAGGGCTTCTTGGTCAGAGAAAATCTAGAGAGTGGCCACAATTAACGACCGGTACGCTTCGTTGATGTTTGAGGTAACCAATGAGCGCTTCGAAGAGTTAGCGGGAGAGGCTCTCGCCACGTTGCCCAGTGAACTCTCCTCTCAGATAGAGAACCTGGCCATCATGGTCGAGGACGAGGCTCCTGGACGCAATCTCTTCGGACTCTACGAAGGAATTCCACTAACGAAGCGTGGCCCGACAACCTACAACGGCGTCATGCCCGACCGAATCACTCTGTACCAAAGGGCGATCTGTCGCTACTGCGCCAACGAAGAAGAGGTGAGGGCCCAGATCCGCAAAACCGTGCTGCACGAGGTGGCCCACCATTTCGGCATTAGTGATCCGCGACTCGAGGAGTTGGGATGGGCGTAGTCGTGGAACGCGACCTGGTTCGTGTTGGGCAAAGGTGTCGCGGTGGCCATAGCTAGCCAATTCGAGTTCGGCGATGACCGCACTCGCGCCGTCCAATCGATTGAGTCAATCGAATCGGGCAGGGGTTGGTGCAACGTCGTACCGTGCGTTGTTGAGGACATACCGGACATCAAGATCAATTTCACCGGCATTTGGGTGAAGCGCGGTGTTGATGAGGCCTCTTACGTGACCTCACCGCCCCGTAATGGCGTGGAGCAACCCTCGTCACTAGGTATCTTGCATTTGCGCGGGCGACTCGGTCGGGATCGAATCGCCGCACTCCTTGGCGGAGCGCCGTACATCCTCCGCCAGGATCACAGTCAACGCGGTCTTCTCTTGGACGTTCCCGTCGGCACGCCGGCATCGCAAGTGCTCGACGCGATGTGCACGATGACCGCGTCCCTCTGTGACTTCGAGATGACTGGGAACTGGCGAATGGATCTCTACGTACGCCAATAGTCCTGACGTCGACACGAGAAAGTACTCATTAAAAGTTGCTGACTTCCAAAGGTGTTTCGACCTCAACGTAGAGGCGTCACCACGTTGGCCAGTGTGCGCGAAGTGGTCCGGGTGGGCCGTCGGGCTGGGGAAGACCGGGGCGTGCTCCCAGAGTTACGAGTAGGGAGTTGAAGTTCAGTCCGTACGCGGTTGAGTTCTTCCCGTTGTACTCGAGGTGCGCGATGGCGCGCTCGGGTGAGGACGGCGGATCGGCCCAGCCTGTCTCGAGGCACGTATTCGCGTCGTGAAGTATGCCGACGACCGTCGTGGGTGTGACGCGTTCACCAGCCGCGACGCGGGGAGTGACATTCTCCGCGTCGTAGACGTAGAGGCCCTTGGCCGGCCCACTCGTCAGGCGATACGAGATAAAGACGCCGCTCGGCCACTGCGTGTCGTAAACGTTGACGACGACGCCGTCGCCGATCGCGTAGATCGGTCCCGAACCGCAGTAGTCAACGCCTTGATCGACTTCTTGGGGGAGGAGCGACGTGATAGCGCGCAGTGGATTCTCGTAGCCTTGGTAGGGCGTGTCGTCGACGACTTCGTAGTAACCACCGGTCGTCGGATCGACCGCGAGCGCGCTGGCGAAACCACCGTCGGCCATGACCTTCGATGACGCGAGCGAGCCGTGAAAGGGAGCGTTGAAAGTATTAATCTCGCCACTCGCGCGCAGCACGTAGTAGCCCAAACCATTCGCCGATGTCGTAATGGCGGTGACGGCATTGCCGTTGTAGTGGCCTCGCGCGCTGGCGAATGGAGAGCCGTTGTTGGGTGCGTCAAAACCGACGACGCGGCCCGTCGAGGTCGCGATCCAGTAGCCGCCGGTCGTAGGGTCAACGGCTATGCCTACCGCGAGCACCGGCGCTGTCGTGGCGTAATGAAGTCGTCCGGCGAGTGAGCCGTGCGTCTTCACCCCGTAGCCGTACACCGCGCCGTTCGCGCGCAGCACGTAGTAACCCGCGCCGGCGGGTGCGGCAGCAATCGCGACCGCAGCCGGGTGCTGGCCCCAGCCTCCTGGCGGGACGAGTGTTTGGCCGAGAGATGGTGCGTTAAAGGACTTCACGGAGCCGTCGGAGCTCAAGACCCAATAGCCGCCGGTCGCTGCGTCAAGCGCGATACCGGTTGCCGTCGTTCCCGGCGAAAGAGTTCCAGTAGCGAGTGACCCGTGATTGGTTGCTCCGTACGCGTCGACGGATCCGTCGGTTAGAAGAACGTAGTAGCCATTGCCGCCCAAACTCGCGGTCACGCCAATGGCCGCGGGCGCGGAGGCTGAGGGCGATCCGAGAGTTACGGCGTCGTAGCCCTCCAACGTCGCTGTCGACTTCGTGACAGCACCTGAATGTGTGGCGCTGGGCGCCACGATGGTCAAGAGAGATGACATCACAGCAATTAGTGCCACGACGAACGAACGTCGAATAAAGTCTCTCGGCCCGCGGTGAATCCACCAATTGCGCTCAACTCGGCTCTCGTTGCTCTGGCGCATTAACTCTAAGTCTCGCTCATGACCCGAGGAAAAGTGGTCGCGGGCTCTTCAATAAAATATTCACTTGTTACCGCGAATGGTCGCAAGTGTGGCGTAAAGGGGTCTACCGGTGGAGGGTAGTGGTTAATGTCGATACTTAGATTCAAAGTGGGAGATCTGCCGATGGAAGTCAGATGACTTCATCGGTGAATGATTGCTTTTTGTAATCTCGACGTCGCCCACAGTGACGTCGTCTGTTAAAGGAGTCACCATGGCCAATAAGTCACCGGGCCAAAAAAATGTCAAGAAAGTCGGTAAGTCGCTGAAGGAAAAGCGCAACCAGAAGCACGTCAAGAAAGAATCAAAGAAGGGCCTTCTCCCTGAGTGAGGCGCTGCGTGCGCTGCCACAGCGACTCACGTTGTTTCACTCTTGAATGATTTCGAAGGCCCGAAGTCCGCGAATCCTCTCTTGGCGGCGACTCCTCAGGCGCTTCTCCGACAGTTCAGCAAGTTCGACGTACGCGCGAAGAATCGACGCGTGGACGCGCTCGACGGTCACGAAGGGATTGTCATCTTCGGGAATCACCTCGTCGATGAGATCGAGATCGAGCTGGTCCTGTGCGGTTGATCGCATCGTCTGAAGGGTGGTTCGGATCTGCTCGTGCGAGGGGTCCGGTGTCTTGTAGAGGATCGAGGCGGCCGACCGGGGTTCCGCGACGTAGGCCATCGACTTTTCTAACATGATCACGTGATCGGCCATCGGGGTCGTGGCCAGCCCTCCGCCGCTGCCGAGAGCCCCCGCGACCAACGAGATCACCGGATGCGAGTAGTCGATGCCTTTGAGAATCGAGCGCGCAATGGCGCGCGATTGGCCTCGCCGCTCGCTCTCCAAGGTCGGCTTGGCCCCGAGCGTGTCGGTCACGAACAGCGCGGGTACGCCAAGTCGCTCGCCCATTTCCAGCATCCTCTCCATGAAGAAGAAGTCTTCGGGCGCGGGGTTCGAGGGCCGCTTGATAACGGTCTCGCCGATGAGTTGGTACGAGGGCTGGGTGCCCACGATCACGAACGGCTGCGCGCCGATCTTGGCGAAGGCGCTGACGATAGCGGGATAGCGCTTGTAGCCCACCTCCTGCACGTAGTTGTAGATCGCGACGGCATCACTGAAGCCGTATTGAAGAATGAACTCCAAATCGACACGGTTGGCGTCGGTCATCAAGTCTTGGTACTGCTCGACCAGGGCTTCTGATTCATCGAGCGCTCGGGCCAAACGCGCCGGTGCTGGTAGTCGTGGCACTGATCCTTTGGGTTCATCGAAGCGAGGTCCGCGCATACCGACCGGACCAAAATTAAAGACGCGCCGCTGATCAGCGACGCTCACGTTGCGGATCATTGGCACCGTCTCATTCGTGAGTTGGTGATGCCGGTCGGGCAGTTGCGTCGAGGAGAGAAGATCCCCGAGATACCCGACGAGTTCATTGACGTCGAAAAGGACCACGTCAATATTGCGATCCAGGAGATTGGCCTCGGCGCTCTGGGAGTCGACGGGGACCGCCGAACCCTCGAACGCCTCGATGACGTTGGGACCCGCGAAACCGAAATTTGTACCCGAGGTGGCCAGGATCAGGTCGGCATTGGATACTGCGCTAGCCGAGACGCCGCCCCACACGTTGCCGAGCAGTACCGCGATCTGGGGCAGAGTGACTTTCTCTTTGTAGTTACGGATGGCTTCTACCATGCGCGTCATTTGCGTGAGCCCGGCGAAGTTCTCGTGTTGGCGCACGCCGCTCGAGGCGTACACGCTGACGAAGGGGAGTTTCTTGCTAATCGCTAGATCGGCCGCGGCCTGAAACTTTTCACCCGAGACCACGCCGAGCGAACCGGCAAAGAAGTCCCAGTTCATCGCGTAGAGCACCACCGGATGGCCCGCGACGTTCGCTAGTCCATAGGTCGACGACTCGGTCTTGCCCCGCCCGGTCTCGCGGCGCAGTTTGTCAAAGTACGATTCGTCGCTTTCGCCAGCGTGCCCTCGGCGAACGAGTCCGACGAGATCCTTGGCAATACGCCAGCGTCCATGGCTCGCCTTGAACTTCACCAACTCCTGGAGGGTCAGCAACTGCGAGGGGCTGTTGACCTTGCGGCGATTGCGTAAGTGCGCTCCAACTTTTGTCTCGAAAACCGGCAAACCGGCGGGATGGCCTTCGCCGAAAAGACTCGTATCAAAGTCTTCATCCGGCCGTTGTCCGCCGTGACCTGTGGGCTCACTCATGAATGGCCATTATGACACGTTGCTTTTCGTTGCTAAAACAGTTCAATGCAGTTGCGCCTTAGACCTCTCGAGCCCAGGACTCTTCGGCCGTGATCCGATTCAGCGTTCGCGTTCATCCCGGCTCGCCCACGAGCCGAGTTGGCGGCGACTTCAACGGCGCGCTTCAGGTGCGCGTGCAGAGCCAAGCCATTGATGGCGCCGCTACGAAGGAGGTGTGCGCCGTGCTCGCCCATGTCTTTGACGTTCGCCCCAGTGCCGTGCGGTGCGTGCGTGGCGCACGCACTCGAACGAAACTCATCGCCATTGAGGGCAACGATGAGGTCTTGGCGGCCCAGCTTGCCACACTTTTGTCACTGACCTAGGGAGCTAGTCGAGGCGCCCCGACGCCGTTCCTTGAAAGACGGTGACGCCATTTTGATTCTGGGTCACCACGTCGAAGTCGGCCACCGACACGCCGTTGTCTTCTCTAATCGCCGTGACCGTTGCGGTAGCAGTCAACGTGTCGCCAGGCCAGACTTGGAAGGTGAACCGTCCGCCGAAGTGCGTCAGACGTCCGTCACCGACGTAATGGGTGAGCATCTTGCCCGTCATGCCCATCGTCAACATTCCGTGGGCGAAGACGCTCGGATAGCCCGCGACCTGGGTGGCGAACACCTCGTCGGTGTGCAAAGGGTTGTAGTCGCCCGACGCCCCGGCGTACTGGACGATCTGCGTGCGCGTCAGGTTGTCGACGACGACCGCTGAGTGGCTGAGACCAACACTGAGTTCGGAGGCGAGAAGCGCCACGGTCAGTCCTTTACCGTCTGTTCGGTGCGCACGCCGACGCCGCGAGCCGTGACGACGAGTTCGCCGTCTTCACCGCGGTACTCGATGATGGTTTCACGAAAGTGGAGTAGTCCGCCCCGACGACCTTGTTTCTCCCAGGTCTTTCCAGGGAGCTGCGTGAGAGTGAGGATCTCTCCGGGGCGAACCGGGCGGTGATACTCGTAGTGTTGCTCGGCGTGAAGACCGGTGCCGCCACTCTTCTCACTGTTTGGTCTCTGCGCCGTTGCAGCGGCTTCAGCGTCGGGCGCTCGTCCCGAGGGTGTTGCTCCCGAGCCGAACCACGCCACCCCCGGTTGCGGTCGTAGTGGGTAGTCCGGGTCGTACTGAGCGCTCGCCTGGACGAAGGTGGGCGGAGCGATGAGGCCACCGACTTCTGACTCGCGCGCCCGGTCCACGTCGAAGTAGACGGGATTGAAATCGCCGATGGCGCGAGCAAAGACCATGACGTGGCCCGCCTCGATGGGGAACTGCGTTGCTGGCATCTCGTCCTCTCGTTTCACTTACTTCGACGCTTCGACGTCAGTCGGTCCGGTAGTGCTTAATCAGTCGATTCTGGCCACGGGATTAGCCCACTCATTTCCGCGTTCGGCGGGGCCTTCGACACGAGTTCCCTGACGACCGGTCCGAGTTCGGCGGGGTCCCAGCGACCTCCCTTGTCGACGACGGTCCCGGCGTGCCAACCTTCGGCGACGCTGAGGCGCCCGCCGGCGACGTTAAAGACCCGCCCGGTGACGTCGGCCGATTCGACACTGGCGAGCCACGCAACGAGCGGCGCCACGTTGTCCGGCGAGCGAGCGTCGAACTCGTCGGGCTCTGGTGAGGCAACGGCGCGTGCGCGTTGGAGGTTCTCGGTCATGCGGGTACGGGCGCCGGGCGCGAGCGCGTTGACGGTGACGCCGTAACGGCCGAGTTCTTTCGCGGCGATCACGGTGAACGCCGCGATGCCGGCTTTGGCGGCGCCGTAGTTGGTCTGGCCGACGTTGCCATAAATTCCCGAGGAAGAGCTGGTGTTGATGATCCGAGCGTCGTTGACCTCGCCCGCTTTGGCGCGGTCGCGCCAGTAGCCAGCCGCCCAGCGGGTCGGGGCGAACGTGCCGCGCAGATGCACGCGCACCACCGCGTCCCACTCTTCGATGGTCATGTTGACGAGCATCCGGTCGCGCAAGATGCCCGCGTTGTTAACGAGCACGTCCAGGCTGCCAAAGGTGTCGATCGCGCACGCGATGAGCCGTCCGGCACCCTCAAAGTCCGACACGTCGTCTGCGTTGACGACGGCTTCGCCACCGAAGCTATGAATCTCCTCGACGACTTCGTGGGCGGGACCCGATGAACTGCCCTCGCCGTCGACCTCGCTACCAACGTCGTTGACGACGACCCGCGCACCTTGCCTCGCGAGTTCTATGGCGTGTCCGCGCCCGATGCCTCGCCCGGCTCCCGTCACGATGGCGACCCGTCCTTCACAGATTTGGATCACGTCACACCTTTCCTTCGGCGCGCTTCGTCTCTCGCGGGAGTCCAAGCGCGCGCTCACCGATGATGTTCTTTTGAATCTGACTGGTGCCCGAGTAGATGGTCCCAGCGCGACTGGCGAAGAAGACGTCCTGCCACTCGTCAGTCGCGTACCCCTCGCCGTCGGGGCGGATCATGGCGTCCGCGCCGACGACGTCGAGGGCGAGTTCACCGAAGGTCTTGTGATACTCGCTCCAGAACAACTTCGAGATCGACGCTTCGGGTCCGGGCTGGCGCCCTTCGGCGAGTAACGCGAGGAGCCGCAGGCCAGCAAAGCGCATCAGCTGTACCTGGGTGTAGCACCAGGCGAGGCGCTGGCGGATAAGGGGGTCACTCACTTTCCCGTTCTTACGGGCGAGTTCGATGAGATCCCACAACTCTTGCTCGAAGCCCAGATGAGCCGTCGTGGCGTTGCCGCCGCGCTCGAAGCCGAGCGTCGTCATGGCCGGTGCCCACCCGTTGCTTAGGCCACCGATCACGTTGAAGAGCGGGGCGCGCGCGCCGTCGAGGAAGTCCTCGCAGAATCCCGACGCGCCCGACATCTGGCGCAAGGGACGCACGGTCACGCCGTTCTCCTTGGAGAAGGGCACCAGGACGTAGGAGAGGCCCCGATGTTTTGGCACGTCGGGATTGGTCCGACAGAGCACGAAGATCATGTTCGCGTTCTGCGCGCCCGAGGTCCAGGTCTTCTGGCCCGTGATCACCAGTTCGTCGCCGTCGACTACGCCCTTGGTTTCGACGGCCCCAAGGTCCGAACCGTGGTTGGGCTCGGAGTAGCCCTGGCAGTAGACGTCCTCGCCCGAGACGATTCGCGGCAAGAAGTAGGCCTGCTGCTCAGGGGTGCCGTGGACCATGATAGGTGGGCCGACCAGTGACTCGCCCATGCCCCTTCGCACCGGGGGCACGCCCTGGCGACGGAGTTCTTCGTTGAACACGGAAAAACGAATCGAGTCCCAGCCTCGTCCGCCGAACTCCTCGGGCCACTGGGCGCAGATGAGCTTGGCGTCCAAAAGACGTCGCACCCACTCTTTGTAGATGGGATCAGCCGCGGCCTTGACGAGTGCCGCACCCCGTTTGCCACCGGCCACCGGCTGCCAACTCCAATTGGCCAACTCCTTTAAGCCCGCCGGGGTGTTGGTCTCAATCCATTCGCGCATCTCGGCGCGAAACGTTGCGTACTCTTCGCCTAGATCAACTTCCATGCCAACCTCCTTCTGGGTGTCGTTCGGTTTCGCTCGTGGTTCGAGATAGTTCGCGGTTCACTTCAATCCCTGATGACGACTTCACCGTTCACCATCAAACACCCGCGGCCGCTGCCGTGCCGAGCACCAACGTGCCGGCCGCCATGAACATCCCGCCAACTCCCTGGGCCACGCTGATGTTGACGTTGGGGACTTGGGCTGACGCTTCCTGGCGCAACTGGCGAACTGACTCTTGCACCAAGAACATGCCGTACATCCCGGTGTGGGTGTAGGACAGGCCCCCGCCGTTGGTGTTCATCGGCAAGCGTCCACCCGGTGAGGTGTGGCCCTCGGCGATGAAGGCGCCCGCTTCGCCGCGGCCAACGAAGCCGAGGTCCTCGAGTCCGTAGATCGGCAGATGCGCGAACGCGTCGTAGACCATTAAGTGGTCGACGTCCTTCGGAGCGACGCCGGCTTCGCCAAAGGCACTAGCCGAGGACCGCCGGAAAGCCTTGGAGGTCGTGAAGTCCTCCATCATCGAGACCAGCGGCGTCTCGGACGATTCGCCGGTACCGAGTACGTAGACGGGGGGCTTTGGACCAGGGAGCGCCGTAGCCCGCTCGGCCGACGTCACGACCAGCGCGCCGCCGCCGTCGGTGACGAGACAGCATTCGAGTAAGTGCATCGGGTAGGCGATCAGCCGCGAGGCCAAAACGTCGTCGACGGAAAGGGGATCACGAAACATCGCGCGCGGCACGTTAGCCGCCCACTTTCGTTGCGCGACCGGCACCGAGGCCAGTTGCTCGTGCGTGAGGCCGAACTCCAACATGTAACGCAACACGCCCATCGGGAACATGGTCGGCGGTCCGAGGGTTCCGTAGGGCGCTTCGAACTGGCCCTGGGGCGACGTCGGATCCGCCACGCGCGGCGCCATACCCACGCGCGAACGACCGGACTCCCCGTGGGTGATGAGCACTACCTCGCACAGTCCGGCCGTGATGGCGGCGGCGGCGTGGCGAACGTGGACCAGGAACGAACAGCCGCCTACGGTGGTGGCGTCAACGTAGGAGGGCGTGATGCCCAAGTAGTGCGCGACGGCGATGGGCGAGAGCCCCGCCGTCGCGACTCCGTCGACGTCGGACATCTTCAGTCCCGCGTCGGCGACGGCAAGACGCGCGGAGTCGGCGTGCATCTCCAACGCGGACACGTCGGGCACGACGCCGATGCGGGTCGTCTCCGCCGCGCCGACGATGGCGGTCTTCGCGCGGACACTCACGCAACGCTCCGTGGACGAAAGACCGGCACACTCTGATCGCCGCGAGGTTCGAAGGCCACCTCGAGAGCCATGTCGAGTACGAGAGCTTCGGGCGTGTTCTCGACGCCCACGATATTGGTCATCATCCGCGGTCCTTCTTCTAACTCAACGACGGCGATGGCGTAGGGCACGTCGTCGGCGAAGCCCGGGGCGGGGCGGTGGCTGATTAAGTAGGTGTGCAGACGCGCGTAACCCGACGCTCTAATCCACGACACGTCAGTGGACGAGCAGTGTGGACAGCTCGGGCGAGGGTAGAAGTAGGCCTGGCCGCACGCGTTGCATCGTTGTATTCGGAGCTCACCCTTTTTGGTCCCTTCCCAGTAGTGCTCGGTCTCGGGCGTGGGTTTGGGCGCGGGCTTCTCCTGGCGGTCCTCTCTGGTTGGACTCATAACAACTCCGACGATCCGGGAACGTTCACGGTGATTCCTAACTCATTCAACAGATCTTGACTGTAGACAATGCGCCCGGTGCGCGATTGTGGTTCGACACTGCACAGGGCGAAGGCGGCCTCGGCCATGACTGAGGGTGGTTCGACGACTTGGTTCGGGTCCTCCGGACGGACCAGATGGTGGAAGACCGTGCCGGGTGTAGGAACGACGCGATTGGGCGAGAGGGCGTTCACGGCCACGTTGTCGGCGTACATCTCCGCAGCCAGACCAGTAGAGAAGCGCTCGAGCGCGGCCTTGCACATCCCGTAGACCGCGCCGCCCCCGAGTCGTGCGGGGTCGGGAGGAACGCTCGGGTGGCGCGCCGCGCCCGAGGAGATATTGAGGATCCATCCCTCACCCTTCGCGATCATCTCGGGCAGGACGAGTTGTGCCAAATGAAAGGGTGCCGTGACCTCGACTTCGAACATCAACGCAAACTGTTTGGCGCCAAACGCACTGACGGGGATGAAGTACGTGACGGCGGCGTTATTAACCAGCACGTCGACGGGTCCAACGTTCTCCAGCGTCTCGGCGACGAGTCGTTCGCGCTCGCTACTTCTGGAGAGATCGGCCGCTATCGCCACCGCCCTTCCACCCGACGCCGCAATCCTCTCGACGGTCTCGTGGATCGTGCCGGCTAACTTGCTGGCCGCGGGGTCGACGGTCCGCGCCGTCACCACGACCGTCGCGCCGCTCTTCGCGAACCGCTCGGCGATGGCCGCGCCGATGCCCCTACTCGCGCCGGTAACGAGCGCCACCTTGCCGCTCAACGGGCCTTTACTCATTGGTCTCCTTCTTCTCGCCACAAAGCGAGAGCGTCGAGTACTTCCACGCAGTCGCCATCAACCCGTAAGGGATTCACTTCCAAGGTGTCGAGCGCATCACTGAGACCTTCGCAGAGCTGGGCGATGTGGTGCACCACCGAGACGAGATTGTCGATGTCTACAGGACGAGTTCCTCGAGCACCGCTCAGTAACGCGGCGCCTTTTAGTTCCAAGAGCATGGTCGTGATCTCGTCGGGTGTGACGGGTAGTAGGCGCAGCGCCACGTCGCCGAGCACCTCAACCCAGACGCCACCGAGTCCGAGCGAGAGGACTTTGCCCCACGTGGGGTCCGTGACCACGCCGACCAGTAACTCGATGCCGCCGCTGCGCATGGGTCCTACGAGCACCCCGTCGAGGGTCGCCCCCGGCAGCGCCACCGCGAGACGGTGCGCTAAATCGTCGTACGTGGCGACGACGTGCTCGGCGTCTACGTTTAAGGCGACCCCGCCAATCTCGGATTTGTGGGCGAGCGCCGACGAGGCCACTTTCATCGCCACGGGGACGGCGAACTCCTCGGCGATTTCTTTTGCTTCGAGGGCCGACGTGGCCAAGCGGGCTGGCGCGACGGGAATGCCGTGCGCTTCGAGCAATTCCCGCACCATGTGCTCGGGCCAGACGCCTCGTGCACCGGCGGGGACCTCAATCGATGGCGCCGCACTCGTCGGCCCCGCGTCAAGCCAGCGACGGCGTCGGTCGTGGTACCTCGCGCCGTGGCCAATGGCGCGCATTCCGGGTTCGATGCCACTCAGTAGATAGAGCCCCCGGTCCGCGAGCAACTTACGGGTGTAGGAGGTCAAGTCCAAACTGATCAAACTTTGCAGGACCAGGGGCACGGCGAGGGATTGGCTTGCTTTGGCTAACGCGTCCATCCGCTCTTCGACGGGGGTGGGGTTGGGCGCTTCGCTACGCGGGATGGTGGCGGTGTAGAGCACCAGGTCGTAGTTGCCAACCACGTCTCTCGCGACGATCGCCAACGACTTCAGTGCGATGGTGGGGTCCATCACGACGTACCCGGTCACGTCGAGGGGGTTTTGTGGGTTGGAGAACGACGGCAAGAGCCGACCCAACTCGGCCAGCGTCTCGGGCGAGAACTCAGGGAACTCGAGTTGTTCTTCAGAGCCCAGGTCCGCGAGTAGGTCGTTCGCGCCACCCGACGGCGTGATCGCCGCGATACGGCGGCCGCGAACGT
This sequence comes from Acidimicrobiales bacterium, assembly GCA_036511575.1. Classification (GTDB taxonomy): domain Bacteria; phylum Actinomycetota; class Acidimicrobiia; order Acidimicrobiales; family RAAP-2; genus RAAP-2. The sequence goes on from DATCCA010000003.1 coordinate 14,936, forward strand.
TGTGGTGGTGAGCGAGATACCCGGCGGTCGTGAGTAGTTCTTCCAAGGAGTCGACGCGAATCACGCCCAACTGGCGAAAGGCGGCGTCGACTACGCGATCGTCGCCGGCGAGAGCGCCGGTGTGCGCCAACGCCGCCTTGGCGCCCGCTGCGCTGCGACCCGTCTTCAGCGCGACGATCGGCTTGCCCGCTTCCAACGCGCGTTCGGCGACGTCGCGGAACTCATCGGGCTGACGGACGGACTCTAAGAAGCAAGCGATGACGTTCGTCTGGTCGTCGTCGATCAAGTACCGCATGATGTCCGACGCCGACGTCAGCGCTTCGTTGCCGGTCGCGACGAGCAGGCTCAGCCCGATGCCGCGCGCCTGAGCACCGGCGAGGACGGCACTCGCGAGACCGCCGGACTGCAAGACAATGCCCACGGGACCGACGTCGAGTGGTGGCGCGATGAGGAGGCCATAGGGCGTCAGTCCACCGGCCGCGTTGATGAACCCGTTGCCGTTCGGTCCAAGCACCGTCAAGCCCCGAGCCTGGGCGAGGGCGATAAGTTGCGACTCGAGGGCCACGCCGGCGGGGCCGGCTTCGCCAAAGCCCGCGGTGAGGATCACCACGTTGGTAATGCCGGCGTCGGCGACTTCGTTCAACACCTCAAGTACCGCCGAGGTCGGGACCATGACGTAGGCCAGGTCCACCGGTTCGTGGAGTTCTTCTAGTGACTTCAACGTCGTTTGGCCGTGGACCTCGTCGTGCTGGGGATGGAGTACGTGGACCGTGACGCCGGGGGAGTACTGGCGGAGGTTCGCGTAGGTCCACGTCGACCAGGGTGAGCGATCGGTCGCACCGATCAAGACAACGGACTTCGCGTTGAAGAAGGTATCGAGACGACTGACGACTTCGCGGTGCGACGTGTCGCGCGCCTTCTCCTTGAGTCGCACGCCCCACCCCCGTGTCGTGACGCCGTGACGCCGAGCCAAAGTGTACCGCTGCGACGATGACGTAGCGAAAGTGAGCAACCTCAAGCGACGCATAACTCAGCGTGAGATGTCGAGGCCAGCGCGAGAGATCGAGCTGACGAGTCTGGCTCGACGAGGGGGTCCCGAACTGCTCCCAGCGCTTGCGCGTCGCCCTCGTGCTAGGCATAGTGATCGGACAGACGTCACCGGGGGGTTGGACGTGATTTTCGCTTTCAGCGTTGAACAAGACGAGTTGCGCACGTCAGTTCGCAAGTTCTTGGAGGACAAGTCTCCCGAGATCGAGGTGCGCCGACTGATGGACACCCTCGACGGATACGACCCGCTCGTCTGGAAGCAGCTGACCGAGCAGATGGGACTGGCGGGTTTGGCTATTCCCGAGGAGTACGGCGGCTCGGGCTTCAGCTACGTGGAGTTGATCGTGGTGTTCGAAGAGATGGGTCGTGCACTACTGTGCGCGCCGTACTTTTCTACCGTCGCTTTGGCGGCGAATCTTTTGTTGGCGTCGGGTGATGAGTCGGCGAAGATCGACTACCTGCCCGCACTGGCCAGCGGCGAGAAGATCGGGACCGTCGCCCTAGTCGAAGCGACGGGACGTTGGGACGAAGCCAGCGTATTGATGGCGGCGACGAGATCGGATGATGGCTGGTCGCTCAACGGTGAGAAAAGCTTCGTTACCGATGGCCACCTCGCCGACCTGGTGCTGGTCGCCGCGAGGACTAAGGCCGGCGTGTCGATATTCGCGGTGGACAAGGGAGCGTCGGGTTTCACGACGACGCCACTTTCGACTTTGGACCAAACGCGCAAACAGGCCGGGCTCTCATTTGCCAATACGCCGGCTCGACTCATCGGTGTCGAGGGCGCGGGATGGGGAGCGCTCGCCAAGATGCTCGACCTCGCCGCCGTCGCCTTAGCGGCCGAGCAGGTCGGTGGGGCGCAGCAAGTTTTGGACGTCACCGTGCAGTACGCCAAAGACCGCGAGCAGTTCGGCCAACCCATCGGTAGCTTCCAGGCGATCAAGCACAAGTGCGCCGACATGCTGATGGAGGTGGAGTCCGCTCGATCGGCGGCGTACTACGCCGGGTGGGTTGCGGCCGAGGACGGCGATGAGTTGGCGGTGGTGGCAAGCCTGGCCAAGTCCTACTGCTCGGAGACTTACTTTCACGCCAGCGCCGAAAGCATCCAGATCCACGGGGGCATCGGGTTCACGTGGGAGCACTCGGCCCATCTGTACTTCAAGCGGGCCAAGTCCTCGGAACTGCTCTTTGGCGACGCGTCGTATCATCGCGAACTGCTCGCCCAGCGCATTGGGATTTAGTCAGCGGGCCGTTTTCGGACCAGTCTCGTAAGGATTGCGATCCATTCAAGTTGTTGCCTTCTTCTTACGTCGCCTGCGCACGATAAAGATGCCCACCATGAGTGCGGCGAAGACAGTCGTGAAGAGGTTCCACATTCGCGCGAAGGTGCCAGCGTTACCAGTTGCGCTTGGTGCGATTGGCGGCGTTGACGTTCGAGTATTCGACACCACGGTCAGATTCTTTGGAAACGTGAGTGCGATCGACGTCGGCCCGCCGACGTTCAACTGACCGGTCGAAACTCCGACAGAACCTTCGTACTCAACACCAATTGTGCGAAAAGGTGAGATGACGATCGCGCCCGAGCGATTCGAAAGCGGCACCGTGAAGTAGTAGGTCGCGTCGAAAAGGCCGTCGTCGTTGGTGTTGCCGTTATAGGTCTGGTTAATCGGATTCGCTCGGGTGACCGCGTAGCTACGACCCGAAGTCGCCACGTAGCGCAGTGCCGTCGCGGGAAGAGGCGTCATGTTAGAAAAGAAACTTCCCGAGTTCGGGTTCGCTGAAGGCAATTGGACGGGCCCCGAACTCGCTTGCAGCACGAGAAAGATCTTTCCCTTCGGTGCGGCGACGCCGCTACCGTCGGGATTAATCGTGGTGAGCTGGGCGCTCTGTACCAAGAGCACTGCGGGGAAGTCGCGGTGGTTGATGGGATTCGTGACAGAGATTTCGTAGCTCCGCGAGATTTGATCCACGGAGTACTTTTGCGTCTCGCTCGCACTAGCAGGAGCCCACCAAATAGCGAAATTGGACAGCGCCACGACTGCGACGATCGCGCGAATCGTGCGCCGGTGCGAACCAAATGAAGAAAGTATCCCTTTGAGTGCGGTTGTCAATCGAAATGGTTGCGTCATGTACTGCCAACCGTCTCGGAAACTCCCAATATTTGTCAGATGCCTCAACATTGAACGACCGTTGGGTGTTAAGGCGACCGATCAGCCCGGGTCCCTTCGCCTCACTGGCTGGCCTGGAAGACAAGAATCCTCAAGATGGTGTATACTATGTGTATGGCACGCACAAATATTGATATTGATGACACCGCCTGCGGCGTGGTCATGAGCAGATACCACCTTTCAACGAAGCGAGACGCCGTTAACTTTGCGTTGCGGTTGGTGGCGGCTGAACCGTTCAATCTGGAGGATGCCAAGGCGCTTCGTGGCTCTGGCTGGGATGAGGATCTCGAAGTTCTGCGCGCGACGCGCGCTCAATGATACTGATCGATACATCAGCGTGGATTGAATTCCTGCGTGACACTGGGAGTTCGGTGTGTCTGCGTGTCGATGAACTCATGGGCGACGACATAGCAATATGTGAGCCGGTGCGAATGGAGATTCTTGCCGGTGCTCGCGACGACAAGCAACTCAATGATCTTCGACGACTCCTTGCCAGGGCAACGCTCCTAAAAACGGAGCCGATTGATCATGAGGAGGCGGCATCTCTGTACCGCGTCTGTCGACGCGGGGGAGAAACGGTGAGGGCTTTGATTGACTGCCTTATCGCCACGATAGCGATCCGATCGGACGTCCCAATACTTCACAATGACGCCGATTTCGAAGCAATTGGTCGACACACCGCGCTACAAATTAGTCGTCCGACCTGATCCTGCGGTCGATTTGGCTCTGCGGTTCAAGCTCTATCCCGATTCCCGACGAGACCTCTCTCGTGCGCGACATTATTTATTAGCAACGCTTTTGTGACGGTCCACTTCGTGCGCAGCGAGAGAGGCCGGGTAACGTCAGCACTTCGAGGGTTGGACGCTAGCGATATCGCCGCACCGCTGCTAATCTCCCCAAAAGTGCTCTCGGTGCAGTCCGAGCTAGGGCACGAACCGGTCGCCACGATGACCAAGGAAAGGTCGGGCCCATGAGCATTCTCGGCAATCGCGTCGTACGGCGCGAGGACCCCAAGTTCCTCACCGTTGGAGGGACCTACGTGGCCGATCTCGATCTGCCCGGTTCGGTCCACCTCACCTTCGTGCGCTCTTCCATGGCCCACGCGAAACTTCTCTCGGTCGACACCTCGGGGGCGAAGGCCATGCCCGGCGTCATTGGTGTCTACACGAACGACGACCTCGGCATGACCAATATGCCATCGATCATGAGCATGACCAACGAAGCGATGACCCCTCCGATGCTCGCCTCGGGAACGGTGCGCTACGTGGGCGAGCCCATCGTCGCCATCGTCGCCGAGTCGCGCGAACTGGCGGCGGACGCGGTTGAGCAGGTGGTGGTGGAGTACGAAGCCCTGACGGTCGTCATAGATCCCAAAGAGGCCAGAAAGGACGAGGTGTTGCTCTTTCCTGACGCGGGGACGAACACCGCGTTCACTCTTGACTTCGGCGGCGACGACGCGCTCTTCGACGACTGCGAGGTCGTGGTCGAACTCACGTTGGTCAATCAACGCGTCGCGCCGTGCCCGATGGAGGGTCGTTCAGCGGCCGGTCATATGACCAAAGATGGTCGATTGGAGTTCAGCTCCGCGACCCAAGCACCCCACGGGGTGCGCGACGCGCTCGTAGGTTTTCTCGGTCTCGATGTCGACAAAGTGCACGTCGTCACGCCCGACGTGGGCGGAGGGTTCGGCGCCAAGGCCTCGGTGTACCCCGAGGACATCGTTGTTGGATGGTGCGCGCTGAAACTCGGACGCCCGGTGCGCTGGACGGAAACGCGTTCTGAGAGCATGCTCGGGCTGGGCCACGGTCGAGCGCAGCTCCAGCACGTGCGTATGGGCGGCACTCGCGAGGGCGTCATCACGGCGTACCGCATCGACGTCCTCCAAGACAGCGGCGCCTATCCCGGCTTCGGAGCGGTGCTGCCCTTCATGACCCGGGTCATGACCTCGGGACCCTACAAAATTCCGAGGGCCGAGTTCGGCAGCGTCTCGGTCGTTACTAACTCAACGCCGACCGTCGCGTATCGCGGCGCGGGACGTCCCGAGGCGACCGCGGCCATTGAGCGAACCATGGACGTGTTCGCGCGCGAGATCGCCATGGACCCCGCGGAACTTCGGCGTCGCAATCTGATTAGCAAGGATGAGTTTCCCTACACGACCCCGACCGAGACGGTCTACGACGTGGGCGACTACCACCAGGCGCTGGAGCTCGCTCTCGAGGTCGCGGGCTACGACGAATTGCGCGCACAACAATCTCGTCGTCGAGCGTCGGGCGATCCTAGTCAGTTGGGCATTGGTCTGTCGTGCTACGTGGAGATCACGAACGGAATGCCCGACGGGGAGTTCGGGGCCGTGGAGGTTCGACCCGACGGCAAGATCATCGTGCGCACCGGCACCTCGCCCCACGGTCAAGGACACGTCACGGCGTGGTCCATGCTCGTCGCCGAACAAATGGGCGTGTCGATCGAGGACATTGAAGTGCTCTACGGCGACACCGACATCGTGCCGAGAGGTGGGGGCACGATGGGCTCGCGGTCGCTCCAAATCGGCGGCGCCGCGGTGAACCAGGCCGCGGTGGACGTGGTCGAAAAGGCGAAGGACTTGGCGGCTGATCTCTTCGAGGCGAGCCGCGACGACATCGTCCTCGACAAGACGAGTGGTCGATTCCACGTGGTGGGTACGCCCGCTATTTCTCGAAGTTGGGGCGAGCTCGCCAAGGCCGCCTTCGCCAAGGACGGCAACCCCCTCTTCGCCGAAGTCGACCTCGCGTCGGGCGGACCGACGTTTCCCTTTGGCACCCACGTCTCGGTCGTTGAAGTGGACACCGAAACCGGCAAGGTGACGTTGTTGCGCCATATCGCCGTCGACGACGCCGGGCGGATCGTTAACCCCCTGCTCGCCGAAGGTCAGGTGCACGGCGGCGTCGCTCAAGGCATCGCCCAGGCGCTGCTCGAAGAGGTGGTCTACGACCTCGACGGCAACCCGCTCACCTCGACCTTCGCCGACTATTCCTTCATCTCGGCGGCCGAACTGCCGAGCTTCGAGACTCGTTTCACCGAGACACCGACGCCGATTAACGCACTGGGCGCCAAAGGTATTGGCGAATCGGGAACGATCGGCTCGACGCCCGCACTGCACAACGCCGTCTGTGACGCGCTGGCGCACCTTGGGGTGCGCCACGTCGATATGCCCACGACGCCGATACGGGTGTGGAACGCGATCAACGAAGCCGGAAAGGCAGGACTGTGATGAAGGTCGAAATGACGGTGAACGGGAACCTCGAGTCCCACGACGTCGAGGCGCGCACGTTGCTCGTTAACTACCTGCGCGACACGCTCGCTCTCACGGGGACCAACATTGGCTGTGACACGACGTCCTGTGGTGCGTGCACGGTGCTGATCAACGGTCAGTCCGTGAAGTCGTGCACCGTGCTCGCCGTACAGGCCTCGGGCGACGACGTCACCACCATTGAGGGAATGGCCAGCGAGGACGGAACGATGCACCCGGTCCAGGCGGCCTTCCAGGAGTGCCACGGGCTGCAGTGCGGCTACTGCACGCCGGGAATGGTGATGGCTATTACGTCGCTCTTGAAAGAGAACCCCGAACCAACCGAAGAAGAGGTCCGCGTCGGCCTCGAGGGCAATCTCTGTCGTTGCACCGGGTATCACAACATCGTGGAATCAGCACTCATGGCCAGTCGATCGCTCGGGGTGCACTCATGATCCCGGCGAGCTTCGACTACGTTCGCGCCAACTCACTCGACGAAGCGATCGCCCTGCTCGGTGAGCACGGCGACGAGGCCAAACTGTTGGCCGGCGGCCACTCTCTGCTACCGCTCATGAAGCTTCGTATCGCCCAGCCAGCGATGCTCGTCGACATCGGTCGCCTTCGCGAGCTCAGTTACGTGCGCGACGAGAAGGAGTACGTCGCCGTGGGTGCGCTCACTCGTCACCACGACGTCGCGACGTCACCCGTCGCGCTCGCCAGTGCTGCGGTGCTGGCGCACGTGGCGGGCCAGATCGGTGACCCCCAGGTGCGTCACCGCGGCACTATCGGGGGATCGATCTCCCACGGCGACCCCGCGTCGGACCTGCCGGCGGTGTTGCTCGCCCTCGGGGCCACGCTCGTCGTTCAGGGTCCGAATGGGCAAAGAGAGATCGCCGCGAAGGACTTCTTCCTCAGTTTCTTTGAGGTGGCCTTGGCGCCGCAGGAAGTACTGGTCGAGGTGCGCGTGCCGCGCTCCGTTGAATGGGGATTCGAGAAACTGACCAAGCGAGCCCAGGACTGGGCGATCGTGGGTGCCGTCGCCGTTAGAACGAGTAACGGCGTCGGGGTCGGTCTCATCAACATGGGGCCGGTGCCGCTGCGCGCGGGTGCCGTAGAAGAAGCTGTCGCCTCGGGGTCGAACGCGGTCGACGCGGCGGAGTTCGCCGCTGACGGCACCGAACCCTCCGCGGACTTCAACGGATCGGTCGCCTACCGCCAGCACGTCGCGAAGGTGCTGGTTCGCCGGGCGCTCGAAAAGGTCGGCGTCTGATCCCTAACGCTCCCTTCGCCGTTGCCTCGCCCGAGCAGATGGCCGCGGTCTTGGCCGAGCACGGCTACTTGGCCGACGACTCGCTCGCCACGTCGCTCTTCTTGGCCCTGCGCATGGGTCGGCCGCTACTGCTCGAAGGTGAAGCGGGGGCGGGCAAGACCGAAGTGGCCAACGTGCTCGCGCGCTGGAGCGGGGGAGAGCTCGTTCGCCTGCAGTGTTACGACGGTATCGACGTCGCCCAGGCGGTCTACGAGTGGGACTATTCGCGTCAGTTGTTGCACCTCCGCGCGGCCGAGACGACCGGGACCGACACTGCTAAAGCAGGTGAACTCGAGCACTCCTTGTACTCGGAGGAGTACTTGGTACGCCGACCGCTGTTGCGCGCGATCGCGGGCACGGCGGGCGACGGACCGGTGCCGATTTTGTTGATTGACGAGATCGACCGGGCCGACGATGAGTTCGAGGCCTACCTTTTGGAGATCCTTTCGGACTTCACGGTGACCGTGCCCGAGCTCGGCACCTTCCGCGCTTCGCGCCCGCCCGTGGTGATCCTGACGTCGAATCGAACCCGCGACGTGCACGACGCGCTGAAGCGTCGGTGCCTCTATCACTGGGTCGACCACCCGGACTTCGAGCGCGAGGTCGCCATCGTGCGACTTCGCGTGCCCGAAGCCACCGAAGCAATCGCGCGCGAAGTCTCAGCCGTCGTCGCCGAACTTCGCCGACGCGGTCTCTATAAACCACCGGGCGTCGCCGAGACCATCGACTGGGCGCAGGCGATCAGCGTGCTTGGTTCGAGCCACCTCGACGAGCGAACGGTCGAGCGCACCCTTGGCGCCGTCATCAAATACCGCGAAGACGCCGAACGCGTGCGCGCCGCCGGACTGACGGATTTGGTGAGCGGGGCCCTAAAGTACGGCACGTGAACCAATTTGCGAGCACCGACCTGGCCGCGTTGGCGACCGGTTTCTCTCGTTCCCTTCGCGCAGCCGGTCTCGACGCGCCACCCAGCGCGACCATTGACTTCGCCGAAGCGCTGGCGCTGCTGGGGACCAATGAACCCTCGCACGTCTTTTGGGCGGGCCAGGCGTGCTTCTGTCGACGAAAAGAAGATATCGAGCCCTACGCCGCGACGTTCGCCGCCTATTTTCGCACCGTCGCGCCGATCTATCCGCGCGGTCGGCTCACGACGGTGCCGCCCGTGCCGGTCGATCGTCCCCCGGCGCTCGTCGAAAACGACGACGCCGAGAGTGACGGTGGCGACGATACGTTGCGCGACCAACGGCAGGGGCCGCCACTACCCGTCGCCTACAGCGCGAGTGAACTACTGCGCACCAAGGACTTCGCGATGTGCAGCGAAGCCGAACTCGCCGAAGCGCAGCGACTCATGGCCAAGCTTCGCGTCCACGCGCCGCTACGGCGCGGCCGACGTCTTCGGGCGAGTCACGACGCGAGCCGCGGCGTGCTCGACGTGCGCAACACGCTCAAGCGCTCCCTAGCCCATGGCGGCGACGCGGTGAATCTGGCGCGTCGAGTGCGCGGCACTCGCTCGAGGAGAGTGGTGTTCTTGCTCGACGTGTCGGGTTCGATGAGTCCCTACGCGCGCTCTACGTTGCGCTTCGCTCATTCGACGATTCTTTCTCAGCGCAGCGTCGAAGCCTTCACCCTCGGGACGCGCTGTACGAGAGTTACGCGACAACTCTCGTGGCGAGACCCCGACGCGGCGCTGGCGCGCGTGGCGGCGACGGCGCCCGATCTCGAAGGTGGCACCCGGCTCGGTGAGTGTTTGCGCGAGTTCAATGAGTCCTGGGGCCTCGGGGGAGTCGCGCGCGGCGCCACGGTCGTGCTCGTCTCCGATGGTTGGGATCGTGGCGACCCGACGCTGCTCGCGACGCAGATGGCCCGCCTCGCCAACGTGGCGCACCGCGTGATCTGGGTCAATCCGCTGCGAGCCTCGCCCGGCTACGAGCCGCTCGTGCGCGGCATGGCGGCCGCGCTGCCCTTCACCGACGAGTTCTTATCGGGACACTCACTCGACGCGTTCGATCAACTCGCGCAGGTGATGTCTAAGTGAAAGAGATCTTGGAAACGGTCGACGTCTGGCTCGCCGAGGGTAAGCGCGTGGCTATAGCGCGCGTCATTGGCGTCGAGCAGTCCGGTCCTCGTGACCCCGGCGCCACCATGGCCGTCAATGAGGACGGTGAGGTCGCCGGGTCGGTGTCGGGGGGTTGCGTCGAAGGAGCGGTCGTCACCGAAGCGCTCGAGGTGTTGGCGACCGGGGTAGCTCGACGTTGCAGTTTTGGCTACTCCGACGATCAGGCCTTCGCGGTCGGCTTGACGTGCGGGGGAACCGTGCACCTGCTGGTGGAGCCGCTCGACTGGTGAGTGGAGGGATCTACCAAACGCTTCGCCACTCCCTGCTCGCGGGCGAGCCGGTGGGTCTCGTTCTGGTCACGCGGGTGGCCGACGGCGTTGCACCACTGACCCCACTGGCGGCAAAGCTACTGGTCCGTCCCGGTGGAGCGGTGCTCGGCACGTTGGGCGACCCGGAGTTGGACCGGGTCGTTGCACGCGACGTCCTCGCGATGCTCGAGCTCGGGGTTTCTGGAACTCGTCACTACGGTCCTCGCGGCGAGGCCCGTAGTGAGGAGGTCGAAGTGTTCGTCGAATCCTTCGTGGCACCGCCCAAGTTGATTATCTTCGGCGCGGTCGACTTCTCTCGTGCGCTCGTCGAAGTCGCCAAGGTCCTCGGCTTTGTCGTCACCGTCTGTGACGCTCGTCCCGTCTTCGCCACGCGCGCTCGTTTTCCCCTGGCCGACGAAGTGGTGGTGGACTGGCCGGACCGCTACCTCGACCAGGTGGGAGCGTCGCTCGGCGCGCGCGACGCCGTGTGCGTACTGACCCACGACAATAAGTTCGACGTGCCGGCAATTCTGGGCGCGCTCGCCACCAACGTGGGCTACCTCGGAGCGATGGGTTCACGCCGTACGCACGAAAAGCGCTGGGCGCGACTCCTCGAGGCCGGAGCCTCAGAAGAAGATCTCCGAGCGCGACTGATGAGCCCTATCGGACTCGACGTGGGAGCGCGCACGCCCGAAGAGACGGCGGTATCGATCTGCGCCGAGATCATCGCGGTGCGAAGTGGTCGCGCCCAGGGCGCGACGCTCCCGCTTCGCGATGCCACGGGTCCAATTCATTAGCTACCGTGTGAGTATTGACCGGTGGCCGTCGGGCGTTGAAAGGGAGATTCGTTCTGCGGGAACTAAAGGTGACGTTAGGCTGAGCCGATGTCCGTCGCCGCTGTGATTTTGGCCGCTGGAAGCGGGAGTCGATTTAATGGCGATGACCCCGACGCGCTTCCCGGCGCGAAACTGCTGGCGTTGCTACATGGCCAACCCGTTCTTACCTGGGCACTTCTGCCGGCGCTCGCGGCTGGTCTTGACGAGGTCATCGTCGTGGGCGGCGCCGCGGATCTAAGCGCGCTCGTGCCCGATTCGGTCACGTTGCTCCAGAACGAGGACTGGGCGAACGGACTGGCGACGACGCTCAAGGTGGGCCTCGGGTGGTGTCGCGCGCAAGGCCACGAGAAGGCGGTTTTGGGTCTCGGCGACATGCCGGGACTCGCACCTGGCGCGTGGCGAGCTGTCGCCGCGGAGGAAAAGGGTCCCATCGTCTTTGCGACGTACCAAGGAAAGCGTGGCCACCCGGTTCGCCTGGACGAAGAGATCTGGTCACTGCTTCCTTCGAACGGCGACGAGGGCGCTCGCTCGCTCGCGCGAAAGCGTCCCGACCTCGTCCGTGAAGTGGCCTGCGCCGGAACAACCGATGATATTGACACGCTCGAAGACCTACGAAAATGGAGTTGACACTATGGAACTAACGAATGAGTTTGAAGTGGCCGTGCCGATCGAAGAGGCGTGGGCGGTCTTAACGGACCTCGAGCGCCTGGCGCCGTGCCTGCCCGGAGCGCAACTTCGAGAAGTCGAAGGTGACGAGTATCGCGGGGCCGTCAAGATCAAGGTCGGACCGATAACCACCTCCTACGACGGCGCGATTCGATTTCTCGAGCGTGACGAGTCCGCGCACCGCATGGTATTGAAGGCCGAAGGACGCGAAACCCGAGGACAAGGTAACGTGGCCGCCGTTATCACGGCGACAATGTCGCCTTCGGGCGGGGGAACGTCCGTTGTCGTCGCGACGGATCTCACGATCAGTGGCAAAGTCGCACAGTTTGGGCGCGGGGTGCTCGCTGACGTGTCGGCCAAGTTGCTCGACCAGTTCGTGGTCAATCTCGAGTCGACAGTTCTCACCAAAGGCGATGGGGACTCTCGAAGGGACGTTGCTGGCGCTACGGTCGATGGGCCAGGCGCCCAAGCAGCTTCACCTGGCTCGGATGGAGGAAACGAAGAGCCAGACATCTCTGGTTCTCCAAGCGCGATTCGTCAGATTCATTCCGATCCTGTCGAACCGGTTGATCTTGTCGAAATGGCCGGAGGGTCGGTAGCGCGACGTGCAATGAAGCCTTTGATTATCGCGGGCGTCGCGGGAGCCGTGGCACTACGTTTCCTTCGCCGTCGTCGAAAGTAGCGGCTAGAGAGGACTTAACGAGAAACCGCCAGGGTCTCGATACCAGCATCGTGGAATAACTTAAGAATCGATTGACAGTTTGTCTGCCTTCGAGTCAACAGAAGTTGGGGCAAGTTCTAAACGTCAGGGAGTGCAGGAATGCTATGAAAACACGTCGAGTTTGGTGGTCGAAGCGTGGCCCCATCGTGTTGACTCTCACGGGCCTTTTAGGGGTCGTGGGAGTCTCCATGGCGCTGTGGTTACCGGCATCAAGTGGCAGTAAGGAGGCGGATCTGGCCTCCGCACTTCTTAGTGGCGTGGTTGTGGGTGTCGTTCTCGTCTTTGTAGGCAAAACATTCAGCGCTGCTACGGTGCAAGCCCAGGACGACGCTGCGATGCAGCTCAGTTCTGGTCTTACTCAAATTAAGGACAATGTGGATCTGTCCCCCTCCACGACCACTGTGCCTTCAACGGGAATCAACCACACTGAATCATCCGGTGCTAGGTCTCCAACGTCCGCTCCAACCGGCCAGACTTTCAGCGTCATATATGAGGAATTCACTCGAGACTCGAGTAGGGTCAGCGCTTATCTGATCAAACTTCGAGTCGTCATCGAAAGCGAATACTTTCAATTTGTCACAATCCCGGTACCCTACCCTGAGTTGAGGAGAGTCATAACTTCGATACCGGGTGTACCTCTTAATCAATTGCTGTGGCAGGTGGCAAAGTCCGCTGAGGAGCAATTGATCAATGCGATTGAAACTGGTGAAATTCCAAGAGACGATCGCAATATTGCCTATGAAATGACCGCGATTCCGCTCGAATCAGCGCTACGGAGCGCACTTCGAAACAAGAAGCGGAACGAAGCAATCCCTGATGAAACTCTTTACACATTTGAGGCAACGCGCAATTCGCGAAGGATAGATGATCAAAGTAACGCCTAAGTATCAGATCATCCGTCATCAATTAGTAATGGATTAACCGAGATAGAACATTTTTTAGTGGGCCGCCGGGCCTCGCCCCCGGCACCTTGGAATCAAAAGAAACCTTGAAAGTGTTGTGTGATGTCGGTTTGGTTGCGTAGGTCGTTTATTTTCAAGGAATCGCGTTGTTTTTCATCGGTCTCGTCGCGTGGTGTTGTGGAAATATGAGGCCGGTTTGGAGGCCTGTTCGGTCCGCGGCGCAGATCGCAACATGCTGCGTCATGATGCTTCAAGAACCAGGATGGACCGTCTCGCGGTTGCGGCGTCGGCCTTCTGAACTCAAGGCTCGATGTCGCGATTTAGATCCTCATGCACCTCGAATGCGACATCGGATTCGTATTGCTCGTAGCGTTGTGAATGCTCTCGCGCTTGAATGTCAAGGAGTTCTGGAAGGGCCTCGCGGTCTTTGTCGCGATTGGCGAAGGTCTTTGCCGCGATGATGTCGTCTACGGAGGCGACGTGGACTACGAAGCCGTCGCCGCGAACGATCATCGAACGCGTTAGCAAGTCTTCGTAGGGCACTGATCGCCCCTCGAAATCCTTCAAATCGGCCAATACGTCGAAGGGTCCGGCATCGGTTGTCCAGGTCGAGTTACCGGTTGTTTCGAGCATCATGCCGTCAACCTTTACCGGCAACGCCTTCGCTTCCTCATCGCTCATTCGTGCGACACGCAGTCGTGCATGGAGTTCTTGAAGGGCCGAGGCGAGTCTTTCTAAATTGGCGCGTTCGCGACGCACCACACAATCGGCATCCTCGGTCAGGCGCGATGCCCCGAGGAAACCCGCGGCCGAGCCGCCGACGACCACGAAGTCGACTTCGTTTCGCGTAAGTACCTCAAGCAGTCGGTTGAGGTCAAGCGGTGGCCGGCTACTTGGTAGCGTCATGGGTTGCGGCTTCCAGTACCCGAAGGGCCTCCACTTCCCTGAGCCACGCTTCAATTGACTCCCTCGAGTCGAGGCGGCGTCCATCGAGAAGCACAGTGACGTCGTCCTCTGTTGGGGGTTCTGCGGAAAGCATCCGCTCCGCCCACTCAGCAACGGTTGTGGCGCGCTGTCTAATCACGCCTCCATTGTAGAAGGGTGTGGCCCGCGGTGATGCTGATTGGCACGGGTAAAGGCGGGAAGTCGTCCTCACGGTGCTGACGTTCGAAAGGCACCCGGGCGCCCAGTCAGTGTGCGCTACGCCAGCGTATTCGTGGGTAGTGTCGAACATCTGCGATGGAGAGGAGCGTCGGGACCGGCATGAACGATGAAGAACTCCAAATTGTCGCCAACCTTCGTCGACAAATCGAGGAATTGAAGCGAGAAAATGATCGCTTAACCGAGATCCTGGGTTTGAAGCCCACGAGGAGTCTCGAACGCCCCGCGGTCAACCAGGGCGGACCGACCGAACATGAGGCTCCGCTCCCTCTTGTCGATCGTTCCTCGCCACCTGAGTCGAAGGTTGCATTCTTTCAGTCGCTCTTTGTCGGTCGTGACGATGTTTACGCGCTCCGGTGGGAAAGCGGAAGGACGGGGAAGTACGGTTGGTCGCCCGCGGTGGCGGGAGGTTTTTCCAACGCTCGATCGATGGACAAGGAGTATTTGTCGCTGACGTCGATTGTGATCGCTGATCACTTGGTGGGGAAGGTTCACGCCGGGCTCTATCCGCTGCTCGGTGACGACACCTGCCGCCTGATTGTGTGCGATTTCGACGGGCCAGGCTGGGCGCTAGACGCGCTCGCCTACTTCGACGCCGCGCAGTCGATGGGAGTAACTTCGGCGCTCGAACGATCGCGCTCGGGCGAGGGCGCACACGTGTGGATCTTTTTTCGCGACGCGGTGCCTGCGACAATCGCTCGACGACTCGGCACGCTGCTCCTTCGCGAGGCGATGAACCTTCGAGGAGAACTCGACCTCGCGAGTTACGACCGATTATTCCCCGCGCAGGACTTCATGCCGAAGGGGTCGTTCGGTAACTTGATTGCGTTGCCTCTGCAGAAGGAATGTCGAGATCGCGGAACCACCGCATTTCTCGATCCCAGCACCATGAAGCCGATGGCGGACCAGTGGGCTTATCTCTCGACCCTCAAGCGAATGTCGCAAACTGAAGTGGAGTCGATCCTCGCGTCTACGCCGGAGGTGGGAGCGGGACCTGAAGAAAAGACGTTCCGGCGCTCTCGCGACGTCGTTCCCATTGCCATGCCCAAGACGGTCGCCAGCGTCGCTGCGGCGATGTTGGAGATTGAGCGGTCCGGTCTTTCGTCGACCCTGCTCGCAGGACTCAAGCATCTCGCGTCACTGCACAACCCGGCGTTCTACGAGAAGGAGCGGCTCAGGTTCTCCACGTGGGATACGCCGAGAATGATTCGTTGTTACGGCGAGAACTTCGAGTCGCTGTTACTTCCTCGAGGTCTCACCGAGAAGGCCGCGAGCGTCGTCGCGGAGGCGGGAAGCCGATTGGTGATCCACGAGAATCGCCCCGATCCCGAGCCGATCGAGTTCGCGCCCACTTTCCAACTTCGTGAGGAACAAGAGGCCGCGCTGCAAGCGCTCCGCGACCACGAACTGGGTGTCCTCGTCGCCGCGCCAGGGGCCGGGAAGACCGTGGTCGCCTGCGCACTGATTGCGCACCATCAACGACCTACTCTCGTCATCGTTGATCGAAAACCGTTGGTAGAGCAATGGACCGAACGACTGGCAACGCACTTGGGTCTCACCGCGAAGGAGATTGGCCAGATCGGCGGGGGACGGAACAAGATCACCGGCATTGTCGATGTCGCCATGGCGCAGAGCCTCGCTCGACGAGAAGACCTCGACGAGATATCAAGCCGATACGGATTCGTCGTTGTCGACGAATGCCATCATGTACCGGCGGTGACATTCGAGCGATGCGTCAAACAAATCAATACCAGACGGTGGCTCGGCCTTACCGCTACGCCCTACCGGCGCGATGGCCTTCAGGGCTTGATCACCATGTACTGCGGACCTATTCGCCACCGAATGGACGAGAAGGTGGACGTAGAGAAGGACCTCCGCCGAGAACTTATTGTGCACCAGACGAATTTCGAGGTGAGCGACGACGGCACACACATCCAGGACCTGTTTCGCGCGTTGGTGGATGACGAAGCTCGAACGATGGCGATCTGTGATGATGTGGCCGCTGCAGCCGCCAAAGGCAGAAACTGTCTGGTGCTGACGCAGTGGACCGAGCATCTCTCGTCAGTTGTGTCGGTACTTGGCGCGAGGGGATTAACCCCGCTTGTCCTCCAAGGCGCAATGGGGAAGAAGGCTCGTGCCAAAGTCATGGCGGACCTGGATGGTGCATCCAAGCGAGGCGGAATGGTGCTTGTCGCGACCGGCAGTTTCCTCGGCGAAGGGTTCGATTGCCCGCCGCTCGATACGGTGTTTATGGCGTTTCCGATCGCCTTTCGAGGAAGAGTTGTCCAGTACGTTGGCCGGATTTTGCGACCCTTGGATGGAAAGTCATCCGTTGAAGTCCACGATTACGTCGACGCTAAGAGCCCAGTGCTCGCACGGATGCACCGAAAGAGACTTCCAGGATATGCCACCCTCGGTTTCGATGTCGGTAAGGATCGCAAGAATCGAACCATCGGCAAATAGCGAACCATCGGTTGGGCCGACCAGTCGAATTTGGAAGCGAAGTCTGGTGTCGCCTCTCTTCGGTTTGGTCGAACGGTGTTCTCGAGTGAATCGTGACGGGTTTGCTGAAGCTCAATCATCTCCAAGGCGGGGTCGTCGCTCGTGTTCCAGTGTTGTAGAAATCGGAGGCCTAAAGTGAGGCCTGTAGCCGTGCGCGACGTATTACAGAACCAAAGCAGGGGTGGTTTGCGAAAAGCCGAGTAATTCGAAAATCTTCGACTTTCCTTCCAAGGCACCGCGACCGTTGGGGTCCACGAGCGTGAACGTTCAGATTCATATAGTGGGCCTGTTCAGTAACGCAAGATGAGTTCATATAGTGGGCCGCCCGGGTCTCGATCCCGGCACCTTGGGATTAAAAGGCCACCGAGTTCATTA
>DATCCA010000004.1:0-7707 GCA_036511575.1 Acidimicrobiales bacterium
TATCTCGACCCGGCCTATCTCTCCAATCGGCCCGGCATGTCCCTCGACGAGTCCAAGGTGATCCCCCTCAGTGACGGTCTGGCACTTAATGGCACCATGACGGGCTTCGCATCGCTGTGGGAGGCGAATAAGCTCGCAATCGTCCTCGGTGTCAGTTACCCCCAGCCCAACCTTTCGCACTTCACCTCGATGGCCATCTGGCAGACCGGCTCGCCAGTCGAGGAGATTTCGAGTGGCTGGATTGGCCGCTACCTCGACAGCCTTCCTCACGACCCGTTCCGGGCTATTGGCATCGACTCGACGTTGACGCCCCTGCTCGCCGGTGATCACCGTGTCGGTTCGATGCTCCCGATCAGCGGGCTACAGGTCCCCACCGGCTCACTCGCGACGCAAATGCAACTCATGGCGAACTCGTCACGTCAGGACGCCGCATTGGTCGCCGACGCCGCCGACTCCATTGGCGACCTGTTCCAGCTCTCGGCCACCGTGTCGCCGGTGTTGCAGAAGGCACCGCCGAGTTCGGCGTCGCCACTCGCCCAACAGCTCGACGTGGTCGGCAACCTCATTACCGCCAACGTGCCCACGCGCGTGTACTCAGTGTCGCTGAGCGGTTTCGACACGCACGCCGATGAGCTCGGTCCTCAGGGCACGCTGGTCGGTCAAGTCTCTGATGCGATCACCGCGTTCCTCGCGCAGGTTGGCGCAACGCCGCGAGCCAACGACGTCGTCGTGATGGTCTACTCCGAGTTCGGTCGGCGCGTCATGGCCAATGGGGGTGAGGGAACGGACCACGGCACGTCGGCGCCCGTCTTCGTTGCGGGCAACATGGTGGCCGGTGGCTTCTACGGAGAGCAGCCGTCACTGACCCAGCTCGTTGATGGCGACCTCGCCGTCTCGGTCGACTTCCGCGACATCTACGCCGCGATGCTCAGCGACGTGCTCAAGACTGACCCCGGTTCGGTCCTCAACAAGTGGTCGACGAAACTCAATCTCATCACGGGTGCTTCGTAGTCACTGGCGGGCCCGCCGCTGGACTTCAGGCTCGAGCCCGCACGACCGCGTTAATCGACTCGACCATTTCAAGAGCGCTCGCACCCGGACCAAAGACCGCCGCGATGCCCGCGGCCTTCATGTCGTCGAGATCGTTGTTCGGCACGATGCCTCCAACGACGACCGGAATGTCAGATCCCTTTGAGCGCAGTGCCGCAACAACCAACGGTGCGAGCGTGAGATGTGCGCCCGAGAGCATGGAAAGGCCGACGACGTCGACGTCTTCTTGAATGGCCGCGATCGCCACGGTCTCGGGTGTTTGGAAGAGGCCGGTGTAGACAACTTCCATGCCGGCGTCACGCAGTAGACGTGCCACGACTTTGATGCCGCGGTCGTGTCCGTCGAGTCCGACCTTGGCGACGAGTACGCGTACGGTCACAGTGTCGGGACCTCAATGTGGCGGCCAAAGACCTTCTCCAGTGCGCCCATCATCTCGCCGACGGTCACGTTGGCGCGAGCGGCGTTTATCAGCGCGGGCATGAGATTGACCTCGGGGTCAGTGGCGTCACGGGTCAGTTCTTCTATCGCGAGCGCTACACGCCCGTCATCACGGTCGCGCTTCACTTCGTTGAGCCGCTGTACCTGCTTGCGCTCGTCCTCATTGGTGATGCGAAGGATCTCGAGGTCGGCGTCGTTGTTGCCCTCGGTAAAGTCGTTCACACCGACGACAGTTCGTCGGCCCTCGTTAAAGGAACGCTCGAGTTGGTAGGCCGAGTCGGCAATTCGTCCCTGGAACCAGTTCTCTTCAATGCCCTTGATGCAGCCCTCCAGCATCGAACCGTCGCCAAAGTTCGCGATCTCCGCGAAGATCTGCTCGGCCTGACGCTCTAGTTCATCGGTCAACTCTTCGACGTACCACGAGCCGCCGAGTGGATCGGCCACGTGCACGACATTGGTTTCGTAGGCGATGATCTGCTGGGTGCGCAGCGCAATGCGCGCGGCCTTTTCACTGGGCAGCGCCAGTGCCTCGTCCATGGAGTTGGTGTGCAACGACTGCGTGCCGCCGAGCACCCCGGCGAGGGCTTCGATGGCAGTGCGCGCGATATTGACCTCGGGCTGCTGGGCCGTCAGCGACACGCCGGCCGTCTGGGTGTGAAAGCGGAGCTTCCAGCTCAGTTCGTTGGTGGCTGCGTAGTGGTCCTTCATCCACGTCGCCCAGAGTCTGCGCGCGGCGCGGTACTTGGCGATCTCCTCGAAGAAGTCAATGTGGGCGTTGAAGAAGAAAGAGAGTCGTGGTGCGACTGCGTCGACGCTCAGTCCGGCGGAACGCGCCAGTTCAACGTAGGCGAAGCCGTTGGCGAGCGTGAAGGCCAGTTCTTCGGCGGCCGTCGAACCGGCCTCACGAATGTGATAGCCCGACACCGAGATTGAGTTCCACTTGGGCATCTCGGTGGCGGTGAACGCAATGGTGTCGCGCACCAGTCGCATGGAGGCCCGTGGAGGAAAGACGAACTCCTTCTGCGCCTGGTACTCCTTCAAGATGTCGTTTTGCAACGTGCCGCCGAGTTGGTCGCGGGGAACGCCGGACTCTTCGGCCTGGGCGACGAAGAGCGCGAGCATCACAGCGGCGGGGGAGTTGATGGTCATGCTCGTCGTGATGCTCGCCAGGTCGATGTCGGCGAAGAGGTCGCGCATGTCCGAGAGCGAGTCAATGGCGACGCCGCAGCGTCCCACTTCACCCAGCGCCATGGGATCGTCGGAGTCCAGTCCGAGCAGGGTGGGCATGTCAAAGGCCGTCGAAAGTCCCTGGCCGCCCGCGGCGATGATGTCCTTAAAGCGTTTGTTGGTGTCGACGGCCGTGCCAAAGCCCGCGAACATGCGCATCGTCCAGAGTCGCGAGCGATACATCGAAGCGTGCACGCCGCGGGTGTAGGGATACTGACCAGGAAACTCGCCGTCATCGGGGCCGTAGACCGGTTCGAGGGTAATGCCCGACATCGTCGTAAAGGTGGCGTCGCGTGTGGTCGACGCGTCGTAGGCCACACGCCACCGCTCAAAGGGACTTGTTGCAGGCACCGCTCTCCTTCTTCCTACCTGAGCATAGATTCAGCACTGCAACTGGGTCCCGAGGCCTGTTCGAGCGTACGACGACGCCGATTTCCTCACGTGAGGCGAGGCACTGAGAACAAGAACCGCTTCGTTCGTCGGACGCGGGTGTCACCCAAGGCAAAGGTCAAGTACCGAGTTAAGTCATTGCTCACGAACGTCACCTATCCTTTGGACGTTGCTCGCAGGAGTGGCCCTCAACTGATGAACGAACGGTCGAAAACGTGAGAGTACTGGTCACCGGCGCCGCCGGATTTATTGGATCGACTACCGCTGAGCTCTTGCTCGATGAGGGTCATGAGGTCATCGCGCTCGACAGCCTCGTACGCGGACGTAAGGAGAACGTTCCACCTCGCGCCACCTTCATCGAGGGGGACTGCGGTGACGTCGAGCTCGTGAAGTCCCTCGGTACGTTCGATGCTTGCGTGCACTTCGCGGCGCGAATTGAGCCAGCAGACTCAATGGCGTTTCCCGAGACCTTCTTCTCCAACAACGTCGCCTCGACGTTTCGACTGCTCGACGCGCTGATTGAAACGGGCGTCGAGCGCTTCGTCTTCTCCTCGTCGTGCGCTGTCTACGGCGATCAGGTGGAGATGCCGATCGACGAAGAACGCGCGACGAAGCCGCACAGTCCCTACGGCCAGTCGAAGCGAATGGTCGAAGAGGGACTTGAGTGGCTCGTTCGCCAGGGTCGGTTGAAGGCCGCGACGCTTCGATACTTCAACGCGGCCGGAGGCACGACTGCCCACCCAGAGCGACACACGCCAGAGATTCACCTCATTCCCATTGCCTTTGACGCGGCGAACGGCAAGCGGGGCCACTTAGACGTATTCGGGAGTGACTATCCGACCTCTGACGGCACCTGCATTCGTGACTACATACACGTCAGTGACCTCGCCGAGGCCCACGTGTCGGCCATCACCGCGCTCGAGTCGCAGCCCGCACTGGTCTTGAATCTCGGCACCGGCGTCGGCTCTTCCAATCGCCAGGTCATTGACATGGTGAAGAAGGTGACCGGTATCGACTTCGAGGTGCGATTCGTCGATCGCCGCGACGGCGATCCCGCGGCGGCCGTCGCGAGTAACGGGCGTGCCCGCGCGGCGCTCCATTGGGAGCCGTATCGATCGGATCTGGAGAACATCGTCGTCGACGCGTGGGCGGCGCACCAACTGCTGTAGCCAGATTTAACAACAACTCCGTGCATTCACAACGGATTGGGTGCTCGCTCGCGAGGTCGTTTTTCACATTTCTTCACGTCGCTGATACGACGTCACGGTGACGCGCCGACTTGTCGCATTCGCGCCTCCCCATGGGTTCTCGTCGTTTCATCGTTCGCCATACGGCGCGCGAGAGCGAGGTAGTGCCGAGCGTTCATCCCCGAAAATGGCTCGGTTTAGGAGAAGCAAATTGGGTTGCAATTGATTTTTAATAGGTTCGGTTTTGCTTCTGAATTGCAATATTTGCTGCATGGGCAAATTATCTAATTTCAGATCATCTAAGGGCACGTCGTCGAGTCGTATTTCTCAGTTGTTGACACTCCTCGTCGCATCATCTGTACTACTCGGTGTGGTGGCGTTTGACGCTTCCGCTGCGGAAAAGGTGGTGACGCCCGGCACAACGCAACTGTCGCAGCCGGCCTCGAGTACGTACGCTGCCTCGACGTTGGCGAACTCTACTTCGGCGTCGGTCTCGTCGACGACTTCGGTAAAGAGTTCACCACGTCCGTCCACCCCGTCGCCCTTCCTGAACGGCACGCTCAACACTTCGAAGGTCACCAACCTGCCCTTCGCCACCAAGGACGCGTCATCCAAATCCACAACCTCGCCGGCGTTCCGGGTGGGTCACCGCCCGAAGAAGCCGACATCGCCGACCACCACGACGACGGTGCCGTTCTTCTCAACGACGACGACCATTCCGATCTTCACCACCACGACCACCACGCCGCCGCCCGTAACGACGCAGGCACCCGTCACGACCACGACGCGTCCTACGACCACGACGACCAACGCGCCGACCACGACGACCACGCAGCCGACCGTAACGACGACGACGCAGGCACCGGTCACCACCACGACCACGAATGCGCCCACGACGGCCTTCCCGGTCGGCACGGCTGACAACTCTGAGCCTTCGGGCATGGCCCCTCCGGGCACGAACGATTTCTCGGGCTACACCGAGAGCTACGTCCAGGACTTCACCGGCAGTTCGGTACCCAACGGCTGGGACGTCTACTCGGGACTTCCCGGTGGCGACCCCGGCGCGCAGTGGGGCCTCAGTCACGTGACGGTGAGCGGTGGCCTCTTATCGCTCAATACCTGGCAGGACCCCGCGTACAACAACGAGTGGGTCACGGGCGGACTGTGCCAGTGCGGCGTTGCTCGCACCTACGGCGCGTACTTCGTTCGCTCACGGGTGACCGGCTCTGGCCCGACCAACGTCGAGTTGCTCTGGCCGACCAGTGGCTGGCCGCCAGAAATTGACTTCAACGAGACCAGTGGCGTTACCTCTGGTTCGTCGGCTACCACGATTTGGGCTATCAACGGCTCGAACCGCAGCCAGATTCAGTCGACGATCAACATCGACATGACGCAGTGGCACACGTGGGGTGTCATTTGGACTCCCACCTCGCTGAAGTACACCGTTGACGGACGTGTCTGGGGCACCGTGACGAACCCTTCGGGGATTCCGTCAGTGCCAATGACATTGGACCTTCAACAGCAGACGTGGTGCAGCACGAACTTCGCGTGCCCCACCGCTCCAACGTCGATGCAAGTCGACTGGGTCACGGAGTACACATCTAACTAGTCGTCGAAAGACGGGCAAGGGCAAGGCAAGGGCAATGACAGTTGAGATATCTCTAGATCGTGAAGTAGCGCCAACGCGCCGCTGCGCTCACTCGGTGTTCCGAGGCGCGCACGCCGGTGCAGTCGTCGATTCGCGACAGGACAAGATGAGAGCCCCAGTGGCGCACGTGTCTGCTTCGGGCACCGCGCCAGCACTGCGAACAATTGTGCATTCAGATGAACGAACGTGCATGCGGTCAACGAACGCGAAATCTCAAACTCGTGGTATCGCATTTGGGCCGCAGCCAACTGTCGCTGGACACCGCGAATCGACTCGCAACCTGTGCACGAGACCATACTTCCTCGTCACATGGGACACAACCTGCGTACCTGAGGAAGACCATCGAATGTTACGAAATAAGTCACAATCCAGACATGTTTCTGGGACCGGTTTGGCGATAGACCATGGGTATACTGCTGTTTCAATCAGGGATCGCCTTATTGACAAGGCCTTTGTTTACTGCAAGAATTTGAGGTGCAAGGGCTGATGAGGAGAATTAAAGTGGTGGCCGTCAACCCTTCGCCCGCGTCTTCAGACGCCGACGACTTCTCGGACTTGACCTCCAATCGAACTGCGCCAACTGTGTCGGTAATGATTCCTACCCTCAACGAAGCTGGCAACCTGCCCTACGTCCTCAACACGATTCCTCACTGGGTTGACGAAATTGTGCTGGTCGATGGGCGCTCCCAGGACGACACCTTGCGTGTCGCCAAACTCCTGCACCCCGAGATTCGGATTATCAAAGAGCTGCGACCTGGCAAGGGCGCCGCGATGCGAGCCGGACTCGAAGCGGCCAAGGGCGATTTCATCATTGCCCTCGATGCCGATGGGTCAATGGACGGCGCCGAAATTGGCCGATTCCGTGATGCATTGGCCAACGGCGCCCAATACGTGAAGGGCACTCGGTTCGGTCCAGGTGCCGGATCGGCCGACATTACGAAGTTCCGACGTTTCGGCGATGGCGGCATCTGCTTGTTAATAAAGATTTTCTTTGGTGCTCGCTACACGGACGCGACCTACGGGTACATTGGCGTACGAAAGGATTGTGTTGAGAAGCTGGGCATTGACTCCGACGGATTTGAAGTCGAGACATTGATTGGCATTCGCGCGCACCGAGCGGGACTTCGAACTGCGGAGGTGCCTTGTTTCGAGGCGACGCGAATCCACGGCGACAGCAACCTTCACGCCTTACGAGATGGATTCCGGATTCTTGGAACGATAATTAAGGAAAGGTTTCGGCGTCGTCGTGCGTGATCGTAACGAATTCAATGAGATTGCGACGAACATGTCGGCATCGGACCCGTCGATCGTCGTGGCGGGACCAAGTTCGTCGCTGACGATTCCCGGCATCATCGTCTCGCAGATCGTGCACGCCATTTCCGAAAACCACTCCGTCATGAACATCGAAGTTGACTCGTCGAGCGACTTTGACGCCGGACTGCACCGCACTCCTTCGTTGGCGGCCGCGCACCGAACTGAAGTGTCGGGGAACGTCGTGAGCTATGTGGCGCCGACGCACCCGCGTCTGCGCGCCCAGGCCTTCAAGGGCTGGATTCCGCCGGGTGCCCGTGCGGCGATTGCCTTTGCGTGGCCGGGACTCGACAATGGGTGGATTAGCCAATTCCTGAACGCTGCGCACGCCAACAAGACGCCGACAATGGTCGTGTGTGTCAGTTTGCCGCGTTCAAACCACGACAAAGTGGTCGCTCTCGCCGACGTCATGATTGGCGCCGATCTCGTCTTGGTCGGCAACACGGCAGAGGCCGA
>DATCCA010000005.1:0-3977 GCA_036511575.1 Acidimicrobiales bacterium
ACTGCACCGCGGCGACACGAGTCCTCGCCGGACCCAAGGTCTACGGCGACTTCGTTGATGCGCTGGCCGAACAGGCGCGCAATACGGTTGTCGGCATGCCCGACAACGAAGACGCACTCTTCGGACCGGTCAACAACGTCAACCAGTTTCAGCGGGTCACGGGTTTCATTGGCCGCGCGCCCGGGCACTCATCGGTTGCGGCCGGTGGAAACCAAGTGGGTGACGCCGGCTACTTCATTGCACCGACGGTCGTGGCGGACTTGCATCAGGACGACGAGATGATCCAGAGCGAGATTTTTGGACCCGTGATCACCGTCCAGAAGTTCAGTGACGAGGCCGAGGCGCTCGCGTGGGCCAACGGCGTTGACTACGGTCTGGCGTCATCGGTGTGGACGAGCGACCATGGTCGCGCGATGCGCTTCACTCGCGACCTGGACTTTGGCTGCGTATGGGTCAACACGCACATTCCTCTCGTCGCCGAAATGCCTCACGGCGGGTTCAAGAGGTCCGGCTACGGCAAAGACCTCTCGATGTACGGCTTCGAGGATTACACGCGCGTGAAGCACGTAATGCACAACATCGAGTCGTGAAGTTCATTTGAAGACATCACGTCGCTTCGCGCGAGTCGTCGATCCGCCGAGTGACGGGGCCGCCGCGTGGCAGGAGAAATTATGGTGGTGCTGGCAGGGTTCAATGCAGTCCTCGGGACGATGGATTCTTGGGGTCGACGAGTTACAAAGTGTTGTCGAGTGCGGTGATGTCATCTGAAGTCTTTTCTCCGCAACTCACCGCGTTCGCTGAATCATGCCGTAGTATTTGGCACATTCTGATGAGCGCCGACGGCGCGATGTCTTGAGGGGGGCAGTGTGTCATTGTTCGTTGAACCGGCAAACCGGGCGCCGGAAAAGGGACTTAAGAGTGGGGCGCTCGGACTGATCTCCAGCACGGTAATCGGAATCGCGTCAACGGCGCCCGCCTATAGCCTGGCCGCCACCCTCGGATTTGTCGTCGCGGCAATTGGCCTCCAGGCACCCATCGTCACGATTCTGGCGTTCGTTCCGATGTTTTTCGTCTCACTGGCTTTCGCGCAAATGAACAAAGCCGACCCGGACTGCGGCGCCAGTTTCACCTGGGCGACCCGGGCCTTCAGCCCGCGAGTGGGTTGGATGGGTGGTTGGGGTGTTCTCGCCGCCGATGTCATCGTCATGGCGAGCCTCGCGCAGATCGCAGGTCAGTACGTCTTCGATCTCTTCAATGCCAACGGCATTGGCAACGACGCGTCGAGCGTGTGGGTGCTACTGGTTGGCGTCGCTTGGATTATCGCGATGACCTGGATCTGTTACGTCGGCATCGAGATCTCAGCCAACTTTCAGAAGGCATTGCTGGGAGTCGAACTGACCATGCTGATCGTCATGTCGGTGTGGGCCCTCATCCGCGTCGGCGACGGCTCGGCCCCGGTCGGACACCTCGCCGTCTCGGCTTCGTGGTTCAATCCCTTTGCGATCAAACACTGGAGTTACTTCGTCATCGGTCTGTCTGACATGCTCTTCATCTACTGGGGCTGGGACACCGCCTTGAACTTGAACGAGGAGTCGAAGGATGCCGAAACGATTCCCGGTAAGGCCGGT
The DNA here is from genome assembly GCA_036511575.1 of Acidimicrobiales bacterium. GTDB lineage: Bacteria > Actinomycetota > Acidimicrobiia > Acidimicrobiales > RAAP-2 > RAAP-2. Next base: position 1,629 of record DATCCA010000005.1, read on the forward strand.
ATCTACTCGACCTTCATCCTGCTGGGGATCTACGCGCTCGTCATTATCGCCACCCAGTCGTTCGCCGGAATTGGCACGCACGGCATCGGTCTCGGTAATCCGGGCCATACGAATGACGTACTGTCGATCCTGGGTCCGGCGATCTTCGGTCACTCGACGCTGGCCTCGGTCCTCGATCACCTCCTGCTCCTAATGGTTCTCTCTTCGGCCGCGGCGTCGACGCAAACGACGATCTTGCCGACGGCGCGCACGGTGCTCTCAATGTCGGTACACAAGGCACTACCCGACGTCTTCAAAAAGATGCACCGGCGATTCCTCACTCCGACGGTCGCGACGATTTCTTTCGGATTCGCTTCTATCGTGCTTTACGTCATCATGAATTCCATCTCTGCTGGCCACGTCATCGCGGATTCGGTGGACTCGCTCGGAACGATGATTGCCTTCTACTACGGACTCACCGGATTCTCCTGCGTCTGGTACTACCGCAAGCAACTCACTAAGAGTGTCCACAATTTCTTCGTCCAGGGTCTGATGCCGCTCCTCGGGGGTCTGATTCTCTGGTACATCCTGGGCTGGACGTTCTGGTACTACTGGAATCCTGCCAACAGTTACACGCACTTCGAACTCCTTGGCCGCGCCATCGGTGGGACGTTCACGCTCGACGTGGGCGCCTTCGCGCTTGGTCTCATCTTGATGTTCACAATGCAGTCGTTCCGTCCGGCCTTCTTCCGTGGCGAGACGTTGACGCGGAATTCGCCGACGTTGGTCACCGAAGGGTTTGTCGCCCCCACCGAACCGGTCAATTGACGTGAGAAAGCAGACACTATGACCAACAACCCACTTATCGTCGTCGGTATCGACGGGTCCGCACTCTCGACGAACGCGCTTGAGTTTGCCATCGAGGAGACGCAGTTGCGCCACGGCCACCTGCACGTCACGTACGCCTACCCAGCGATGGAGAGGCCGGTCACCGGGTCGACCGGAAAGGACTACTACGAACAGGTCGAAGCCGAGGCCCGCGAGTTCATGGAAGGCATCATGTCGAGCGCACCGTCGAGTGAAGGACTCGATGTCGAATGGCTGGCCGTGCCCGGCAACCCCGCCGAGGTCCTCATTGAGGCGAGTGGCGATGCGGCGTTGCTCGTCGTCGGTTCACGTGGCGTCGGGGGTTTCAAGGGACTCATGATGGGTTCGGTCTCTACGCAGTGCGTGCACTACTCGCACTGCCCGGTTCTCGTAGTGCGCGAAGATCACTAGCCGGGCCTCGTCGACAATTACCGGTGAACCAATGGCGCGACGCAGCGAACGGTCTCGAAGAGTGGCTACCGTGGATTGGGCACTCTCAACCAGAAAGGGTGATCAACGATGATCATCGGCGTACCGAAGGAAATCAAGACTGACGAGTACCGAGTGGCGCTCACCCCCGCCGGTGCGCGAGAGCTGACCGGTGCCGGACACAAGGTGCTCATCGAGCGCGGCGCGGGCGAGGGATCGTCCATTGCCGACGGCGATTACGTCGCCAACGGCGCCACCATTATTGAGAGTGCCGATGACGTGTGGGCCGAGAGCGACCTCCTCATGAAGGTGAAGGAGCCGATCGCGCCAGAGTACCCGCGCCTCGGCGCGCGCAAGAACCAAGTCCTGTTCACCTATCTGCACTTGGCCGCATCGCGCGAGTGCACCAACGCACTCGTTGCCGCTGGCAACGTCGCCATTGCCTACGAAACAGTGCGGCTTCGCGACAACTCGCTCCCGTTGCTCACGCCCATGAGTGAAGTGGCCGGTCGAATGGCGCCACTGATGGCAGCGCATCATTTGATGCGGCCGGGCGGCGGTCACGGAACACTCATTAGCGGCGTGCCCGGTGTGGCGCCGGCGAACGTCGTCGTGATCGGCGCCGGGGTCTCGGGCCTGGCGGCCGCGACGATGGCCGCGGGACTGCACGCCAATGTCAAGATTCTCGATCGCAACCTGGAGCGTCTGCGCCAGGTGGACATTCACTTCGATGGACGGGTCCAGACGATCGCGTCATCCACGCTCGCGCTCGAAGAGGCCTGCCTTGACGCCGACATTGTTATCGGGGCCGTGCTGGTCGTCGGTGCCAAGGCGCCCAAGCTCGTGAGTAATGACCTTGTGGCGCGCATGCGTCTCGGTTCGGTGCTCGTTGACATCTCGGTCGACCAGGGCGGCTGTTTCGAGGCCACGCATCCAACCACGCATTCGGACCCCGTCTTCGAGGTCAACGGTTCGATCTTCTACTGCGTGGCGAACATGCCCGGAGCTTTCCCGTACACGTCGACCTACGCGCTCGCCAACGCCACGTTGCCCTACGCCATGGAGCTGGCTCGC
>DATCCA010000006.1:0-10633 GCA_036511575.1 Acidimicrobiales bacterium
CGTTCGGTCCACCGTTCTCGTAATAGACCGCTGCCTTCATGGCGTCCTCTTTCGTCGCGTTGTGATCGACCTTGAAACAGTAACGCCACGAACTAGGGAAATCGGCGCTCTTCGTGACACGACGACGCGACACCGTTCGCAGTGTTCGACGCCGCCCGAGAGGTCTAATGTCCAGTGGTTGAGAAGTTTTCATCGATTGCGATCGGCGATCGCTCGGAATTGAACGTGACGAGGGGGTCTCATGAGCACGACCGTTGAAGAAGAAGTGAAGAGTGCGATCACGACAGAGCACTTCGACGTACTCATCGTTGGCGCGGGCATCTCGGGCATCGGATCGGCCTATCACCTACTCACCCAGAACCCCGAGCGCAGTTTCGTCATGCTCGAAGCAATGGACCACTTCGGCGGAACGTGGCAAACGCACCGCTACCCCGGGATCCGCTCCGACAGCGATCTCTATACCTTCGGCTACCGGTTCAAACCCTGGACGAGTGCACCGATTGCGACGGCCGCGGAGATTCAGAGGTATCTCGGCGACGTTATTGAAGAGAATGACCTCGATCGCCACATCCGTTACGGACATCACATCGAGTCCGCGAGCTGGGACAGTACGAACAATCTCTGGACGGTCACCGCAGCGCGAACGGAGGGGGACGCCGCGGTCTTCACGACGAACTTCCTGTGGATGTGCCAGGGCTACTACCGACACAACGAGGGCTACACGCCTGAGTGGCCCGGCATGAAGGACTTCGAGGGGCGCATTGTCCATCCCCAAACATGGCCCGACGACCTCGACTACAAGGACCAAGAGGTGATCGTGATCGGCTCGGGCGCGACCGCGGCGACACTCGTGCCCGCCATCGCCGACGACGCCACGCACGTGACGGTGCTGCAACGCTCCCCCACGTACTTTTTCACCGGCGAGAATCGCAATCTGTTGGCCGACCACCTACGCGAACTGGACGTGCCCGAAGAGTGGGTGCACGACATCGTGCGCCGGGAGAATCTCTTCAACCTTCGTGCGCTCACCCAACTGGCCCTCGAGGAGCCCGAGTTCGCCAAAGAGGCGCTCATCGATCTGGTCCGCGCCGCGCTGCCAGAGGGTTACGACGTTGCAACGCACTTCACGCCGCGCTACATGCCGTGGCGCCAGCGCATTGCGTTCCTCCCCGACGGCGACATGTTCAAGTCCATCAGTTCCGGTCAGGCCTCGATGGTGACCGATGAGATCGAGACGTTCACCAAAGAGGGCGTGCTCCTCAAATCCGGCACCGAACTCCACGCCGACATCATCGTGACCGCGACCGGCTTTCACCTGAGCGTGCTCGGCGACATTGCGTTCTCGGTCGACGGCGCGCCACTCGACTACGCCGACACCGTGACCTTTCGCGGACTCATGTTCTCGGGCGTGCCGAACCTCGTGTGGATCTTTGGCTACTTCCGTGCGAGTTGGACCTTGCGCGTTGACTTGGTCGGTGACTTCACCTGTCGAATGCTCGCGCACATGGACGAACTCGGCGCGACGCGCGTGACACCTCGACTACGCCCCGACGAGGCGGACGACACACCAATGGACTGGATCGACACCGAATACTTCAATCCCGGTTACCTCATGCGTTCCATGCACTTGATGCCGAAACGACTTGATCGTCCGGAGTGGCGCCATACCCAGGACTACTGGGCCGAGCGTGACGAACTGCCGCTCGTCGATCTCGACGACGGCTGCCTCGTCTTCGAATGAGAGGCATGAATGGCCATCGCGACTAACGGCGACGTCGAGCTCTACTACGAGACGTTCGGCGACGCGCACAAGGAGACCCTCCTCGTCGTGAACGGTCTCGGCACTCAGTGCACCAACTTCGACGTGGCGCTCGCCCAGAAGTTCGTGGACCGAGGTTTCTTCGTCGTGCGCTACGACAACCGTGACGTCGGACTCTCCACCAAGCTGGACGACTTCACTCCGCGCATTGGCGACGTCGTGAGCGCTATGCGAAGTGGCCAGCCAGCGCACGTGCCGTATCGACTCTCCGATATGGCCAACGATGCGCTGGCCGTGCTCGACGCAGTTGAAGTGCCCGTGGCCCACGTGATGGGTACGTCCATGGGCGGCATGATCGTCCAGCAGTTGGCCATTGACCATCCGGAGCGTCTTCGCTCGATGATCTCGATCATGTCCACGACGGGCGACCCCGAGGTCGGCCACGCGAGTGCCGAGGTTGCGGCTCTCTTCTACGCGCCGCCGGGATCCGATCGGGCGTCGGTCATTGCGAACAGCCAAGCGCTCGAGCGTCTCTACACCAGCCCGACGCAGTTCGACCCCGAGCGTTGTGCCCAGCGCGTCGGTGACGCCTTCGATCGGTGCTTCAGTCCTCGCGGCGTTGCGCGTCAACTGGCCGCAATCATTGCCTCGGGTAGTCGAAGCGAGGCACTGCGAACGGTGCACGTACCGGCCCTGGTACTGCACGGCGACGCCGACACCCTCATTGACATCAGCGGTGGTGTTCGCACGGCGGAGTGCCTCCCCGGTGCGCGTTTCGTACGAATCGCGGGCATGGGCCACGACCTCGCGCCGATCTTCTGGGACCGGATCGTGCAACTGATCAGCGGCCACGCGCTGGCCTCGATGAAACCGGCGGATCGTACTCGTTGAACACATTCGACACGCATCGTGTCCGCGCACGAGCCGGCACTGCGAAGTTCGTATTTCAGTTGCGCCTTACGTAAGCAGTCGCTTACACTGAATCGATGGACGTCGCCCTCAAAGCCATCGCCGATCCTCGACGGCGCGAGATCCTTCGCCTCGTGTGGTCGAGCGAACTTCCCGCGTCAGAGATCGCCTCGCACTTTCACGACGTCACGCGCTCGGCCGTCTCACAACACCTGGGCGTGCTACGCCACGCCAACCTGGTCTGTGAGCGGCGTGACGCGAATCGCCGCCTCTACCGCGCCAACGTCGACGAGATAGAGAACCTTCGCACCCTCCTCGATCAGTACTGGTCGGGGGGCCTCAATCGATTGAAGAGTGCCGCGGAAGCGGCCCAGAGAAAGAAGGATGCTGGAAATGGCTGAGTTGACGTGTGAGGTACTCGTGAAGGCAGATCCTTCGACGATCTTTGAACTGCTGACCGATCCCGAGCAGCAGTCGTGGATTGGATCGGACGCGCAGTTCGACCTCAAACCGGGCGGCGTCTACAAAGTCACGGTCATGGGCGATCATCCCGCGCTGGGTGAGTTCATTGAGGTGGTGCCCAACGAGAAGCTTGTCTTCACCTTCGGGTGGAACCAACCCGGTCATCCGATTCCTGCGGGATCCACGAAGGTGGCCATCACGCTCATACCCGAAGGCGACGAGACGCGAGTGCGCCTGGTGCACAGTGGGCTACCCGACGACGCCGTCACGGACCACACGCAGGGTTGGACGACGCTGCTCGACCGGCTCGCGGTGGTGGCGACCGGTGGCGACCCAGGTCCCCTCCCCAGTCCAGAGGAGCGTTCGTGAGCGACGCCGACACGTGGGCCATGATCCATGCCGAACGCTCACGGGTGGCCGACATGTTGGACGAACTCTCCGCCGAGCAGTGGAGCGCGGACACACTCTGCAAAGGTTGGAACGTGCAGATGGTCGCCGCGCACATGATGAACGCCGGCGAACAGACCGGCCCCAAGTTCCTGGGTGGGCTCCTCGCCAATGGAATGCGTTTCAACGTCATGATGGACCGTCAGGCGCACGCGTCAGCGAGACTGGCGCCAAAAGAGATCATTGCAAGAATTCGCGCGAGAACGACGACCACCAACAAGCCCCCGGCCGCCGCAATGGCCATGCTCGGCGAAGTGGTGGTGCACGGCAACGACATCCGCCAGCCCCTCGGGATCGCCGACGATTCGTCGACTGCAGCCAAGGTGGCCTGTCTCGAAATGTTCAAGGGGTCGAATTTGCCGGTGCGGGCGAAGAAAACGATTGCCGGACTTCACCTCAACGCGACTGACGCCGACTGGTCGTTCGGGACGGGACCAGATGTCAATGGTCCTCTCGTGGCGCTCTTGTCGGCGATGGCGACGAGACCACTCGCGCCGACGTTGTCGGGCGACGGTGTGGCGACGTTACGCAGTCGCCTCGCGACGTAAGACACGGTCGCGTCATAGAGACACATGAGGGAGTGACAATGGCCGAAGGAACGAAAGAACAGCCGTGGAAGCTGACGACGCCACCGGGATCGTCCGCGTACGAAATGTACGAAGACAAGGACAGTGATCCGCAATCACTCGTGTGCGTGGTGGGTTCGACCACTCTCAAGTACCACTTGTCGGCCGTGAAGGACCTGCACGCGTGGCTCGTCAAGCAGGGCGATTGGGTGTCACTGGGCGCCGCCGACGAGAACAAGCCGGCAGCGGACGGCACGGTCGAAGCGTGGGGACGATCCGATACGAATCCCGTGCAAGGTTGGTACGGACTGAGAAAGGGCTACCGCGGCAGGTTCGGAATGTATCTTCCGCCGCTCCTTGAAAAGCTCGGACTCGCCGAAGTCACCCACGACGCGCGCAACAACAAGATGAGGGCCGTCTAGAACCCTCGTCGGTGTCGATGCGTCCGGTAACCGCAGGCATCCGAAGAGTCGTGACTTCTTACGCCCTTCGAAGTACGACAGCCCCTTTCATCAGGTATTTCCAAATTTTTGGGAAATACTGAACGGTTTCGTACAGTTAGGTGTACGATACAGTTCAGTACAGCAAGGGCGACGAGAGACCGACATCATGGACATAACTGAGACCATCGAAGAGACCGAAAGCGTGGGCGTGGGACACGACGCCGCGCACCAGGGCCGCGCCCTCGACGCCAGTCGCGATGTCGCGATCTGCCGGGCCACGCTCGACCTTCTCGCCGAGATTGGCTACGACAACCTGACCATGGACGCCGTCGCCGCCCGCGCGCACGCCAGCAAGGCGACGATCTATCGACGTTGGCCCGGTAAGGCCGCGTTGGTTGTCGACGCGCTCCAACGCTCAAAAGGTTCGATGGTCGATCCCGACACCGGCTCGCTCACCGGTGACCTTGAAGCAATGAGTGAAGGTTTTTGTAGTCCGGAGAACAGCTTCAACGCGAAGATCATGCTGGGACTTATTACCGCCCTCGCCCACGACGCCGAGATACGTGACGTCTTTCGTGAACGCATGATTGAACCTCGGATGGAAGCGATGCGCACGCTCTTCGAGCGAGCGGTCAAGCGCGGCGAGGTCTCTCGCGAGTGCAATCTCGATTTACTGGTCTCGCTTTTCCCCGCTCTTTTGATTCAGCAGGTCCTCATTACCGGTGAGCTACCGGATGCCGAGTTCGTCAAACAAGTTCGACGCGACGTCATCCTCCCTCTCGCCACCGCCTCAAAGTAACTTCCCAGTCCCCACACACCAAGGAAACCCCATGACAACCACCGAAACGCCGGAACTGACCGGCAGCAATACCGAAGGCAAGCACCTCGGGCTCGCGCTCGCGGTCATTGCGGGAGCACAGCTCATGATCGTGCTTGACGCGACGATCGTCAACGTGGCGCTCCCGACCATTCATCGCAGTCTCAACTTCTCCGTCGACAACCTTGAGTGGCTCGTCACGGCGTACGCGCTCACCTTCGGCGGGCTACTGCTGTTCGGTGGTCGAACCGGCGACCTCTTTGGTCGACGCAGGATGTTCATGATCGGCATCGGCATCTTCGCCGTGGCCTCGCTCCTCGGAGGCTTTGCGACCACGGACGTGTGGCTGATCATCACGAGGGCGTGTCAAGGAATTGGTGGCGCGATTGCCGCGCCGACCGCACTGTCACTGATCGCGACGAACTTCCCTGAAGGCCCCCTGCGCAACCGGGCGATGGGCGTCTACGCCGCAATGGCCGGAGGCGGCGGCGCCGCCGGTCTACTCCTCGGTGGCGTCTTGGTCGACCTCGTGTCGTGGCGCTGGATCTTCTTTGTCAACGTGCCGATCGCCGCGCTCATCCTCTTCCTCACGCCTCGTGCGTTGAACGAATCGTCGACGACCACCGGTCACCTCGACGTACCGGGCGCCCTGACGGCCACGGGCGGCATGCTGTCGCTCGTCTACGGAGTGTCCAACGTCGCGAGTCACAGTTGGACCGCGACCAGCACAATCGTCCCGCTCGCCTTGGCCGTGGTACTACTCGGCGCCTTCGTACTGATTGAGACCGGGACGATCGGTGCACTGATGCCGCTCTCGATCTTCAAGAACCGCAACCGGTCCGGCGTCTACGCAATGATGCTCTGCATCGGTACTGCGATGTTCTCGATGTTCTTCTTCCTTACGCAGTTCTTGCAGAACGTGCTCGGTTGGAGCGCTCTGAAGACCGGTCTCGGTTTCTTGCCCATGACCGTCGGCCTGATGGCTGCGGCCCTCATCACCTCTCGACTCATTGGGCGAATCGGAATACGCATCCCTCTACTGGCTGGCCCCGCCGCCTCGGTGGTCGGACTTGAACTGTTGACGCGACTGACCATTCACAGCAACTACGACTCGATCCTCATTCCGTTGCTGATCGTCTCGGTTGGCATGGGTCTTTCGTTCGTGCCACTCACTTTGGCCGCCGTGTCGGGAGTGGGCCCCGACGAGGCGGGCCTCGCGTCGGCGTTGCTCAACACCACCCAGCAAGTTGGTGGTGCACTGGGCTTGGCGATACTCTCCAGCATCGCCATCAACGCGGCGAATGCCAAGTACAGCCACCTGGTGAGCGCCGCACACGGTCAAGCGTCGACAACCGCGGCGCACATCGCGACGACCCACGGCTACACCACGGCGTTCCAAGTGGGCGCCCTCATTGCCTTGCTCGGGCTCATCATCTCAGCGGCCGTGATCCGCACTCCCCCGCAACTCGACACCTCAGCGCCGCTCCCCGTGGGCGCCTGATACGCCACCGCTGGTGCGTCGCCCCCCGCGACGCACCAGCGCGCAGGAACTGCGTGCAGTACATGAATGTCACGTCGATTGGTTCGGGCCGATCGGCGTGACATTCGTCATTTGGCGACGGACTTCGATTGTGGCTCGACAGGCCACTTCCAACCGCAGCGGCGTAAGAAATTAAACACTGAGGACATAAATGATGGTGACGCGAACCAACCTCCGTCGAATCATTGGCCCCAGTTTGAGAATTGCCTGAGAGATGGCCTGGTGACGATTGTTCGCGCGAGGGGCCCCGTAGGATGAGTTTTCCTTCAACCACGAGGGTTTTCAGATGGTCGGTCCATCTAAGAGCTGAAGACTGGTTTGTGACTATTTACTCACTGAAGGTGCGACGTGCGAGCAGATAAGCCCGCAACTTCGAGGTCGAGCCTACGAGACAGGATTTCCACAAAACGCGCTGACGTGCTGCAAACGGACAGCACGCCCGAGGAAGTGCCAGTAATTGAAGACTCGATTGTGCAGTCGCCCTCGAGTGCAGAGCAGTATCCGGCCCTCGATCTCATGGCGCGCTGGACGAGTGATCAACCGTCGATGTCACAGATTTTGGATGGTCGTTCGGGACAGGAAGCAATCGATGCAAATCGTCAGAGCGGCGACGCAGTCACCTAATGGAGGTCTGACAATGCAAACAACTAATGCTCGAGTGAACGTGTTCGGTCTGTCGGGTCAGTGGCTCCTCGCCCTTTTGCTCGTGGCGTCAGGCCTCGTTGTGGGCATTGCTGGCCCGGCCGGTGCGGCCGCGGCGAACGGTACCGGCACACTCACGACCAAAACGACGAGTGTCACCTTTGGCTCCTCGGCCCACACGATTACCTTCACCTACACGGCCGCGACCGGCGGCGTGTCGAGCGGCGGCGTGCATCTCACCGTTCCTACCGGTTGGTCCCCGCCGTCGACGACGGGCACCGCCGCGGGCTACACGACCGCCAGCGCCGGGACCGTTACGGTTGACGCACAGACCATTGTCGTACTGGGTGTGACCCTCGCCACGGGCGCCACCCTCACCATCAACTACGGCGCGCGCGGCGCGAAGGGCCCGGGCGCCGTCGCCACGCAGAGCGTCGGTGCGCAGACGTGGGCCGCCACCGAAAAGTCCACCTCCACTGGGACCGAGACCAACCTGGCGAAGTCGCCGATCATCACCGTGACCGAGACGTTGGCGACGCCGCCCGCGCCTTCGGTGTCACTGGTCTCACCGAGCTCGATCGTCGTCAACTTCACGCCGAACCCCAATGCCCAGTCGAGCAACGTGACAGTTCGACTCGCAAAGGACAACTCCGTCGTTAAGGAAGTGACGGGCAACACGAGTGGCACCGAAACCATTACCGGGTTGACCCCCGGCGACGCGTACTACGCCACCATCACCGCCGTCGGTAACGAAACCGATTACTTCACGTCCAGCGCTGGTACACATTCCACCACTATCACCCCCGGTATTTTGACCATCAGCGCTCGCGCCACCAACGTCACCGTTGGCCAACCGATTGACATCGTTGCGGTCGTGACCGGACTCACGGCCGCCGACAAGGCCGTCGTGACCAAGGACACGTTCACCTACACCGGTGTCGCCCCAACTGTCTACGCCGCGTCAACGACTGCACCGTCGGCTGTCGGCACGTACTTGGCCCTTCCCGCGAACGCGACGGTGGTCGTGACGCCCAGTACCGACCAGGGCATCTACGCCAGCGCGTACAACTACGCAGCGGGATCGCTCATCATCTCCGCTGTCTCCAAGGTTCCACTGCGCGCGACCCGCGTTATTGGCGGCGCGTGGACCGGTCAAACGAGGACCGTCACCATCATCGGCTCCGGCTTCTTCGGCCAACCAAGAATTGTGAGCAGCATCGGACGACGCACCGTCGCGCGCGTGACCCACGACACGGGGAGCCGCTTGACCGTTCGAGTGACTGTCCGGCCCGGTACGCCTCGGGGTATTCACACCTTCCGGATCACGCTGTCCAACGGTAAGTCCGTCAACGTGCATTACAGCCAGTTTTAGAAGCGCAGCGCGAGGAAATCACGCCCGTCCCTGACGGCGTTACGTGATGGTGAAGCTTCGGCTCAGCGAACCGGCCCCACAGGTGACGGTCGCGTGCGCGGTGCCGGGACCAGTGTTCGGGCCAATCTCCCAGGTCCAGTCGACGTTCCCCGCACTATTTGCCCGGGCCGACCCGAGGCCGTGGGACTGACTCACGTACCCACTGGGCAATACCACTCGTAACGAGCATGCGTCGTCCGCCGTACGCGAGTGGACGCTGAGCGAATCCTCGGCGCCACGCGCGATCGACGCTTCGAACGCGGTTATGGCGACTGCGCCGCCCGACGACGTCGGGGGTGGCGTAGGCGTCGTAGCCGGCGCGGTGATCGCCGCGCCGATGCTGTAGTCAGCATCGACCGCGCTCACCACGGCCCGAACTGCCGCGGGCGTCTTGGTAATGAGACCGAGTTCGCGGTTGTAGGAGAGCGACGACGTGGAGAAGTTTTCGCTGCCAATGAAGACAGTCCCCACGCCACCCGAGCAGTCGGCGCAGATCACCTTGGCGTGGATGTAAAGCTGACTTGCACCGAGCACGTGCACGTGCACGCCATCGCTCGCCAGGCCGCGCAGTGCCACGGCATACTCGGATGACGACGTCATCACGACGTTGACCAAGACGCCCCGGGCGGCGGCGAGTTCGAGTGCCTGCTCAATCGACGCCGAGTCCATCTCCTCGTTCTCAACGAGCAATGAGTGGTGCGCCGAACCAATGAGGTCTACGAGGGCGGCGGTCGAGCCCGGACTCCAAATGAGCCCTCTCGAGGCCCGCGCGGGCACCGCACCGTGGGCGAAGTCGGTACCAAACGTCGATGCAACCGCGTGCACGTCACTTGACGTGGTGTCCTCCATCCAAAAATCTCGCGTCGACGCGTAGTCGCGCGACGCGAGGTTGCCCGACCCGACGTAGGCGTGGACTCCGTCGATGACAACGTATTTCGCGTGGAATATCTGATTCGGTGGCGCCCACTCCACGTGGACGTCACTGGCGTGCAAGAGCGCGTAGGACGAGGCGTTGTCGCTTTTGCCATTGAAGTCACTGTCGAGGAGCACTCGCACGTCCACTCCTGAAATTGCTTTGGCGATCAGATCATTTTCCAACGTCGTGTCCGCCAGTTCGTACATTGACATGTCGATGCTGTGACGCGCCTGCAGAATGGCGCTGTCGAGAAACCCGTAGCCACTCGCCGGCTCGGTCCACACGCGCGCCACTGTTGACACGGTGCTCTGCGAGGCATCAGCGACGGGGCCAACGGCGCTCAGTAAGAGAATCACAACTCCCGCCAGCGTACGATGTAGCACCTTCATCGATGTAACGGGCAGGACGATCGCGACATGTGTCTGACAGTACAACTCGAGCGATGCGGGGCTTGGACCGCCGCACATTCATCTCGCGACAAAACGCTGTCGCCACTTTGCCGTAAGGGTGCGACGCAGGCAATGTCACCTTTAAGATGCGCGAACGATTGAATGGCCATGTCTGGTCACTTGACCGCCGGTACGACTTACAGGGAGTTCTCAATGCGCCAACTCGACCGACGATGGCTGACCCTTATCGCGGTCTGTGGCGCGACGTTCATGCTGTTGGTCGATGTCACGATCGTCCAGGTCGCGCTGCCCACCATTCAGCGACGTCTCGG
>DATCCA010000007.1:0-4776 GCA_036511575.1 Acidimicrobiales bacterium
GTAGAGCACTTCCATGGTAAGGAAGGGGTCGTCGGTTCAATCCCGACAGAGGGCTCGCCAGGCGGCGTAGCTCAGGTGGTTAGAGCACACGGCTCATAATCGTGGTGTCGCGGGTTCGACTCCCGCCGCCGCTACCAGGCAGGACTTATCCGTAGAACGCAGTGAAAGAGAGAGAACGATGGCGAAGAATGAAAAGAGAGTGCAGGTCACGTTGGCCTGCGAGGACTGCAAACGTCGCAATTACATCACGATGAAGAACAAGGTCAACGACCGCGAGCGCATTGAGATGTCCAAGTACTGCCAGTGGGAGCGCAAGCACACGCTGCACAAGGAGACCCGCTAGTTGGAGTCTTCGGGGCAGGGTGGTAAGATTCATGTTCCCTAACGCCACTCGTCACGTTGTGACGCGAGGCAACGAAGGGCAGTGGCTCAATTGGTAGAGCACCGGTCTCCAAAACCGGTGGTTGGGGGTTCGAGTCCCTCCTGCCCTGCGCAATGAGAGTTTTGTTGGAAGAAGTTCGAACGAGAGACGTGAGATGAATCGCGAACAGAAGCGAATGATGCAGAAGCAGGGTCAGGTCGGTGCCGACGGCACGGCCGCCCCTCGTCGCACCTCGCCTCAGGACGTGCAACGTCGCCGCAGCCAGCGCACCAGGCCCCGTCAGTTCTTCCGCGAGATCCGTGAAGAGATGCGTCAGGTCTCCTGGCCCACTCGTCCCGAGGTCATCAACTACACCACGATCGTGTTCTTCGTCCTGGTCTTTATGACCTCACTCATCTTCGGACTGGGCTACGGCTTCTCCAAGTTCGTCACGTTCCTCTTCACGAAGTAAGGCAGCCATGAGTGATATTGAGACCCCAGTGAATGACGCAGCGAACGACGATGTCGTGCTCGCCGATGAGGAGATCCTCGAGATCACCATCATCGAAGAAGATGACGACGAAGAGCCCATTGCCGAGAGCGCCTTCGACCGGGCTGGTCGCTGGTACATCGTGCACACCTTCGCCGGTCACGAGCAGAAGGTCATTGGCGCGCTACGCAACATCATCAAGAGTCGCGAGCTCGAAGACCAGATCTACGAGATCTACCTGCCCGAAGAAGACGTCACCGAGTTCAAGTCCGGTAAGAAGGTCACCGTCTCGAAGCGCATGTTCCCCAGCTACCTGTTGATTCGCTGCGAACCGGACCCCGAAATCTTCTACGTCATTGGCTCAACGCCGGGCGTGACCGGTTTCGTCGGGGCCGAGAAGACGCGCCCGACGGCACTGACGCGCCGCGAAGTCGACAACATCATCCGTCCCCACGTCGAAGGCGTTGAAGTGCCCCAGGCCAAGCGACGCATGCCGACCCACGAGTTCGAGGTCAACGACACCGTGCAGATCAAGACCGGTCCCTTCGCCACGTTCTCGGGCCACGTGGCCGAGATCAACGAGGACCAGTTGAAGGTCAAGGTGTTAGTTGACATCTTCGGACGAGAGACCCCGGTGGAGCTCGACTTCACCCAGGTCACCAAGCTCTAGAAAACGCCCAAGGAGAGAATCATGGCTAAGAAAATTGTTGCAGTCGTAAAGATCCAGCTGGAGGCGGGCGGCGCCACACCCGCGCCGCCAGTCGGTACGGCCCTTGGGCCGCACGGTATTCAGACAATGGAGTTCTGCAAGCAGTACAACTCGGCGACCGAGTCGATGCGCGGCACCGTTATCCCCGTTGACATCACGATCTACGACGACCGTTCGTTCTCATTCGTCCTCAAGACCACGCCGACCCCGGTGCTGTTGCGCCAGGCCGCCGGCGTGGCCAAGGGCGCGCACCTCGCCGGCCGCGAGGTCGTCGCCACCGTCACCGACGAGCAGATCGAAGAGATCGCCAAGACCAAACTGAAGGACCTGAACACCGACGACCTCGCGCAGGCGAAGCTCCAAGTGGCGGGCACCGCTCGTTCCATGGGCATCTCGGTCAAGGGCTAGGAGAGAACATGAAGCACGGCAAGAACTACAAGAACTCATTGGCCCAGGTTGACCGCGAGGAGTTGCTCACGATTCCCGAGGCACTCGACAAGGTGAAGAACCTCTCGACGGCCAAGTTCGACGAGACCGTCGAGCTCGCAATCCGTCTGGGCGTCGACCCCCGTCGCGCCGAGCAGATCGTGCGCGGCACGCTGTCGCTGCCCGCGGGCACCGGCAAGACCAACCGCGTGGCCGTCTTCGCCGCCGGGGAAGCGGCCCAGGCCGCGCGCGACGCGGGCGCCGACGAAGTCGGCGCCGAGGACCTCGTCGCCAAGGTCGCCGGTGGATTCCTTGACTTTGACGTCGCCATCGCGACGCCGGACCTCATGGGTCAAGTCGGTGGACTCGGCCGAGTGCTCGGACCGCGTGGTCTCATGCCCAACCCCAAGACGGGCACCGTCACCATGGACGTCGCCAAGGCCGTCACCGAGTTCAAGGGCGGACGCGTTGAGTACCGCACCGACAAGATCGGCAACGTGCAACTGCGCGTCGGCAAGGTGAGTTTCAGCCGTGATGACCTGGTGCGCAACGTGCAGGCCGTCATCGACGAGATCGTTCGCGTGAAGCCCGCAAGCGCCAAGGGTCGCTACATCATGAGCGTCACGGTCTCCTCGACCATGGGCCCGGGCGTGAAGATTGACCCGGCACGCACCAAGGACGCCGACGAGGCCCTCGTCAACGCCTGAGTCGTTTTGACGCGGTTGTTTCGCGTCACTAGCATTGAGGACCGCACGAAGCCTGTGCCACAGATTTTGAAAGAACGCCGAAGACATCCGGTGGGGAATACCCATAAGTGACCAATTGGTCCGCCTGACGAGGAGTTCGAGTCTTGACTGAGACTCGTTCGCTTGGATGTCCCGGCCCGAACCGGGCGGTATCCGGCGAAGGAGCAGTATGAGCAAGTTGCAGCCCGACAAGGTCGCCACCATCAACGAGGTAAAGAGCCGCGTCGAAACGACGACGACCGCGGTCGTTACCGAGTACCGCGGTCTCACCGTGGCTCAAATTTCCACTTTGCGCCGTCAGCTCCGTACTCTTGGTGCCGACTACAAGGTCTTCAAGAACACGCTCGTTCGTCGCGCCATTGCCGGTACGGACGTCGAGTCGCTGTCCGAGTTCCTCGTGGGCCCGACGGCCATCGCCTTCGTGGACGGTGACGTCTCGGCCGTCGCCAAGGCGCTGCGCGACTTTGCCCGCGAGACCCCCAAGTTGATCGTGAAGGGTGGCGTCGTTGACGGTAAGCCGCTCACCAAGAGCGACCTCAACGCCCTCGCCGATCTCCCCAGTCGCGACGTCATGTTGGCCCAGTTCGCCGGCCTGCTCGCCTCACCGCTGCGCACGATGGCCGCCCTCTTGCAGGCCGTTCCGCAAAACTTCGCCTACGGCCTCTCGGCCCTGCTCGAAAGCAAGGGCGGCTCTGTCGCTCCGGCTGTTGAGTCGGTCGACGAAGCCGCCGAGACTCCGGCCGGGGTCGAGGAAGCTGCTCCGGCAGCGAGCGACGACGACGCGACACCTGTCGCGGACGTCGCAGTCGAGGAGGAGGCGCCCAGCGCCGAGCCCGAGGCTGTAGCCACCGAGGAGGAGGCACCCGCTGCCGAGCCCGAGGCTGAAACCGAGGCGCCCGCAGAGGACGCCGCGAGCGAACCGGCCGAATAACCAAGTCAACGAAGTACGAAACGAAGAAGAGAAAGGAATCACCATGGCTGCAACATTGACCAAGGAACAGATCCTCGACGGCATTGCGGAGCTCTCCGTTATTGAGCTCAGTGAACTGTTGAAGGAGTTCGAAGAGAAGTTCGGCGTGACCGCAGCTGCCCCGGCGGCCGTGGCCGCACCGGCCGCCGCTGGTGGTGGAGGCTCTGAGGCCCCCGCCGCAGAAGAGAAGAGCGACTACGACGTCATCTTGACGGCCGGTGGCGACAAGAAGATTCAGGTGATCAAGGAAGTGCGTGCACTGACCAGCCTGGGTCTGAAGGAAGCGAAGGACCTCGTCGACGGCGCACCGAAGCCCGTCTTGGAGAAGGTTTCCAAGGCCGACGCCGACAAGGCCAAGGCGTCCCTCGAGGCCGCCGGCGCGACGGTAGAAGTCAAGTAATTACAGGCTTTTGAAGTGTTACCCCGGCCGGGCGACCGGTCGGGGTAGGCACTTTTCCGGGGGAGTACTTGACCGGGACCCTGAACCCTCCTAGGGTAAGCGCAACCGTTTCAACGGCAGCGTGTCTCCTAGGGGGGAGCGCCAGTTGCGCATACCCTGAATTTCCCGCTAGTGTTGTAAGACCGTGTCCTTGCACCTAACTTTGTCATCTCTTGACGCCGTTTTGTACGTGTTCCCGGCATTTGCCAGCAGTAACCACCCACCAACACGGAGGATAGACCGTTGACGTCTCGGTCCACTAGCCCAGAGCGATTTAACTTCTCGGCACTCGGTGAAGCTCACCCTTTGCCCAACCTCCTCGAAATCCAGCGAGATTCCTTTGACCTGTTTATGAAGCAGGGACTCCGCGAGGCCTTCGAGGCGATTTCACCAATCACCGACTTCACCGGTCGACTCTCACTCGAACTCGAGTTTGATCCCGATGACGCGGACTTAAAGAGTCCGCCAAAGTTCACGGTCGAAGAGTGCCGTCAGCGCGCCACGACGTACTCACAACCCATCTTCGTGCGCGCACGCTTCTTGAACTCCGAAACCGGCGAGATCAAAGAGCAGACCGTCTTCATGGGTGACTTCCCGATCATGACCGAACAGGGAACGTTCATCATCAACGGCAC
>DATCCA010000008.1:0-6711 GCA_036511575.1 Acidimicrobiales bacterium
GGGCTTCGAGGATTTCACTAGGGTCGGACAGGACGAAGGTGTTTTCTGTTTGTTTTCTCACAACTACAACTGAAGCACCTTCGTCGTCTCAGTTGCTGAGTCGATTCAGGGCGCCAACTCCCCACCAGAATCCGATGAGCCCTTTTTCAGGGCCGGGAGTTGGGTGCGCACATCGGCAACGAGGTACGTACCCCATGGAGCGGACGACCGGGCTCGAACCGGCGACCTCGACCTTGGCAAGGTCGCGCTCTACCAACTGAGCTACGTCCGCGTGAACGTACATATTAGCCCACGCATCGTCGTCGGCCAACCCACGTCAGTGAGTGGTTCCCATCAGTATCGATGCCTCGTCACGTATGAAGTCGCGAAGCACCGCGAGGTCGGGCATGGTTTCCGCACTCCCCAGGAGACCGAACTCTAGGTTCTGTTCGAAACCGAGCACCGTGACGTTGAGTGAGAACGGACCGAGCAGTGGCCCGACGGGCGCCGCCGACACGACCCGGTGGCCACTGAGCCACAGAGGAAGAGGCGGACCCGGCACTGATGAGACCATCAAGTTGGCCATCGGCGGAAGGAGATCAAAGAGTCCGAAGGCTGATGTCAACTTGCCGCCCAGTGACAGGGCCATCGGGCCGAGCAGTCGTGGCATGTCTTGGAACATCTGTGCGCGACTCTGGCGCTGGACGCCCACGGTTTTCGCGGAGTCCTTTGCGATCGCCATCAACCGCACGAAGGGGTCGACGATGTCGGCGTGAAGTGCAACCAGCATTCCCGAGATCTGATTGCCCAGTTCGGCGGTGTCACCCTCGCCACGGACATTGATGGGCACAAATGCAATCAGGTCTCGCTTCAGCTCCTCGCCGCGGTCAATGAGAAGTCGACGAAGCGCGCCGCTCGTGGTGGCCATCACGAAGTCGGTCACCGACGCCCCGTGACTCTTCGCCGCGCGCTTCGCGTCGGCCAGCGACACGCGGGTACGGTGATACACCTTCTCGACACCTGCCGTAGCGTTCAGCGACGTTCGCCGCGCCTCGAAGATCGAGGGCTGACCTGGTGTTGAGCGCTTGCGTCCTCGAACGAGCGCGACCTGGGCCACGGCACGAAGAATCGATACCAGGCGCGCGATCCATGATGTGACAGCGTCCACCATCAGCGAGGGCCGCTCGCGTAGGCGACGAAGTCCAACTCGCACCAGTGCGAATGACGTTTCAATCGACCCATCGTCTTCGATGGATTCGACTTTGGGAGCGGGAGGCCGGACCTCGGGCGAAATATCGAAGAGGCTCGCGAACGTTTCTGCTCCCGAAACGCCATCGGCCAGCGAATGATGGACCTTCAACGCAGCCGCTGCTCGTCCGTCGTGCAGTCCTTCGATGATGAGCAACTGCCAGCGAGGCCGCGTGGGCACCAGTGGCCGTGAGAAGAACTCGGAGATCGCCTCGTCGAACTGGTCGGGAGAACCGGGGCTGGGCAACGCCACCCGCGACACGTGTCGATCCAGATCAAAACGTTGGTCGGGCACAAGCACGGGCCACATGATGTCAAAAGGCGCTCGAACAATCCGCCGCGTCAGCACCGGTATCTCGTGAAGACGCTCAGCGATGTTGCGTCGAATGAGTTCGAAGCGCTCCTTCGGATCGGCCACGTCACCAAAATCGAGTTCGATCACGGCGCCAATGTTCATTGCCGAGCCCGGCACTTCCAACAAGACGAAAGCGCTATCAAGTGGTCCGAGTCGTCGCGTCATCGACCGCTGCTCCCGAAGCCTCCCACGCCGCGCCGCGCTGGCGGCAGTTCCTCAACCGCTCGAAAGTGTGCCGAAGGGACGGGCATGACCACCAACTGCGCGATGCGGTCGCCCTTATGAACTTCGTAGTCCGTGGTGGGATCGAGGTTGACGAGCGCGATCATCACCTCGCCGCGGTACCCCGCATCAATCAGTCCCGGCGAGTTGATGCAGGTCACTCCATGCTTCGCGGCCAGTCCGCTTCGAGGTAAGACAAAGCCACCGTGGCCCACAGGAATCGCCACGGCGAAACCAGTAGGAATCATGGCCCGACCTCCCCCGGCTTGTAGAACACAGGACTCGACGGCCACTAAGTCGCATCCCGCATCGCCTTCATTCGCGTAGGAGGGAAGTGTTGCATCGGGATGCAACAACTTGACCTGGATTTCCATAGGCCGAGGCTATCGCCAGCAATGGCGAGGTCACATAATGCATTCACTAAGGTCGACACGTGCTGGTGTGGATGGATTTAGAGATGACGGGCCTCGAGCCACAGCGTCACGTCATCATTGAGATCGCGACGTTGATCACCGATGACAACCTCGTGGTTATTGCGGAAGGTCCCGACCTGGTGATCCACGCGTCGCCCGAACAGATGAAGGAGATGGGCGACTTCGTGACCGAGATGCACACGAAGTCTGGGTTAATCGATGCGGTCAACGCGTCAACCGTGACGACCCAAGAGGCGGAGGCGCAGACCCTCGCCTTCTTGAAGCAACACATCACCGAAGCGCGCTCAATTCCACTCTGCGGTAACTCCATTGGCACGGACCGACGATTCCTCCAGGAGTACATGCCCACGCTCGAAGAGTTCTTTCATTACCGCAACGTTGACGTCTCCACCTTGAAGGAACTGACCCGTCGCTGGCACCCCGACGTCTTGGACGCGTTGCCCGAGAAGGCGACCGCCCACCGCGCGCTCGATGACATCCTTGAGTCGATCGCGGAACTCGCCCACTATCGCGACACGCTGTTTCCGCCGGCAACGAGCACCAAGTAATCTCGCCCTCATGAGCGACGGACCTCTTTCGATCGCGGAGGCGAACACCCAAATGATGGCGCCGGGCCAAATGTTCGAGACCGAGCGCACGTCGATCGCCGGCATTGAGATGACCATTTGGAAACACGCGCCGGCGAATCTCCGTCAGATTCTCGACCTGTCACTCTCGCACGCAGACCGCGACTTTCTCGTCTACGAAGGTCAGCGTTTTACCTTCGACGGGCACTACCGCACTGCGTCAACGCTCGCCGAACGATTGTTCGGTGCCGGCGTAAAAAAGGGTGACCGCGTCGCCATTGCGTCACGCAACCTCCCCCAATGGATCATCGCGTTCTGGGGCACCATCGTCACCGGTGCGGTCGCGGTGCCCATCAACGCGTGGTGGACGCCCGAAGAGTTGCAGTACGGTCTCAACGACTCGGGATCATCGGTCCTGTTCGTCGACGAGGAACGTCTCGAGCGCGTTCGCTCGCAGTTCGCCGATCTGGGCGACCTCACGACGGTCATCGTCATCAGTGAAGATCCGTCGCGTCCCGCGAAGCTGGGCGCGAGCCACGATCGAATTCGCATCATCGACTTCAATGAATTCATAGGGACCGTCGATCCAGGAGCCACGCCGCCCGATATCGTGATCGAACCGGATGATGACGCGACAATGTTTTACACGTCGGGCACGACCGGGCACCCCAAGGGTGCCGTTGGAACGCACCGCAACGCCGTCACCAATCTGATGAATCTCTTTTTCGTTGGTCAACGAGCGACGCTGCGCTTTGGGGTTGGGAATCTCGACAACAAGGGCGAGAGCATCCCCAACGCCGGCCTGTTGAGCGTGCCGCTCTTTCACGCGACGGGGTGCCTCGCCTCGATGATCACGGCGACCGCCGCGGGCGGAAAGCTCGTCATGATGCACCATTTCGACGCCGGACAGGCGCTCGCCTTGATTGAATCGGAGCGACTCACGACATTCGGTGGCGTGCCGACCATTGCCATGCAGATTCTTGACCACCCCGACTTCAAGAATTTTGACACGTCAAGCGTCAAGGCCGTCTCCTACGGCGGCGCACCGGCACCGCCGGACCTCGTCAAGCGAATCCGCGCGGCCTTCCCCGGCGGTCAAGCGGGCAACGGCTACGGACTCACCGAAACATCTGCCGCGGTCTGTCTCAACGGTGGCCCCGACTACGTCGATAAACCAGAGAGTTGCGGTCCGGCCGTCCCGGTGTCAGAGATCGCGATCGTGCCCGAAGACTTCGAGGGCGATGAGCCGTCGTCCGATCTCCCCTCCGGCCCCGACGTCGTCGGCGAACTCTGGATCAAGGGGCCGAACGTCGTTCGCGGCTACTGGAACAAACCCGACGCGACCGCCAAGGCGTTTACTAAGGGATGGCTCCACACCGGTGACATTGCGCGCATCGATGACGAAGGCTTTGTTTATATCGTCGATCGGGCCAAGGACATGATCATTCGCGGTGGCGAGAATGTCTATTCAGTGATCGTCGAGGCCGCGATCTTCGAACACGCCGACGTCGCCGACTGCGCCGTCGTGGGACTTCCCCACGCCACGATGGGTGAAGAGGTCGCGGCCGTCATCGTGCTGCGCCCGGGACGGGTCATTGAAGCAGAGGAGATTATCCGTCACGTGGCGTCTCACCTCGCCCGTTTCGAAGTCCCGACAAAGATCTTCTTTCGCGCCGACCCGCTCCCGCGAAATCCGCAGGGCAAAGTTCTGAAACGTGACCTGCGAAACTCGTTAGTCGAACAGATGGAACGCTCGAACTAAACGAGCAGCTGATCTACGGTGTGGAAAGTGTCGTCGTCGAGCGTCACGGTGGCCGCGGCGCAGTTCTCTTCAACGTGACCCAACTTGGACGTGCCAGGAATCGGCATCATCACCGGCGAGCGATGCAAGAGCCACGCAAGCGTCAATTGACCGACCGTCACGGCGCGTTCGCGCGCCAGCGTATCGAGCGGACCGCCCGCTCTGGCGAGGTTGCCGGCGGCAACGGGATACCACGGGATGAAACCAATGCCTTCGCGTTCGCAGTAGTCCAGGACATCTTCACTTTTACGATTCGTCAAGTTGTAGAGGTTCTGCACGGTCGCGATTGGCACGATCGCTCGTGCCGCGACAATCTCTTCGACGCTCACTTCCGAGAGTCCGACCGCCTGCACCTTGCCCGCGTCGAGGAGACCCTTCAACATGCCGAACTGCTCCTCCGCGGGAACTTTCGGATCGATTCGGTGCAGTTGGAAAAGGTCGAGTGACTCCTGACCGAGTCGCCGCAGCGACATCTCGCACTCCTGATGGAGGTACTCGGGACGTCCGCACTCCGTCCAGGCATTAGGGCCAGTCCGCACGAAACCGGCCTTCGTCGCAATCTTCACCGATCCGTAGGGATGCAACGCTTCGAAGATGAGCTCTTCGGAGACGTAGGGACCGTACGAGTCAGCGGTGTCGATGAAGTCAACGCCCAACTCGACGGCTCGACGCAGTACCGCAACGCACTGCTCGCGGTCATCGGGGTAACCCCAAATACCGTCTCCCGTGATCCTCATCGCGCCGTAGCCCAGACGCTGGACCGTCTGGTTCGCGTAACTGAAGGTCTTGGGAGACGCCGTCGAATTGTCCATACGCGTCACCCTAGAGGTCGAAGCGCACGATGCGGCCACCGCGAAGGTGGCCGCATCAATGCAAATCGCGAAGCTATTTGTTGGGCTGCGGGGTGAAGCGCAGGTAGTCCTTCACTTTGCGAAATCCCTTGGGGAACTTCTCCATGGCGTCATCGTCGTTCACTGAATTGGCGATGATGACGTCATCGCCGTCCTTCCAGTTAACCGGCGTCGCCACCGGGAACTTGGCGGAGAGCTGTAGTGAGTCGAGGACGCGCACAATCTCGTCCACGTTGCGACCGGTGGCTGCCGGGTAAGTCAACGTGAGCTTGACCTTCTTGTTCGGGTCGACAATGAAGACGCTGCGCACGGTCATCGTGTCGCTGGCATTTGGGTGGATCATGTCGTAGAGGTCCGCGACACGGTGCGTCTCGTCGCCGATAATCGGAAAGTTGAGCTCTGCACCCTGGGTCTCACCAATGTCACTCTTCCATCGCTGATGCGAGGCAACGTCGTCAACTGAGACGGCGATCAACTTCGTGTTGCGCTTGTCGAAGTCGGCCTTGCGTGCGGCAAAGGCGCCCAACTCCGTCGTGCACACTGGTGTGAAGTCCTTGGGGTGCGAAAAGAGGATGCCCCAACCGTCGCCGAGCCATTCGTGAAAGCTGATTGGACCTTCGGTGGTCTCCGCTGTGAAGTCTGGAGCCTCGTCGCCGAGTCGAATCGCCATGTCGTTCTCCTTGCCTGCAAGATGCCAGTCCCTTGACTGAACAGGCCAACCCTAGTGGTTGACGGGCAATTGTTGTCAAAATCTCTCGGGTTTGTAGGTAATTGGAAAGGACCGCGCGCGCGGGCTGTGAGACTGGTGCGATGAGCGAACCAACGGCGCCCGTCGTCGCCGCCTTTGACGTCGACGGGACGTTGACCGAGGGCGGAAGTGTCTTTCAGTGGTTAGCCACAATTGCCGGGAAGGGCCGTACGCGAAGAGCGGCGTTTTCTCTCCTTGTGCCCCTCACGGTGGGTGCCCTTCGCTCGAGCCGCTGGGCTGACAGCGCCAAGGAGCGGCTCTTCAAGAAACTGCTCGCCGGCACTGACCTCGCTGACGTGGCCGCTGCCTCGCGAAGCTTCGCGCTCAATCACCTCGAGCACCGGGGACGAGCTCCCCTGCTGGCTCGCCTGCAGTGGCACCTTGACCAGGGTCACGACGTAGTCCTGGTGTCCGCGTCACCGCAGATTTATGTCGACGTGCTGAGCGAAGCGCTGCACGCGACCGGCGGGCTCGGAACGCGCCTCGCCGTCGACCCGCGCGGGCGAC
>DATCCA010000009.1:0-5023 GCA_036511575.1 Acidimicrobiales bacterium
GAGCGTGGTGCTGGCCGTGGCGCCACTAATCGTGCTGGGTTCTACCGCGTTGGCCGTCGCGATATCGCCGTTGGTGACGACGCACCCGCTTTTAAGCAACAGCGCCGATCTCTTCGTGATCGTCTATCTCCTCTTGACGGGCTCGGTCACCATGGCGTTGGCAGGTCTTGACACCGGCACCGCCTTTGGGGGAATGGGATCGAGCCGAGCCATCACTGTTGGTGCGCTCGCCGAGCCCGCGCTGCTCGTCGCGGTCATCGCCTTGTCCATTCAGGCCCGAACGTCGAATCTCCCCGCGATCGTCGCCGACACCATCACCCATCCGGTGTGGACGTCGACGCCCACGAGAATCCTGGCGCTCGTGGCACTCGTGATCGTGGTCATCGCCGAGACCGGACGACTGCCGGTCGACAATCCAAGTACCCACCTCGAAGTCACGATGATTCATGAGGCCATGACCCTCGAATACGCCGGATCCGATCTAGGACTCGTCACGCTGGGCGCCGCCATGCGACTCGGTCTGCTCTTCGCACTGGTCATGAACCTCTTCGTTCCCTGGGGCGTCGCCACCGGCAGCTCGATTCCGTGGCTCCTCGCCGCCGTCGCGTTCTTGGCGTTGAAGACGTCACTCATGGCTGTCGTCGTGTCACTCATTGAGGTGCACAGCGCCAAGTTGCGCCTCTTTCGAGTGCCCGAGCTTCTCGCGGGCGGTTTCGTGCTCGCGGTGCTCGCCGTCATAACCCAACTGGCCACACGATGAGTACGTCGTTCTACGTCGGAGCGCTCGAGCTCACCACTGGAGCAGTGCTCGTGTGCGCCGTGATGACCCTCTGGCGACGCCAAGTGCGCGCCATCGTCACCATGTTGCGCTTCCAGGGAGTGGCGCTCGCCGCAGTGGCTGGCGTGTTGGCGTGGCACGAACACGATCTCGGTCTGGCAATCACGGCAGCACTTGTGCTGGGCGTGAAGGGAGTGC
Organism: Acidimicrobiales bacterium; assembly: GCA_036511575.1. GTDB lineage: Bacteria > Actinomycetota > Acidimicrobiia > Acidimicrobiales > RAAP-2 > RAAP-2. Next base: position 977 of record DATCCA010000009.1, read on the forward strand.
TCGTGCCCTGGCTGCTTCGTCGCGTGATCCGGCTCGATCCGAGAAGCCGCGAGACGGCACCGCTCATCAACGTGCCCGCCTCACTCGTTTCGGCCGCGTTCCTCATCGTCGTGTCCTACGTCGTGTGTTCCAAACTCACCGCACTCGCTCCCTCCGCCGCGTCGCGTCTGGTGCCCATTGGCGTGGCGACCGTGCTCGTGGGCTACTTCATGTTGGTGACCAGGCGCCGGTCCGTCTCACAGATTGTCGGACTCTTGCTGGTCGACAACGGCATCGCGCTCGTCACGTTCCTCCTCACCGCTGGCGTGCCACTGATCGTCGAACTCGGCGCGACCCTCGACGTCCTGCTCGTAGTCGTTGTTCTTCAGGTGCTCGTCGTCAACGCGGGCGCTCGCCATGGATCAATCGATCTGGACGAGTTAAGAGAGCTCCACGACTGATGCTGGCCCTCCTCGCTCTCGTGATCCCTCTTGTGATGGGGATCATCGCACTCGTCGTTCCGTGGCGGCGATGGATTGGGTGGGGAAGCGTCTTTTCGTCCGCGGGCGTCCTCGGCATCGGGATCGGACTGTGTATCACGACGTCCTCACACGGTCCGGTATCGGCCCTACACGGAACGCTTCGTGCGGACGCGCTCAGTTCGTTCATGGTCGTCGTCATCGGCACCGTCTCGCTGCTCGCGACGCTGCAGACCCCGCGGGTCTTGAGCCAAGAGATTGCGGAAGGAACGACGACCCTACGGCACGCGAGTTACTACGTCGTCCTGATGCAGTCCTTCATCACGTGCATGCTCGCCGCGGTTCTCGCGGCGAACCTCGGGGTACTCTGGGTGGCCATCGAGGCGACGACCATCGCGACGACCTTCCTCGTAAGTCACAATCGAACGAAGAAGGCCATCGAGGCGTCATGGAAGTACGTCATTCTGTGCTCCGTCGGGATCGCGCTGGCCTTTCTCGGTACCGTGCTGGTGTACTTCGCCGCTCTTCACTCAGGTGCGGCCACGCCGCACACGGCGTCACTCAACTGGACTTCGCTGATGGCGATCGCGCCGCACCTCAACCACGGGGTCATGCGTCTCGCCATCACGCTGCTGGTCCTCGGGTACGGCACCAAGGTGGGACTCGCCCCGACGCACAGTTGGCTCGCCGACGCGCACAGTGAGGCTCCCGCGCCGGTGTCGGCGCTCATGTCGGGTGTGCTTTTGACCGTTGCCTTCTACGCACTCCTACGATTCAAGGCGATCGCCGACGCCGCGCTCGGCCCGGCCTTTCCTCGAGCACTGTTCATCGTTGTGGGACTGTTGTCGTTAGTGGTGGCCGCGGTGCTGCTCATCGATCAGCGCGACTACAAACGAATGCTCGCGTACTCCAGTGTCGAACACATGGGACTCCTGGCCCTTGGTGCTGCGGCTGGTAGTTCACTCGCGATCGCGGCGGTGCTGCTGCACATGCTCGGACACGGTCTCACGAAGTCGACACTCTTCATCTCTTCGGGCGAGATTGCTCACGCCGAGGGAACGACCGAGATCGCCAAAGTGAAAGCACTGTTGGCGCGTCGTCCAGTACTCGGCGCACTCTTTGGGTGCGGGTTCCTGGCGCTGCTTGGTTTTCCTCCCTTCAGCCTCTTCGTTAGTGAGTTCACGATGGCACGCGCCGAAGTGAACGTCGGACTGTGGTGGGTCGTGGCGATCTCGCTCGTCTGTCTCTCCGTGATCTTCGTCTCGATGACCAACCACGCGCGTCATCTGCTCTTAGGAGGGGACTCGTCGCGTGCTGCACCGCTCGTCGCGCGCTCGGTCGTTATCCCGCTCGTCACGGCACTGGCCGTATGCGCCTTCATCGGCGTCTCAGCGTGGCCTCTGCTGTCGCTTCTGCACGCGGCGGCCCACGTGGTGGCACCGTGATTGGGCTCCGTGAGACCCTCGAGATTCCGGCTTCGACACTGCACGCCCGCGCGAAGCAGACGCTTGAGAATGGCTATCGACTAGCGCTGATCGCGGCACACGACGACGGTGAGTCTCTTCGCGTGGTCTACGTCTTTACGAGCGGTCCGCCGGATCACCGCCTCGAACTCACGGTCCGACTTGATCCGTCCAATCCCAGGGTGCCCACGCTGAGTGATCTTTCGTTTCCCGCGAGCCGCTTCGAGCGCCAGATGCACGACACCTTTGGCATCGTCCCCGAGGGGCATCCCTTTCTCCGGCCTCTCGTTCGACACTCTCACTGGCCCGAACACTGGTATCCAATGCGCCACGACGCGGGACCGACGCCCGCCATGGCGCACGACGGCGTGCCGTATCCGTTCATTGAGGTGCAGGGCGCCGGGGTCTACGAGATACCCGTGGGCCCGGTACACGCCGGACTCATTGAGCCCGGACACTTCAGATTCTCGGTCGTGGGCGAGACGATTCTCAAGATGACCTCGCGACTCTGGTTCGTGCACCGTGGCATTGAACGAATGTTCCAGGGCGTCGACGTTCTCGAGGGAGTGCAGATCGCCGAGCGCATCTCGGGTGACACCGCCGTCGGTCACGGTCTCGCCTACTGCATGGCCGTCGAAGAGGCGCAAGGAATCGACGTACCAGAGGACGCTTGTGTGATCCGCTCGGTACTCCTCGAGTTGGAGCGGATCTACAACCACGTGGGTGACATCGGTGGCCTGTGCAGCGACGTGAGTTTTGGCGTGGCGCACGCAAGGTCAATGGTGATTCGAGAACAACTGCTCCGTCTCAACGAATCAGTCACGGGGCACCGACTGTTACGTGGATCGATTCGTCCGGGGGTCACCTCGGTTCGACGCCTTCCGACCTCCGAAGAGCTTGACCACGTCGCGGTTGAGCTACATCAATTGATGGAGCTCATCTCTTCTAACAGTACGGTCAACGACCGCTTCGAAGGAACGGCGGTGCTACTGGCGGACGACGCCAAGGCCATTGGAACGCTTGGTGTCGTGGCGCGAGCCTCGGGTCAAAAGATCGACGCAAGGCACTCTCACCCCTTCGTGTCGGGCAGGTCAGCGTTTCAACTGATCACGCAGTCACCGGGTGACGTTCTCGCGCGATTCACGCAACGCTCCGACGAAGTGAGGAACTCACTCGAAGTGATTGCTGGGCAAGCCGGGCTCTCACCACGCCTTGAGAGCACTGGGGCTCCTTCGCAGCCCGGGTCAGCGTCGGGACTCGGAATCGTCGAAGGGTGGCGGGGAACGATTGTCCATCGAGTCGAACTCGACCCGCCAGGTGTCGTGTCGCGATGTTGCGTCGCTGACCCGTCGTTTTTCAATTGGCCCGCACTCGCGACGTCGATGACCGACACTATCGTGCCCGACTTTCCTCTGGTCAACAAGAGCTTCAATCTTTCGTACGCCGGAAATGACCTCTGACGAGAGGGCACGCATGATGGCACGCAGTTTTGCTTCATCAAAAGCACATTGGTCTGCTGCCAATCCATTCCAGTTCGTTGGTCACGCGAACCATGGATTTCTCGAGAGTGAACGTTCACTTTTCTGACAATGGGCCGCGGGCATGTAGATACCTGCATCTTGGGATGAAAGGTCCGAAGGGCGCAATCTCGCCGCTAGATCAGTCCGAGCGCGCGCACTTCATCACGCTCACCGACGAGTTCATCGGTCGTGATCTTGATGCGTTCGTGGGCGAATTCGTCGAGTTCGAATCCCTCTTTGACCTTCCACGAGCCCTGACCGTCCGCGAGTACGGGAAAGCCGAAGGTCAAACCTTCGGGCACGCCGTACGCGCCTTCGCTGGTCACGCCGACTGACGCGCAGTCGTCGACGGGCGTCGCGTTGACGAGACTCACGACCGTGTCGATCGCCGCGTTCGCGGCCGACGCCGCGGAACTCAGTCCGCGGGCTTCGATGATCGCGGCACCACGCTTTTGAACGGTGGTGATGAAGTTGCCCTGCAACCAGGCGTGGTCGTCGATGAGGTCAGGAACCTTCAGGCCGTTGATCGTCGCGTTGGCGAAGTCGGGGAACTGCGTGGCGGAGTGGTTGCCCCAGATCGCCAGGTTCTTGACGTCCTTCACGGCG
>DATCCA010000010.1:0-46924 GCA_036511575.1 Acidimicrobiales bacterium
CGCGAAAGACCTTCGACGAGGTCATCGTCGCCCAACGCGTAACTCAGACGGAAGTGCTCGGTGGTGCCAAAGGCTTCGCCGGGCACGACCGCGACTTTGATCTGCTCGAGCAGCGTTTCTGCGAGCTCCGCGGAATTGGTCGCGACGCGTCCTCCCAGGGTACGGCCAAAGAGTCCTGAGACGTTCGGGTAGCAGTAGAACGCGCCATCGGGCTCCGCACAACGCACGCCATCGATTGCGTTCAGCATTGACGTCATGACCTTTCGGCGACGATCAAATGCCTCTCGCATTTCGTAGACACAACTGAGATCGCCGTTGAGCGCGGCGACCGCGGCGCGTTGCGAGATGTTGGAAATGTTGGAGGTGGTCTGACTCTGGTAGTTCACTGCGGCCGCCATGATGTCGGGCGCTCCAATCATCCAGCCAATTCGCCATCCGGTCATGGCGTAGGTCTTGGCGACACCGTTGACGATGACCCAGCGGTCGCCCAACTCTGGCGCGACGACCGGCATCGACACACTCTTTGCGTCACCGTAGGTGAGGTGCTCGTAAATCTCGTCGCACAGTACCCAGATGTCGTGTTCGGCGGCCCATTTGCCGATTGCGGCAACGTCGTCGGGACGCGACACTGCCCCAGTGGGATTCGAAGGCGATGTAAAGATCAACATTTTGGTCTTAGGCGTTCGAGCCCGCTCGAACTCGTCAACGGTCACTCGAAAGCCGTTCACCTCGTCGGTCATCACCGCGACGGCTTTGCCGCCGGCGAGATAGACAGCTTCGGGATACGTGGTCCAAAATGGGGCTGGAATCAAGACCTCGTCGCCTGGATTGAGCAACGTCATGCAGGCCGTGATCACGGCGTGCTTTCCGCCGTTGGTGACGAGAACCTGTCCAGGCGTCGTGGAAAGGCCACTGTCGCGCATCGATTTGGCGACGATTGCTTCGCGAAGTTCCGCCAGTCCGGCGGTCGGAGTGTACTTGTAGTTGACCGGGTCGTAGCAAGCTTTGGCCGCCGCTTCCACGATGTGCACCGGCGTTGCGAAGTCTGGCTCACCGGCGCCGTAGCCAATAACCGGCTCGCCGGCCGCCTTCATCGCCTTGGCTTTCGCGTCCACGGCCAGCGTCGCGCTGGGGGCTAAGCCGCCTAGGAGGTGACTTACTCTCGAACTCATGGTTCGCTCCGTTCAATTATCCGTAAGAATAAGTCTATGAGTTCCCCCGACACACTAAAGATTCCAGCCGACCTGCTCCCCCGTGATGGGAGATTTGGATCGGGCCCATCGAAGGTTCGCCCCGAACAACTGAGTGCACTCGCTGCTGACGGCTCGGCGTACATGGGTACGTCGCATCGTCAATCGACCGTGCGCAACAAGGTAGGTGAAGTCCGCGACGGCCTCACGTCGCTGTTCTCGTTGCCTGACGGCTATGAAGTGTTGCTTGGAAACGGCGGCACCACGTGCTTCTGGGACGCGGCCACGTTCCACCTCGTCGCCGACCAGTCCCAGCACCTGAGCTTTGGTGAGTTCTCATCTAAATTCGCGAGTTGTGTCAAAGAAGCGCCGCACCTCAAAGAGCCCCAGATCATCAAGTGTGATGTCGGCACGCACCCCACCGCCATTACCGACGAATCGGTCGACCTCTACGCCCTCACGCACAATGAAACGTCAACTGGTGTGATGATGTCCATCACTCGTCCTGAAGGATCAACGGGACTCGTCGCAGTCGACGCCACCTCGGGCGCTGGTGGACTGATGGTCGACGCGTCGCAGTTCGACTGCTATTACTTCGCGCCACAGAAGTCGTTCGCCTCCGATGGCGGACTGTGGCTCGCACTCTGCTCGCCAGCTGCCATCGAGCGAATTGAGACGTTGGCTGCATCAGGACGCTGGACGCCGGCGTTTCTCGACCTCAAGATTGCGCTCGATAATTCGCGACTCAATCAGACGTACAACACACCCGCGCTTGCCACCATCCACATGCTCGCCTCGCAGGTTAAGTGGATGAATGACAACGGGGGCTTAGCGTTCTCCGCCGGTCGCTCGCGGACGTCGGCCGAGATTCTCTATACATGGGCAGAGGCATCACCGTTCGCTCGTCCGTTCGTCGAGAACCCCTCACAGCGCAGCAACGTTGTGGGAACAATTGACATCGACGATGCGATCGACGCAACGCTCATTGCGAAGATCCTCCGTGCCAACGGCGTCGTTGACACTGATCCGTACCGCAAGCTCGGACGCAATCAACTACGCATCGCCATGTTCCCAAGCGTCGATTCTGAAGATGTTGCCTCTCTCTGCGCTTGCATCAACTACGTCGTGGGGAATATTTAGAAACTAGCGAAGGAAAGAGCGTCGTCGGACAAACGCCCTTAATCGAATTGATTGAAATGAAAATGAGCACTTGACTGTCGATTTACAGGCTGCCAGCATACGAATACGGTCAGGTGCGGGTTCACGTCGGCCCTCCGATGCGAACCCGCACTCCTCCCGATTGCTCAGACCGCCAGGTACTGACCTCACGAGGCCCTCTTGACGAGGTCCCGCTTGAGCAGGTAGTCCAGGGTCGCAGAGATCCTCGTCGTGATTGGGACTGACGAGGAATCCGCACGGCGTTGGCTTAGGGACGAATTACTCGCGGAGCTTCAGGCGGAGCAACGCGAAGAAGCCCGCTTCGGTGGCGGCTGGAGAAAACCCCTAAATCGACGAGCCGTCACCACCTGTCTCTTGAGGCGCCCGGTGTTGCGGGGTGGTATTTACAGTCGCCTACGCCGAAGAAGCAATCGATCGTTGCCGCCTATGAAGGCGAAGATTGCCACCACCAACGCGATGACTGTGACGGTCCCGAACCCTATCCACATCATGAGAAATCCATGGAACTGTGGGTGGAAGAGTGAGCCTTGCCATTCCTGCAGACCGAGCCTATGGAATTCGGGGGCGGCGTTTTGATTGAGAGCTAGTTTCTGGGCCTGTGGAAGCTTTGGGTAGATCTGGTTGTTGAACTGTTTCATACTCAGGACGTGTCCAAATCGGTTCGTGAAGTAAAGATTGACGCTGCCGTAGTCATAGTGGGCCAGGTAATTGCCATTTTTCAAGGGCACACCCCCATAGCTTGCAGGCATCCGCTTTACGAACCAGAGGAGCGTCTCTTGGAAGAAGGGCCACATGCTCGCCCATAAGTAGATGGCGATCATCATCGCGGTTGTTGCGGCCAACGCGACAAGCACGCGACGAAAGACGATGCCGAGGAGTGCACCGGCGAGGAGTCCAATCACGCTGGAGAATGTCATCATCCACGGGTTCGTGAAGAAGACGTGATTCGCCCAGACATTCCAAAACTGAGGCGAGAGATCGAACCACAGCCGACTAAGGACGATTCCCAAGAGGAATGATAAGACAGTCAGCTCTAAGACGAAGACCATGAGTGTCGTGGCCACCAGTCGTCGGCGTCCCACACCTTGAGTCCAAGCGAAGCGAAAGGTGCCGGTCTCGAGAGGGCGCGCGAACATCGGCGCTCCCATGAAGACCGCCGCGAGGACTGGTAGGTAGAAGGCGTACGTCGAAACGCTGTAGAAGGTGCCGTCGAAGACCTGTCCCGCGAGAATGACTGCCCTCGGATGGCCGACTTGGTGGACGACCGTAAGGGCGACCGCAGTGAAAGCCAGATAGATCACGGCGACGCTAATCAGCGCGGTTCGATTGAGTCTGAGGACTCCCGGTATGAGCCGCGGCAGCCACGAGGTCTTTGATGTGGGCGTGCCCACTGTGGGGGTGAGAGTCGCGGTCATTTGGTCGGCCCTCCTGAACCGGAAGGGGAACGTTCCAGGTACGCGTACGTCAGATCTTCTAGCGTCACGGGGGTGAGAAGAGCATTGCCGGTCGGAGGAACCGCAAAGCGGATGACTCGCGGCGCGAGAGTCAATGGATGGGCTTGAGAGATGACCGACCCGTGGCCATCGTGCACGAGCCCGGCTTCTGCTGCGGTCCCGGTGAAGATTCGGTGGTGTTCCAGAAGTTCGTCGATTTCCCCTCCAACGACTGCCTCTCCGTCTTTGATGAGCACGAGGTGGCTCGCAATCTTCTCAAGTTCCGCAATGACGTGTGAAGAGAAGATGATGGTCATGCCGCTATCGGCGCAGTGTCCCATGAGCTCGCCCAGTAAATCCCGTCGGGCGATGGGGTCGAGGCTGGACAGTGGTTCGTCGAGCACCAGGAGCTCGGGTGCGCGCGCGAGGGCCAGGGTGATGGCGAGTTGAGCACGTTGCCCACCAGAGAGTTTCGACACTCTCTGCTTGAGATCGATGTCGAGGCGTTGGAGTCGTACGACCGCAGTATCGAAGTCGAACAACATGTTGAAAGCACGAGCGATGTGTACGGCGTCGCCCACGGTCCGACTGGTGGACACCGGACCGTCTTGCGCGACGTAGGCGACTTTCCCTAGCGCCTCTAAGGATCCGGGAGCCAAGTTGTCGAAGAGTGATATGGCGCCTGTCGATGGGGTGAGTAGGCCGGTTACGAGGTTGAGGAGAGTCGTCTTTCCCGCGCCATTGGACCCAACGAGCGCAGTGACACTTCCATAAGGGATTGTCGCCGTCACTGATCGCAGCGCGGTGCATCTCCGGAATCTGCGTGAGACGGCTTCTATCTGGACGGCACTGGTCACTGGCTGACACCTCCGGTAATGATCGAAGACGAGTGACCGAGTGACTCCAACGTGCTCTGGAGGAGAGTCATGATGTCGACGTGGTTGAGGCCCGCCTTTGTTGCGGATTCAAGCCATCCGTCGATGAATTCCTGTCGGAGCTTTTCGAACGCCTCAGCGCTGAGCGTGGGGGGCGATGCGACGATGAAGGTGCCGACCCCGGGCCGCCCCGCTGCGATTCCTTTGGTCTCAAGCTCCCGGTACGCCTTCAGCACCGTGTTGGGATTGATGGCGAGGGACTCGACCACCTCCTTGATTCGAGGAAGGCGGTCACCGACGTTGAGATAGCCGATGCGCAACGCCTGCTCGACCTGAATAACGAGTTGGACGTAGGTCGGCACGCCCGATGAAGCGTTGAGTCGAAACCGGATTGGAGACTGACCACCGTGCGCGCTATTTACTTCTTTATCTAGTTTCATAGGAAAACTTTAACCCAGGTGGGAGGCGCAGTGCTAGCCGGTCATTGTAAATCTCCATGGCTCGCACGCTGGCCCGATCGGGCCATGCTCATTCGACAGTCCCAGGCGGTGCGCTATCGGTTCGGGCCCCCGATTGTAAGAAACCACCCGAACGTTGGGGATCTACGAGGCGGTACCCGCCGTATATAGATTGACATCTCCGCTTTATGAAAGCGCTCCGCCGCTACGCCACACGTATTCTGCTTGATATACTTTAACTATGATGATAGATGAAGAGAATAACTTGATCGAAGAGACCGGTTCCGGCTCTTCGATTATCTTTCGGCTAGACCAGCGCTCGGGCGTTCCCACTTACCTTCAACTCGTCCAACAAGTGGAGAACGCGATAAGGCTCGGATATCTGCGACGGGGCGACCAAATCCCTCGAATAAAAGATGTCGTCTCCTCCCTGTCCATCAATCCCAACACTGTGGTTAAGGCATATAGGGATCTCGAGCAGAAGGGTCTCATCAGAGCGCACCCGGGTCTCGGCACCTTCGTTGAAGCAGAACCGGAGACCGTCGGACTGCGCGAGCTGACGACGCTTCGTCGCAACCTTGTCACGGGGTGGCTGCGCGAGGCCGCAGCGTCGGGCCTCGATGAGGACGGGATCGTCGCGCTGTTCACCAGCGCGTTAGGGGATTTTCGTAATCAGTCCGACGAGCAGCGACTGACGCGCCGCTCGCGTCGCGTGTCATCAGACGGAATAGGGGGAGTCGCGTGAACGTTGTTGAGAGCTTCGGGCTCGGCGTGTCCTACCGGAGCAATTGGGCGCTTCGCGACTGCACCCTCTCGGTGCCCGAAGGGCATATCGTCGCCCTCGTTGGCTCGAACGGTGCGGGCAAGACGACCCTGCTCCACTGCGCGGTCGGACTCGCTACACCAACGACCGGCGAGGTAACTGTGCTCGGCGGCATTGGGGCCGGGTCGCCTGACGCGCTCGAACGCGTAGCCTTCGTGGCGCAGGACGCGCCGTTGTATCGCCACATCACGGTGCGAGCGATGCTCACCGTGGCGGCCAACTTGAATCAGCACTTCGACCGTAGCCTCGCCGAAGCACGCCTAGCGTCCCTCGACATCCCGCTCGATCGTCGAATCGGCAGGCTCTCCGGCGGCCAACAGGCGCAGCTCGCACTCGCACTGGCGCTCGCTCGACGGCCCGCCCTGCTCGTGCTCGACGAACCGCTCGCTCGGCTTGACCCACTAGCACGTCATGAAGTGATGGCGGTAGTCATGTCCTCCGTCGCCGAGGAAGGTCTGTCGGTGATTTTCTCCTCGCACGTGGTCTCTGAACTGGAACGAGTCGCTGACTACCTCATCCTGATGAGCCACGGTCGAATCCAGATGGTGGGAATGATTGACGACCTCCTTGCCAGGCACGTGGTATTGAGTGGACCCACCGACGAGGCTGAGAGCGTTGCCGAGGCGTTCGTTGTCATCCAGTCACAACACGCGGGGCGACAAAGCCAATTCGTCGCGCGAACTAATGCGTCGGCGGAGCTCCCGAAGGGCTGGGTGGCCGAAAACATTTCGCTCGACGAACTCGTGTTGGCCTACTTGCGTGAACCGTCCGCTACAGCGATGTCTGGCCCGCTTGCGGTTTCCGCGAATCGTGCGGGAAGGTGACGCGGTGACGACGACAGTCGCTTTTTCCTCGGTCGCGTCGGGCGATTACAAACCGTCGGGACAACGCGTCTCGTGGCTTCGGCTGATGCGCGTCGCTCTGATCCAGCATCGTGCGGCGCTGATTACCATTCTCGTAGCGTTTGTTGTCCTCGTCATCGCCATCGTCATCGGGCGAGACGCGGTGAGCGCGAGTTACGCGAGTTACCTCGCGGCCGGCTGCACGCTCGCACATCCGATCGATCTCCAAGTGTGTGCCAACACCGCTAACCAATTTGCGGACATACCGAGCTTCACGCCGCTCGTCATCGCGCTTCGTCTGTTTCCCTTGGTGATCGGGGCCTTCGTCGGAGCGCCCTTGGTCGCGCAAGAGATGGAGTCGGGCACGTATCGCTTCGCCTGGACCCAAGGGGTGGGTCGCATTCGCCTGCTTCTCGTGACGCTCGCGATGTTGGCCTTGATCGTGACGCCCGTGGCCGTCGCGCTCGGATTCTTGCTCGGGGGCTGGTACATACACCCTTACGCCGTGATCAACATTGCGGTCGGGAGCCATTGGCAGTCCGGGTTGTTCACGACGACCTGGTGGATGACTCCGGTCTGGACACTTTTCGCCCTTGCGCTCGGTACGTTTGTGGGAGCTGTCGTCAAGCGCACGGTCGCCGCGATAGCGGCCACCGCGGCCATCGTCGGAGGGATCCTCCTGGCAGCAGGTCTGTACCTTCCTCGGATCTTCGGCATCGGCGCGGTCGCGTCGTCACGGATGCTCCTGAATGGAATGAATTCCGGGCCGCTCAACATGATTGCGTCCCATGACCAAGGCCCTGCTGGGAGCTGGCTTGTGCGCGCGTGGTACACCGGTCCCGACGGGCACGTGCTGGGTATCAAAGCGGCAAATAGGGTCTCTGTTCACGTAAACAGCCCGTTCGAATCGAAGGGGGGTGCGAACGACCCCCACGCGCCGACGCGCTGGCTGGCGTTGCACCAATACAAGTACTGGGTCTCGTACCAGCCGGCCAACCATTTCTGGATTCTCCAGGCTGTCGTTGGACTGGTCATACTTGCCGTCACCGCGCTTTGTGTAGTTGCAACCGCCCGTTGCATCCGGGGTCGTCGCGGGAAGAAGTCAGTCGAGAGGACCGCAACCGCGAATCGTCTCTCAAGCCGTACCGACTTCACGACATGAACCAAGCGGACGGACACTCATTGCCGTGAGGATGGGCTCGTGAGCGTCGGGCCCTGAAATAGGTGCTGCGCTGAAATAAGGCGGACGATTTGATTGCATTGGGAAGTTGGGACTTGAAGTCGCACTTAGGGCAATAGTTCAGTAATGGGTAACCCCGAGGAAGATACTTCTGACAGTGAGGAGATTGCGGCATCGCTGATTGATCCTGAGCGGTTTGGCATCCTTTCCGCCCGACATTTTGTGGCAATCTTCCAATACTTGGCTCGGCGAGTTGGTCGTGATGTGGCACAAGACTTGGGTGCCGAGACATTCCTCGTCGCCTTCAGTGCGCGAAGCCGATATGACTTGTCGCGAAATAATGCCCGACCGTGGCTCTTTGGAATAGCCACAAATTTGATTCGGCGACACCGTCGCAGCGAGCTTCGAATGCTCAACGCTTACGCCAAATCAGTGCCAGCGGCGCGAAGTGATGATCAGGTCGAGACACTTGCAATACACATGGATCACGTTGCGCTGTTGGCTCGCGTTGCTGACGCGTTTTCGAAACTTGATCCGGAACAACGTGACGCCCTCCTCCTTACGGCAATTGAGGGGTTGAGTTACGCGGAAACTGCGGAAGCGCTCGCCGTACCGGTGGGCACGGTGCATTCGAGGGTGGCGCGGGCACGGATCACTTTGCGGGACCTGGCTGGTTACTTCGGACAAGAAGGTACCGAAGCTTCAATTTCATTGAGAGAGGTTGAGAAGAGATCATGACCGACGAACTTCAGTTACTCCGCGAGATATTCCAGATCGAAGAGGCGCCTGACGCGCTCACGATTCAAAATCTAGACGAGCGAATGCATTTGGCATTCAGAGGTGAAAGTGGCTCCGCCACGCGATCAATTGGCCAGCTTCGATCGATGCACATCACACGACGGAAGCTGGCGTCGTTGATGGCTGCCGCTGCGGTATTGATCGGCGGAATCGTGGTCGCCGTAAATGGTTTAGGGACACCTTCGGTGGCTTCGGCGAGTCCCTTTCGACTGGCGTCAGTAGTTACCGTGCAACCGTTTACGGCGAGTCCAGAAAGTGTTCAGTTTGCCAATCACGTCACGTGCCCCACCTTCACGGACTGCTATCTCGTAGCTCGATTCATGAGTGCGCCGACAGCCACTGCCGGAAACAATGTTTACTCCTCAACGGATGGCGGCAGTACGTGGCAAGAATTAGCTCTTCCTTCGGGAACGTACGTGGAGACGGCTCTGTCGTGCACGTCGAGTGTCCAATGTTCAGCGGGCGGAGGTAAGTACGAGGGTCTCGACGCCAATGGCAAACCCGTTTTGAGTCCGGTATTCCTAAGTACGTCGGATGGAGGTGCGAGTTGGACGGTTCAACCATTTCCGACTCCAGTCCTAGGTCAGTTTCAACTCTTGGGGAGTACCGCTTTCGTGACGCAACTGAGCTGTCCAACGAGTGAGACATGTGATGCCATTCTCGTGGCCAATTTTGGTGGACCGGGTTACAGCACTGCCGTAGACAACGTGTTCATGCGCACTGACGATGGTGGCCAAACTTGGTCAACCACGATACTTCCCGGTCAACCCGTCCCGAGAAGCGGCGGTGGATTCGTGGACTCGCCGGCGACCAACGGGATTAGTTGTCCTTCGACACAAGTGTGTGTCGCATCCGCACTACTTGACCCGATTGGTCCTGCGACCTCGATCGTGTGGAGAACTGAAGACGGTGGAGCGACATGGTTGATGAGTTCGTTGCCCGACGACCTTACATCCGCCGGACCACTTTCGTGTCCCGACAACCTGCACTGTTGGATTGTGGCGGGATCATACGGCAAAGGATCCAACCTTCAATTGCTTGAAAGTAGTGACGGTGGGGCAAGTTGGAGCGTTCGTTCGCCGCAAGGAATGCCGACCACGATCAACTGGGGCTCGGTGAGTTGCCCTACCGTTGACGACTGCTGGCTTGCGGGAAAAACGGTGGGAGCGAATTCAGAGAGCGTCGTGTACTTCTCAAATGACGGAGGTCAAGCGTGGACCGACGTGACACTCCCGACGGCGGTGGGGGCGGAGTCTGCACCATTGAAAGGAATCGATGAGATCGATTGCAACTCGGGTTTGACGTGTGTCGTCCTGGGTATTCCGGCCGGGGTTTCCGAAGATGGAGTGAACGAAGCAATTCTTACGAATGCGACTCACGCTCATTGAAATGACCTATTCGCGAGCCATTACATTCCAACGTATCGTCCGCCAGTCGGAGAATGTGCAGGTCGGTCCTCCGACTTCAGCGCCGGGCGTCAACAAACGCGGGCAGTCAACTTACTTGCTAGGTCAAGACGATTCTCCCTCCATCCGGCGTGGATTGTCGAACCAGAGCAACAACTCTTCGACGTCGAATGGCTTGGTGAGGTAGCCGGAGGCACCCATCTCCAAGATCCGCCGGATTTGTCCGGGACTTGCGTCGGCACTCACCACCACCGTGGGGATTCTCCTGCTGATTTCCTCCGCTTGCAGCCGCCGCAGGACTTCTTCACCGGACATGTCGGGTAAGTGGAGGTCCAAGAGGATCAGATCGGGCCGAGACGAACTAATGAGGTCCAGCGCAAGCCGACCCTGCGCCACGTGAATCAGATTGATCCCTTGACGACGGGCCGCCAGTTGCTCCATCAGTCGCACGTTTGCGAGGTTGTCCTCGACGTAGACAACGCTCAACTCCGATGAACGAGCTGGCACCGAGGCAGTCGCACTCACGGTTCCCGCCTCAAGCGAACCTTGCTCAACGGACGTCGATTCGACGTCTCCGGCCAGGGGTAGCAGAACCGTGAAACTGCTGCCGACGCCGGCAGTTGATTCAACTTCAATGCGGCCACCCATCAAGTGGATGAGTCGCTGCGATAAAGCCAAACCAACTCCGGTTCCCTCCACGGCGGTGGCTTCTTGGCCCAGCCGGTCGAAAGGGGTAAACAAACGTTCCAACTCCTTGGAACCAATGCCAATACCCTTGTCAGAGATGGTAAGGGCAAACTCGCCTTTGGGCCGGGTGTCACAGGTCAACCCAATCTCACCGTCGTTGCGGTTGTACTTAATCGCGTTCGATACGAAATTCAATAGCACCTGTTTGAAACGCTGCCGATCGGCCAGCACGTGGACGTGGCAGACGTCCCCCGCTGGCATTTGAACCGTAAGATTACGCGCCGCGACTAGGGGCGACACTAGTTCCATCACCTCGTCAATCACGTCCGACACGAGCACCGGTTCCGAGGAGAGTGCCAATAGTCCCGAGTCGATTCCTGAGATGTCCAACACCTCATTGATCAGATTTAGCAAGTGCTGGCCGCCCCGGATGATCTGGCGCACGGACTCGTGCTGATTGTCACTCAGATCATCCATCCCCAACAGTTGCGCGAACCCCAAGATCGCGTTCATCGGTGTTCGCAACTCGTGGCTCATCCGCGACAGGAACTCGGTCTTGGCCGAATTGGCCCGTTCCGCCTCGGCCCGAGCGGACACCTCGGCTCGTTGAGCGTTCTTTCGAACGGTAATGTCGCTCACCACGACCGCCAGTAGCGGCGGATCTCCCGACACGATCGCCACCTGGCTGTACCGAACCCAGAGCCAACGAACCTCGCCGTCGGGGCGCAGAATTCGGCACTCAAACTCCAGTCGGGAAGAAGTATCAGCCTTCGCCATGGTTTCGCGCAGTTCGGCGACGTCGTCTGGGTGAATCACGTTGAAGAATATTTCTGGATCAGCAAGAACTTGGTCAACGGTCACCCCATAGATCTTCTCGACAGCAGGGCTCACGTAAACGTACCGAACAGGTGACAGAGTTCGCAGCATGAATACCTCGTCGATGCAGTTCACCAATTGACGGAATCGCCCCTCGCTCTCTTGCTGCGACATGCGGTTCGCCACCTCGACGGTTAGGTCATGGATCATCCCGGTGAACATCGGCTTGCCCTCGAAGACGGACTCCTCGACCGAGAGGTGCATTGGAAAGACAGTGCCGCCCTTTCGCAGCCCCTTGACCTCTTGACCCACACCTATGACATGGGCGACACCCGACGCCAAGTCAGTGCCGCGCCCACTGCGATCCGGTTCGGGCATTAGCATCGACACATTGTGGCCAACGACCTCGCTCGACTTGTAACCAAACAGGCGTTCGGCTGTCGGGCTGAACGACTGGATTAAGTCATGTGAATCAATCGTGAAAATGCCCGCCACCGATGATTCGACTATTGAATTCAAGTTTTCCGGTGAATGTGTCACTACTCTCCCGGGAGGGTCAGTTCGGACCCCTCTTTTAGGTTTAATGCACGAATGTGCCTTCCTTCGGGATGTTGGGCACAACTTGTGAAAGTACTCCCAAACAGTTGCGATTGAAACAAGGGGGTCTCACTTTCAAACCCAGGGGCATGAAAATGTAACTGCTGTTGACAACCTCCAACGCGTTCGTCGCAGTTACTGGACGGAGGGTTGAGATCGTTAGACGCCTTTCCCATTAATGAACGAATTCGAAGATTGAAGGTCGATCCCTATTATTCGTCAGTCCAATCATTGATTCGCCAGTCGCAGATTGTGTACGTCGGCCTTCCGACAGCAACATCGTTTATTTTCACGACACACGTACAGTCACGTTCACGAAGAAGAGCCGACTCGGCATTAGGCACTGGGGGTAGCAGGTCGGGTTGCCGACGGCAGAGACCCGAGCAGTACCGATCGCAAGAGCGCGGAAGATGAAGAGACCCGCGACGGGGTTCATTTCGGGCATGGAGAACAAAACCAGTGGATCCGAGGAGACCGCCGCGGTCCAAACCAGCGGCGAGGCGAGCAGTCGCACGGTCAGGAGGTCGCCAACAGCGAGGACATAGTGGCGGCCGGCGTCGGCCAGGGTCACTGCGACGCTGCGGGGCCGAGTGAGGACGAAGGAGGTGGTGGTGCGAAGACTCAAGCCCACAACGTTCACGTGGAAGGTGTAGCGGCCGGCGGGCACTGCCAGATCGGGATGACCGGTGCGCTGATCCCAGGTGAGCTGATCGCGGTACGTGGCCCCTGGAGCGAGAATGCGATGGAGGAGGTAGTCAGCACACGGAGCGGGGCCTCCACCAAACCAACACGAAGCCCAGACGGTGATTCCGACGGAGTTGGTGAGAACGAAATTGGGCGAGAACGGACCGGTGGTGTACGAGCAGGCAATGGAGGAATGGTTGTGCATCGCAACGATGACGTGGACCGTGGTACTCGATGTATAGAGCGAATGGTCGGGAGTCGCCGAAAGCGTGACCTGGGACGAAGAACAGGCCGAAGGAGCAGTGGCCGCGACCGCCGAGGTCGCGCCCATGAGGACGGGCAAGGCGTTGAGTACAAGAGTCGCGACGAGGAGACGGCTACATGGTCGCACAGAGACCTCCTAGGAACACTTCTTACTATTCACTGTCCGGTCGGAGCGAATTGTTACCCATCGCTCAATAGTTGCGCAATAAGTCAGCGACCTTTGAGACCGGTGGGTCGGTGGCGTAAGAGCGAGCGAGGCATTGATTCGCCGGTCCGAAATTATGGACGTCGGCTCGCGCCACAGATTCCCTGCGGCTGAGCCTGGGCGCATAACTGTCACTTCGGGCCCCGACGTCATGGTTAACCTCTGGCTCGGCGGGACATGCACTCATTCATTTGCATTGACGATTCGTTCAATGTCCCACAGATGATGGCGGGCGTCGTGCGCGTTATTCCTCGCGACGTCATCGGCGCTCTGTCGTCCACGATCAAAATGGTGCAGTTCTGTGCCCGCGACAAGTGCCGCGCGAATTGAGACAGACCATTCCTTCACAGCCCAATCGAGTGACCAAAGCGCTGCGCGAAGATTGATCGCCTCGTAGCGCCGGGCTACCCCGAGCAGATCCTGGTCGTATCCAGCAACTTGACCCACTCCCGATAACCTCGCTCCGGCGAGTCGCTCGCTCCATATTCGAAGATTGTCCGAAACGTGACTCACGTACGCGCTGACAGACCAGGCGAGGTCAGCACAGGTCTCCTTGCCAGTCGCGCCATCGAGTCGTGCGGCGTAAACCTTAGGAAGCTGCTCAACGAGACCGACGGCATCGACCGACGAGATCTCCCAGTTGAAATTGCACCCTCGACAGGGATTCCCATAGAAATGGGGCCCCCACATGATTGTGACCTTGGTGGGTTCCGAATCGCTCATCTGTCTCGTATTCTGCCAGACAAGAAACCGCTCTAATGCTTTCAACGTTGTGTCGACGTTGCTCCGTCGTTCCGTCGACTCCATCAAGGCCGAACCGGACCGAGGCGCCCGTGCGAGGGTACAGAACCGTTGGGTCGGGTCTCCGACGCCAAATCGTCCCAACTCTGGTTCAGCACAAATGCTGACGTCATTTCATCTGGACCGATGCGATAACGAAAAGAAATCAATCCTTCGTGGGTTCTAGGGCACCCCCGCCTGACCGCCATAGGAAGTCGCAAGCGCCCGAGCGACATCGAGTGCGTCGGTGTCTCTGACCACTCTTGGCGTAGGTGGGAGTAGATCGTCCCAGATGGCGAGGCACGTGCCGCGCAGTTGAGCGAATCCTGCCGGACGTGCAAAGAAAAACACGTGGAGATGAGCTCCTCCGTCACCCCATCTCGAGACGTGCGCACGCGCGATGTTCGGCAATGATTCAATCGCCCTCGCGATGTGTGCGACGAGTATCCCCAACTCACTTGCGAGTTCGTCAGGCAGATCAATTAAGTCGACGTGTACTTTTGGCAGCAACATCATCACGAGAGGTGAACCAGATGGCTCGGAGAAGGTGATCAGCCGCCAGCGATGATCCTGCCAGATCTCTCCTCGGCCAACCGACGCGCACGATTCACACGGGGAGCCGTTTTCGCCTCGCCGCGACGGCTCTGGTAACTCTGGTTTCTTAAGTGGAACGACTCGAAGGCCATCGGATTCAAAAGGGAATATCTCCCACGCCGTAATTCGCGATAATGGCATTCGCCCTTCAGAATCTGCCACTTTGAGAGCATTGGCGTAGAACTCGTCGGGCGTCATCGGCATTAACGGATCGTACTTCGGACCTATTCGCTTCACTCAACTCTTATGCGGGGACTCCCAAGAGTGATTCACGCTTATTCCAAACAGCGAGTCGCCAATGCTCGGTCGCGGATCTACTGCGTCGGGTCTGACGTGATGTGAGGAAATTCAAAGAAGAGTCTGGTCACAATTGAGTGGACTAATTACGAACGTGGACGGTGGGTTACGGTTGCGATATGCGCTATGAATACACCGAGTTGTATATCGCAGCAGGCAAGAAGGGCTGGCGAGAGCTGGGTTCCGCGCTTGTTGACCTGCCCGCCGAAGGTTGGGAGCTGTTCATGGCAGTTCCCATCATCGGGCTTACGGCGATTATTCCGGGTATTTCTGGCAGCAGAACCACTGCAATCATTCATTACTTTCGTCGACCAATAGATTGAGCCGGACGTGCGTGGTGGAATTCCGTTGCGTAGGGCCACCGAAATCAGGCACCCGCACGCCCCTAATTTCTGTGTTGCTCGAAGACATCGATGAGGGAGCGTAACGTCTCCGCCTCAAACGATTATCTTGCGCACACCTGCTCCCACGCTCGCTTCGGGAATTGTGGCATATTCACCGATTGCAACTCTTTGGCCAGGACAGACCATTCATTACTGTCGAGGTTGTGGAGACCCCGCACCAGAAAGGCTGGTTTAGGTGAGTGACATCAACGTCGTGAAATGCTTGCGTTGTCAAGGAGAGACGGAGCACGTTGGAAAATTGGAGTTGGTGACCGGCGCCAGTTCTGCTACGTCAAAACTGTTCTTCGGTCAACTTGCCGAGATGGGTGAAAAGCATTGGGACGTGCAGGTCTTTCGATGCACCCATTGTGGACATGCGGAAATATTTGACCTCACGAATATCCCTGGGAATTAGCGTTGACGCCCAAGAGCGCTGATGGTGGATCAGCCAGAGCCCGCGACTCGTGTGCCTCTTGAGACGTGCGGCGACGGGCGTTTTGCTCGCCCTTGCGGGACTCCACGTGGCGTGGGGTGTCGGATCTTCCTTTCCATTCGCGAACCGCGAACGACTCGCTGACGCCGTTGTTGGCGCGGAGGAAGTCCCTCCGCGCGCCGCATGTTTTGTTGTGGCCGCTGCACTCCTTGTTGGAGCGGCCGCGTTGTCAGAAGGACTCGCGTTCCCCACGCGACTTCGCATCGTTGTGTTACGGGCGATGGTCGTAGTACTCGGGATTCGAAGCTTCCTGGGATTTCTCGGAGTCACGCGGTTGATCTCACCCGGCAGTACGTCATCAACGTTTCGCCATCGTGACCGCAAGAACTATTCGCCTCTGACATTGGCGCTCGCTTATGCGACGTTTCGCACCCTGCACAGTTTCAGCGGAACTGGCGACTCGGCGTAACGGCGCGGACGTCGAAGTGTCCGCAATGTTGCTAGTCCGTGTCGCCGCCAGAGATCTCTGAAACCTTCTGTTTGCCCGCAGACACGAAGGGCATCATGGCTCGGAGTTTTTTGCCGATGTCCTCGATGGGGTGCTTTTTTCCGGCGTCGCGCAGTTCTCGGTAACGAGGGCGACCAATCTCATTCTCAAGAATCCACTCGGCCGCAAACGTGCCGTCTTGAATCTCGGTGAGGATCTGCTTCATTTCCTTCTTCACCGACTCATTGATTATGCGCGGACCCCTGGTCAGGTCACCGTACTCTGCGGTGTCCGAGACGCTGAAGCGCATGCCCGTGATGCCTTCTTCGTACATGAGGTCAACGATGAGTTTGAGTTCGTGGAGGCACTCGAAGTACGCACTCTCGGGCTGGTAACCAGCCTCAACGAGTGTCTCGTAGCCGGCACGAACGAGTGCAGACACACCACCGCAGAGAACGGCCTGTTCACCGAAGAGGTCGGTCTCGGTCTCCTCCGTGAAGGTCGTCTCGAGTACGCCGGCGCGGGTCGCGCCAATGCCGTGCGCGTAGGCGAGGGCAATGTCGTGGGCCTGACCGGTCGCGTCCTGGTGCACCGCGATCAGTGACGGCACGCCGCCGCCTTCGAGGTAGGTGCGACGAACGAGGTGACCGGGTCCCTTGGGCGCCACCATGGCAACATCGACGTCGGACGGCGGGTTAATCAGGTTGAATCGAACGTTGAAGCCGTGGGCGAAGAGCAGGCACTTACCCTTGGTCAGGTGCGGCGCGATCTCGGCGTCGTAGGTTCGCTTCTGCTCCGTGTCGGGTACGAGGACCATGATGACGTCGGCCTCGGCGCACGCGTCGGCGATAGACAGCACCCGAAGTCCGGCTTCCTCGGCCTTGAGGACGGAGGACGATTCGTGGCGCAGGCCAACGCGGACGTCGTAGCCACTGTCGTGGAGGTTGAGCGCGTGGGCGTGACCCTGGGAGCCGTAGCCGAGAATGGCGATTTTCTTGGACATCAGCAACTCGGGCTTGGCGTCGGCTTCGTAGTACATCGTGGTCATGGGGAGTCCTTCTTTATTGGTATTGGTGAGGTTTCGGTCAGCTCAGTCTAGGGAGCGCCACGCGACCGGTTCGGTGGAGCTCCACGTCGGTGAAATCTTCGAGGGCTCGTTCGAGATCGTCACACGCCCCGGGGGTGCCCGCGAGCATGACGGTGACCGAGGTCGCTCCCACGTCGACGATCGACGCGCCGGCTCTCGTGACCGTGTCGAGCATCGTCGGCCGACTTTCGTCGTCCACCGAGAGCGTCGCGAGCAGCAACTCTCGTTCCACGGCGTCACGTGGCGCGAGGTCGGTGATGGCAACGACGTTCACCAATTTGTCCAGTTGGCCAACGATCTGCTCGAGCGGTGCGGACTCGGCGTCAACGACGATCGTTACCCGTGAGAACCGCGCGTGGCTCTCGGCCGGCGCGACCGCCAGCGAGTAGATGTTGAAGCCGCGACGGGCGAAGAGTCCGGCGATGCGCGCCAGTACACCGGCTTTGTTTTCGACGAGGACCGAGAGAATATGGTGGCGCACCGGCGTGCGCGAGACGTCCCCAAGATACGGTTCGGGGCTCACGAACCCTCCCCGCGCTGGAGCGGGTGGACGAGGATGTCGTCGTTGCTGGCACCAGAAGCAACCATCGGAAAGACCTTCTCCGACGCGTCGGTGCGAAAGTCGATGACCACTGGCACGTCGTTGATTGCGTTCGCTTCGTCAATGACGTCGTGCATCTCCTTCACGGTACATGCGCGAAGTCCAACGCAGCCCATGGCCTCGGCCCACTTCACGTAGTCCGGGAGGTCGGCACTCAGGTAGACCTCGGAGTAGCGCTCCTCGTAGAACATCTCCTGCCACTGACGAACCATGCCGAGGTAGGCGTTGTTAAGGATCGCGACCTTAATCGGAATGCCTTCGGACCTCGCGGTCACCAACTCCTGGGCCGTCATTTGGAAGCAACCGTCGCCATCGATGCACCACACCGTGCGATCGGGCCGTCCCACTTTGGCGCCAATAGCGGCCGGCACGCCGAAACCCATCGTGCCCGCGCCGCCGGAGTTGATCCAGGTCCGAGGCTCGTCGAACTTCCAATGTTGACTCGCCCACATCTGGTGTTGACCGACGCCTGCAGCAACGATGGTGCCGGGAGCGGCCTTGGCGGCAATGGCTTCGATGACGTGCTGGGGACGCAGCGGTCCCTCGGTTGCGGGCTCGTCGTAGACCAGTGGATACTGATCGCGCCAGAGGTTGATTGTCTTCCACCAGACATCGAGGTTTCTCGGTGTCGCCTGGGCGGCGTCCCACGCGCGCAGCACGGCGGCGACGTTGCTCTGAATGGCGACGTCGGCATTTCGGACCTTGTTGAACTCCGCCTTGTCGATGTCGACGTGGATGACCTTCGCCCCGGCCGCGAAGGCGGGGATCTTTCCCGTCACACGGTCGTCGAAGCGCGCACCGAGCGAGATCAACAGGTCGGACTTCTGGATAGCGGTCACGGCCGTGTACATGCCGTGCATGCCGGGCATGCCGAGGTGCTGCTCGTGAGAATCGGGGAACGCGCCTCTCGCCATCAGCGTCGTCACGACCGGTATGCCGGTACGTTGCGCGAACGCGAGAAGCTCTTCTGAGGCGTGGGACTTGAGGGTGCCTCCCCCGACGTAGAGCACCGGACGCTCGGACTCGTTGATGAGCGCAACTGCTCGAGCGACTGCATTCTCATCGAGTACGACCTCGGGACGGTAGCCCGGGAGGTCGAACTCCTCGACCGTCGCGGGGTACCACCAGTCCATCATCGACTGGGTGACGTCCTTGGGGACGTCGATGAGCACGGGTCCCGGACGGCCGGTCGTCGCGAGGTGAAAGGCCGCCGCCACGGCACGCGGGATCTCCTGGGCCGATTGCACGAGAAAGTTGTGCTTGGTGATACCCATGGTGATGCCCGTGATATCGCACTCCTGAAAGGCGTCAGTGCCGATGGCCGACGTCGCTACCTGGCCGGTGATGACAACCAGTGGCGTTGAGTCCATGTGGGCGTTACCAATCGGCGTGACGATGTTCGTCGCTCCCGGACCGCTGGTGACCATCGCAACGCCAGGACGACCGGTGGCGAGGGCGTATCCCTCGGCCATGTGCCCGGCACCCTGCTCGTGGCGCACGAGGATGTGGCGAATGGTGGAGTCGATCAAGGGGTCGTAGACGGGAAGAATGGCGCCGCCGGGCAGACCGAAGATCGTGTCGACCCCCTCTTGTTCGAGGCTCTTGATAAGTGCTTGCGCTCCTGTGAGTTGCACCATTGTCCTTTGTTCTTAGATAAGCAAAAAGGCCTCCCTTATTTGGGAGGCCTCCAGAGTACGTGTGAGCGTGACTACCGGCGCCAGGCGCCTACTACTACAAGAAGAATGTCGTTTCGGGTCGTCACGCATTCATCTTTGCACATGAATGCGATCAGCACAAGACACCTACCTCGTCGTAACGGCGCCCCTTTTCGCGCCCTGCACCAATCGAGCGAACTTCTCGAGGACACGTGTCGTATTCCGAGGCACAAATTCGGTCACGTGCTTGAGGCTCCTCGAGCTCGGCCGCGCCGACCACGAGGTCAATGGAAGGCGTGTTCAGGTCGATGCGCAAAGTCTACGAAACCAAAACGCCCCCGATTCGTGAGCGCCTACGTGGGGGCGCTTACGCTCACTGTCTCGCCGGTCGCGAGCAGTTCGACGAAGGTCTGACCGGGTCGAAGATTGATGACGTTGCCCGATGCCGTTCGATACGCCGTCTTGAGCCGAATCTTCGAGCGGAACCACTTGCCCTTCTGCAGTCGACCGTCGGAGAATATCTCGACCGGTCCCGAGCCCACCATCTCCGCATACGAACCCTCGACGCCGACACCGCCGATGTAGTTCACGCTCATGACCACCACGTTGGCCGGAGTCACCCGAACGCCGTTCGCTTCGAGGTCGGGCGCGCCGAAAATCGAGCGCAGCCAGCGATGCGTCGTGGCGTCCCACTGATAGGAAACGGCGTAGCCCGCTTCAAAGTTCACCGTGAAGGAGCCAACGGGGGCACCAATCGCTGGTTTGGCCCTCGATATGTAGGAGAAGAGGGCGGGCGGCGTGTGGACCTTGCCGCCCATCTTCATGAGCGCCACGGCGTTGGCAAAGAGGTTGTGCGGCGGAGGGCGCTTCGAGTCACGGAACATTGCTCCGCCGGCGGTGGACTGGTCGAAGAGTTTCACGGGTGCGGTTTCGATACTCGCGACTGCGTACTGCGCCCCGCCCGAGAAGGCGAAGATCCCGCCGATGGGAAAGACGATCTCGCGGTCAGTGCGCCGGACGGACCGCACCGGACCGACAACGGTCGGCAAGTTGGAGTTGAAGATTGCCGCGAGACGCGTGATGCCGCCCTCGACAATCTCCTCGTAGACAATGTCGGCCTCGTTCACGCCAATCTGGGGATGCGCATCTGGCGTGTTGTCCATTTTGATGGTGAGCGCCGAACGGCGCTTGGTCACTGCGGTCGGGTCAGGTAGACCAGTCAAGGCCGCGACACGATGGTGGGCCGGCGCCGTGGTGGTTATCGGCGTGGTGGTCGACGTCGTGGTCGTCGTATCAGCGCCAGATGCGGTTGCGACGCCGGTACCGGCCACCATGAGTGCTGCACACAGGAGGGGTAGACGACGCATAGAGAGAAACTAGTTGCTCGCCCCGCCTTAAACGTGCCGGCCTAGCGACGGGTCTGGAGTTCGGCGATCACTTCTTTGCCGTTCGCTTGACCTTTGGTTCGCGCCATCACTTGGCCGATGAAGAATTGGGCAAGTTTCTCATCACCCTCGCGATACCTCGACCACTCGTCCGGGTTCGCCTCGATTACAGCCGCGACGATGTCGCCGACCGCTCCCGAGGCGAGGCGCTCGAAACCCCTTGTCGCTGCGATGTCCTTGGGGTCGCCGCTCTTGGCCAGGAGCTCCAAGAGGACGGTCTTGGCCTGGGTCGCCGAGAGGTCGCCGCTCTGTTCCATTGACAGCGTCTCCACGAATGAGGCCAACGTGAGGTGGTCAAGCGTGTCAATGCCCGCCGCAAGTTCGTTCGCCGCGCGTGCGATGGCCAGTTCGGGCGCAACGTTGGCGTCGATCGCACCGTTGACGTATCCATCCAGGCCCAGGTCGATAACGACCTCCACCGCACCAAGCAGCGCGTCCGTGGGGCTACTGAGGCGCGCACTCAACAACGCGCGACGCTCCGCGGGCATCGGACCCAACGCGTCGCGAACACGGTCCTGCCACGCTTGGTCGGGAATGAGGTCGACGAGGTCCGGCTCGCGGAAGTACCGATAGTCGTCGGCCTCTTCCTTCACCCTCATGGTGGAGGTCGTCGCGAGAATCTCGTCCCAGTGGCGCGTCTCTTGTCGGATCTTCCCACCCTTGTCGAGGAGGTCAATCTGTCGCTGCGCCTCGAAGTCAATCGCGCGCTGAAGGCTACGAAGGGAGTTCAGGTTCTTTATTTCGCACCGAGTACCGAACGGTTCGCCGGACTTGCGCACCGACACGTTGGCGTCGATGCGCATCGAACCCTCCTCCATCCGACCGTCGGACGCGCCGGTCGCGATGAGGATTCCGCGAAGTTCCCCGACGTAGGCGCGCGCCTGCGCGGCACTTCGGATGTCTGGCCCCGAGACGATCTCGACGAGGGGCACACCGGAGCGGTTGTAGTCGACCAGGGAGCGGTCGGCCCCGTGGATTCGCCCACTCCCCCCGAGGTGGGTTGACTTGCCGGTGTCCTCTTCGAGGTGGGCGCGTTCGATTGAAACCGTAGAACCGTCTGGCAGGTCGAGGTACCCACCCGCGTTGATCGGCAGGTCGTATTGGGATATTTGGAAGTCCTTGGGCATGTCGGGATAGAAGTAGTTCTTGCGGTGAAAGGTGGACGGCGAGATCGTGCTGTGCAGCGCGGTGCCAATGGCCATCGCCAGCTCGACGGCCCGCACGTTTAGCACCGGGAGCGATCCGGGCAGACCGAGACAGATGGGACAGACGTTGGTGTTCGGCGCGGCGCCAAAGGCGTTTGGACAGCCACAGAACATCTTGGTTTTGGTCTTGAGTTCGGTGTGTACCTCGAGGCCGACCACCATCTCCCATCCGTCGCTCAGACTCACGGTCGGCCGTTCGCAATCTCGAGGACACGCGCCGCGGCGAACAATTGCGCCTCGCTGCGACCAGGTCCGAGGAGCTGGACACCGGTCGGGAGACCGGCTTCGCCGGTGCCGAAGGGCACGGAGATCGCCGGTTCACCGGACAGGTTGCTCGGAATCGTAAAGACGTCCGACAGGTACATCGCCATGGGGTTACTGGTCTTGGAACCGAACTCGAACGCAACCGACGGCGTCGTCGCTCCGAGCAGTAGGTCAGCCTGCAGGTACGCACGGGCGAAGGCGTCGATGGTCAACGTGCGAACCTTGAGCGCCTGACCGTAGTACGCGTCAAAGTAACCGGCCGAGAGGGCGTAGGTCCCCAACATGATGCGACGCTTCACCTCGTCGCCAAAACCTGCGGTGCGCGTCGCCTCCATCATCGCGGTGACGTCTGCTTCGTTCACGCGCAGACCGTAGCGAACACCGTCGAAGCGCGCGAGGTTGCTCGACGCCTCCGCCGGAGCAATGAGGTAGTAGGCGCTCAGTCCCAGTCGAAACTCCGGCACGGAAAGTTCCACGATCGTGGCGCCAGCCTCTCGAAGCGCTTCGACCGCGAGTTCAACAGAAGCTACGACGTCCTCGTCAGCACCGTCGAACAGTTCGCGCACGAGGCCAATGCGTTTGCCCGCGACGCCATCGTTCACGTGTGCGATGAGCGACGGTGCTGGCTCGGGCAGCGACGTCGAGTCCATAACGTCGTGGCCGGCGATTGCTTCGAGGAGCATCGCGGCGTCGGTCACTGACTTGGTCAGTGGTCCGATCTGGTCGAGCGAGCTCGCGAAGGCAATGAGTCCGTATCGAGAGACGAGACCGTAGGACGGCTTCATGCCAACGAGTCCACAGAGCGCCGCCGGTTGACGAATCGATCCGCCCGTATCGCTGCCGAGAGCGAGTGGCGTCATGTCGGCCGCGACCGCAGCGGCCGAGCCGCCCGACGAGCCACCGGGCACCCGCGATGGGTTGAGAGGATTGCGCGTCGGGCCAAAGGCGGAGTTCTCCGTCGATGAGCCCATGGCGAATTCGTCGAGGTTGGTCTTACCAACGGGCACCGCGCCCGCCGCGAACAGTCGCTCGACAACGGTCGCGTTGTAGGGCGGACGCCATCCTTCGAGGATCTTGGACGAGCACGTGGTGGGAATCCCGTCCTGACAGAGATTGTCCTTCAGTGCAATTGGCACGCCCGCGAGCGGACCGACGTTCTCACCCTTGGCGACTCGGGCATCGATGTTCGTGGCCGCCTCGAGCGCACCCTCTTCATCGACGTAGAGGAAGACGTTCAGTTCTTCATTTCGCGCACGTATTGCGTCGAGCGACATCTCGAGCACTGACGTCGCCGACATCGAACCACTCTGCACGTCGCGGGCGATCTGCTCGGCGCTGTTCACGGCGCTTCTCCAAGTATTCGAGGAACGGCGAAGCGACCGTCCTGCGAGTCGGGTGCCATCGCGATGACTTTGTCGTGGTCGAGGCACGGACGAACGTCGTCGTCGCGCACGACGTTCACGAGTCCAAAGGGGTGGGCGGTGGGCGCCACGTCGTCGAGGTCCAGCGCGTTCATGTCGTTGGCGTGTTCGAGGACCTGACCGAGTTGTTCGGTGAACAGGTCGAGTTCCGTCTCGCTCAACGTGAGGCGGGCGAGCTTGGCAACGTACGCGACGTCCTCACGACGAAGCGGTGAACTCACGCAAGGACCTTCGCGAGAAACTCCATCGTGGCCGACTCGAGAAGGTCCTGGTCATTGTCGATCGTCGCGACGTGATACGACTCTTCGAGCCAGATTCGCTCCACTGGACCAGATGACTGCTCAACAATCGCGTCACCGTTGTCCGAGGTCACGACGTGGTCCTCGCGACTTGAGAGCAACAGGCTCGGGGCCACGATGTTCGACAACTTCGATTCGATGTCCTTCCCGCCGGTAATGAGGCTCACGACGCAGCGCAGCGGCGTTGCGCCGTAGGAGGCCTCGACCACGCCCTCCTTCTTGACGTCCGAGCCAATCGACTCAATGCTCTCGACGCCCGACTCGAGCATCTCGTTGAGTGCTTCTTCCATCCCAGGCGCCGGGGATTTGACGAGCGGGTTGATGAAGACGCAGCCCGCCACGAAGGGGCGCTGCTCAGCAATAAGAGCCGTCAGTCCCCCGCCCATCGACAGTCCGACAATCGCCACGCGCTCGCAGCGCTCGGCCAATTCGTCGTAGGCGTCGAGGGCCGTTCCCGCCCAGTCCTCCCACGTGGTCGTCATCATGTCCTCGACCGACGTGCCGTGGCCGGGCAGACGCGGAAGCTCCACCGTGTAACCAGCTGCCGCCGCCCGCTCCGCGATCGAGCGCACTGACGATGGATTGCCGGTAAAACCGTGCAGGACAAGGACGCCGCTGTCGCTTCCAGCAAAGGAAAACGGTTCGCAGCCTGGCATGATGTCGACGTTCATAGAAGAAATCTTACCGGCTGGTTCAGTGCAACGATTTGGTGCGACTCCGCGGCACCGAGCGTATAAAGAGGGACGAGGCGAGTCCAATCGCGCCGACACACGCTCCGATAAGAAACGGCAGATGGAAGGTGGCGAGCAGCGCCGGTCCCGGTTTGGCGTGACTAAGTCCGCGACGATGCACGAGTGCCTGTTGGATCGTCTCGAGCACCTGGATGCCCGCCACTTCGCCCACCTGCATGGCCAACATCTGCGCCGCGGACATCACGCCAAACTCGTTGGTCTTCACTTCGTTGGCCATCACCGAACTGGACGACGGCATCGCGACACCCATGCCCAACCCCGAGAGGGCGAGCGCGACGGCCACCATCCACGCTCCCGACGTCGGGTGTAGGAGTGCGAAGAGCCCGAGTGACGCCGTGAGGAACGTCGCGCCCGCAATGGCGCTGATTCGTTCGCCAATGCGCACGGCAACATAGCCGGCGATCGGGGAACATAGAGCGAAGGTGAGTGGGCGCGCGATCGCGAGGGCACCCACGCGAGAGATTGAATAGCCGAATCCCTGCTCCATGAGGAGCGGAAAGAGGAAGAATGCGCCGAAGTACGCAAAGTTGGCGGTCGCACGCAGGATCATCGGCATCACGAAGTTACGACGATGGAAGTACTCCGCCGGTATTAGGGGATGCGCGGCCGTTCGTATTCGATGAATGAACGCAATGGTCATCACGACCGACAACACGAAGATACCCACGCACCAAACGCTCGTCCAGCCAACACTTGGACCTATGGAGAGCCCGAGCATCAGCGTCATCACCGCGATCGAGAGCGACCAACTGCCGATCCAGTCCATGGTCTTGAATTCGAGACGGGCCTTCGCCTTCTTCTCCGCTTCTTCGGCGTCGGTACCTCTCCTGCGTGGCAAGATGACCGACACCACGCAGAACGCCACGACGATCAACACCAACTGGAACCAAAAGAGCGCGCGCCACCCGAAGGCCGCGATGATCGGCGCGCCGAGCGACACACCAATGACCGGTCCCCCGGCACCAACAAGGCTCCACCACCCCATGGCCTTCACTCGCTCCTCGCGTCCAAAGACAGAGTTGATCAGCGCTCCCGACGCCGTTCCCGTCGCCGCGCCCTGTACGCCGTCGAGTGTTCGAGCGAAGAGCAGCATGTCGACGTTGTGCGCCAATGCGGTCAAGAGCGCCGAGACCATGGCGCCGAGCAGTCCAAAGAGATACAGCCGTCGGTGTCCGTAGATGTCGCCGGTCTTGCCGAGGATTGGCGCGGCGAGCCCGTAGGCGAGCAGCGGCCCGACCATCGTCCACGTGAGCACCGTCACGCTGGTGTGGAACTGCGCGGCGACGTTGGGCAGGGCGACGATGAAGACCGTGAAGGTGAAGTTGAGCGCGAAGAGTCCCGCGAGCAACGACCACAACACCCACCACTGATACCGCGATGATCCTTCGGCGCGCGCTTGCGCCCGGTGGCGAAGCAACAGCAGCCAGTTGAGGTCACTGCCGGCCTCAGAGCCGAGCGTGCCGAACGCACCCGACGCGGGGTCACTACGAGCGTTCAATAGACCGTCGGCGTCCTCGCGGTCGACGTGCGTCCCGGGACGCTGATCGCTCACTTGAGCAGAGTAGGGAGTTGTGCTGCGAGTTCGTCCACGGTCCAGCGGTCGTTCTTCTCGAGGGTCGCGGTCATTGTCCAGTTCTGGAATTTGCGAACGGTGCCACCTTGCACGAAGAACACTTGACCAGTTGCCTCGCACTCTTCCATTGCGAGCGTTGCGACCAGTGGCGAGATGTTGGCCGGGTCCCAGGTGTCAAAGACGGACGCGTCCGCGGGAGCGACGACGTGGTCAGAGAGACCGGGTGTTGATTCGGTCATTCGAGTTCGCGCGGCGGGCGCAATTGCGTTCGCGCGCACCCCGTAGCGGCTCAGCTCCTCGGCAATGATGACCGTGAAGGCCGCGATGCCGGCTTTGGCGGCGCCGTAGTTGGACTGTCCGATGTTGCCCAGCAGACCCGACGTCGATGAGGTGTTGATGATGGCGGCCTTCACCGGGCGACCGGCCTTGGCCTCTTCGCGCCAGTACGTCGCGGCGTGATGCGTGGGCACGAAGTGACCCTTCAGGTGGACGTTGATGACCGAGTCCCAATCCTCTTCGCTCAAGTTGACGAGGACGCGGTCGCGCAGGATGCCCGCGTTGTTGACGAGCACGTGCAGCGCGCCGTAGGTGTCGAGGGCACTCTGGATGAGGCGTTGACCGCCTTCCCACTCGGCGACGTTGTCGTGGTTCGCTACGGCCTGACCACCCATGGCGGTGATCTCCGCGACGACCTCTTCGGCGGGCGACGCCGCGTGGCTTGAACCGTCGAGTGCTCCCCCGAGGTCATTGACGACGACCTTGGCGCCCTCGTGGGCGAAGAGAAGCGCGTGCTCGCGCCCGATGCCGCGACCGGCTCCGGTGATAATTGCTACGCGACCGTCTAGCGCACCCATGGTGACCCCCTTGAAAGTTCTGGTGTCACGATTGTACCGAGGCTGGCGTGGCTACTTAACCTGGCCGCGACGCCAAAAATACGGCGGCCGTGCATGCGCGTGGTAGTGGTCAGGGATATTGCGCATGTGGTCGTCGACCTTCCAGTTGCCCTCGCCGAACTCGAGATTCGCCACCGAGGTCAGCGAACCATGCAGTCGGGCCTTCACGTCGTCGGGTGGCGACGCGTCATGGACACTCCACACCACCATTGGCACGAGACAGATCTCGCAGTCGGCAATCCAGCAGTCGGCGTCCTCGTAGTAACGGGTCGTGATGATGGCGGCCTCACAGAGATCGCAGCCGGTGCTCATTTCACATTCAAAATGACGTTTGACAGTTTCTTCACCGTCGTGCCCGCGCCCGGCACCTCCGAGACGACACTCGTCCAGGTTGGTTTTGTGCCGGCGCCCTTTCCGCGCGTCGCGTAATAGAGGTCGGCCTTCTTGAAGGCGGCCAGCACCTGAGCCCGGTCCATCCCCACAACGTTGGGCACGGCCACCCGTTGGGCCACGGGAATTGTGGTCGTGGTCGTGGTGGTATTGGGAAGTGTTGACGTCGTGGTTGTCGTTGTCGTCACTATCGCGGGACCAGAACTGCGTTCAAGGATGACGGTCGAGTTGACCGGGACGGACGTGACGACGTGCCCGGCGCGGTCAACGACTTTGGCGATCTTGCCCAGTGGCGTGACCGAACTCGACACCAGTTTCGTCGCGGGGCACGTAGCGTTGACGTGCAACGCGTGGAGTCGGGCTTCGGCCGTCGTGCAGTCTTCGCCCACGAGCTTCGTCGGGAGTTTCACGACGTGCACGCCGTTCGAGACCGACACGGTGATGACCTGTCCGGACTTCTCTACCGTGCCCGCCACGGGCGTTTGGGCCATGATGACGCCTACGGGCACGGTGGCGGAGTACGCGTGCGTGATGTGAATGGTGAAGCCGTCAGTCTCTAACGTCGCCTTCAGCCGTGCGTCGTTCGGGTGGAGCGTCGCGGTGGAACCCTCGAACTGGCTCAAGTTGACATTGACGAGAGTCGGCACCGTATGGCTCGACGTGAAGGCGCCAAAGATCCACGCGAGCCCGCCGCCAATGGCGAGCACGAGTAACAACACCGCCGCGACGAGAAAGGCCAGTCGGCGCGAGCCCGGCAGGCGCGAGTAGTCCGAGTCGTCAAACTCCGGTCGAACACTCCTTCGCGCGCCCAGTGAGCCCGTCGCGGGCGTCATCCATTCGTCGGCCGGACGGGCGTGTCGAGGTGCGCCTCGTGTGCCCTGGGGAGCAACGACTTGTGTGGCACCGGTGATCTGGTCAGGCGACGGCGGGCGAAAACCGACCGAGTTTCTCGGCGCCGAGGGACGATACTGCGACAACAAGGGCACTTCACCCAGCACCGGCGCGATCACCAACGGCGCGTCGTCACTGACAACGGCACCGAGGCGACTCGCGAACGTGTCGGCGTCGAGTCGAAGTCTCGGATCCGCCACGGCCGCCTGCGCCAAGAGCATGTCGAGCGTGCCGAGTTCGGGACGCATCGGCAGCGTGGCGTTGATGCGTGCGCGCAGTACGGACTCCGGCGTCACGCCATCGAAGGGCGTCACCCCGGTGAGCGCTTCGTAGATGATGAGCGCCAACGCGTAGACGTCGCTCTTAGGGCCGGCCGGGTCGCCAATCGCCTGCTCGGGGCTGAGAAAGCGCACGTCGTTGAGGGTCAGTCGCTCGCGATAGGCACTGCCGATCCCCGCCAACGCGACGTCGCTGACGCGCACGCGACCTTCGCCATCCAGCAACAATTTCGATGGCGACAACGCGCCGTGCACCATGCCGCTCTCGTGGACGTAGGCCAGCGCACTCGCGACATCGCGTCCCAGTCGCGCGCCGTCATCCACGCTGAGCGTGCGGCCACTGGCGAGGACCTGCTCGAGGGACCCGCCGCTCAGGTACTCACAAATCATGAAAATAGAGCCCGACTCTTGGCCTCCGTCGTAGACGCGGGCCAAATGGGGGTGACTGAGCGTCGCTGCGCGCACGATCCGATCGCGGAAGGCCGCTCGAACATCCTCGTGCCCCGCCAGTCGCGGTAACAACACCTTCACCACCACGGAGCGCTGCAGTGAAGTGTCCTCGGCGAGGTAGACCTCGGCGGTCTGACCGATGCCCAGGAGCTCGCCAATCCGGTAACGGTTGACCAGGAGATGTCCGGAAGCGAAGGTTGGCGGTGGCATAGTCGTTCCCAACCCTACCGAGGTTGGGAATTCAAAGTGTGGTTGACCACGTCCCGGTCGCCAGAAGCGTGGAGAACTCGCTCGCGGGGATCATTGGGATGGCCAGTTCGTTCGCTCGTGAAACCTTCGATGCGCCCGCAGCCTCGCCCACGACCACGCAGTACGTCTTCTTCGACACTGAGCCCGGCGACGTGCCGCCGCGCGCGACAATCGCCTCCTCCGCTTCGTCGCGCGTGAACCCTTCGACCGATCCCGTGACGACGACGGCGCGATTCAAGAGCGTCGGAGCGAGTGTCGAGACGATCTCGGGCTCGGCGAGTGCCAAACCGTCCTTCGCGAAGCGTTCCGCTCGTAGTCGATTCTCCTCGTCGCGTACGTACTCGTAGACCGACGCCGCAATGACGGGTCCGACGCCCACGACGACCGATAGCTCGTCAAGGGTCGCCGATTCGAGCGCGGCGTAGGTGCGAAAAGCGTTGGCCAGCTCTCGAGCAGCGACTGGACCGACGTGGCGAATGCCCAGTGCCACCAGCAGTCGGTTGAGCGGCATTGCTTTGGCACCTTGAATCGCGTTGACGAGCGACGTGGCCGAGAGCTCGCCGAGCCCTTCGAGCGAACTCAGGTCACTCACTTTCAACGTGAACAGGTCCGCGACGTCGCGCACCAGTCCCTCCGCGAGGAGTTGGCCGACGCGCTGTTCGCCGAGGCCCTCAATGTCGAGGGCCCCTCGAGAGGCGAAATGAACCATTTGGGCGAGTAGCTGCGCGGGGCAAGCGGGATTCACGCAGTACGTGTCACTCTCGTCACCGACACGCACGAGTTGACTAGCGCACGCCGGACAGGTCGTCGGGAACTTCCACGCCGGTTTGCGGCGACGCCCCGGTTCGCGCACGGCGCCGACGACTTCGGGGATGACGTCGCCGGCCTTTCGAACAATCACCAGATCGCCCGGTCGAACGTCCTTCGCCTTCACCTGGTCCTGGTTATGCAACGTCGCCATCGAGACCGTCGATCCGGCAACCACGACAGGTTCGAGTACGGCGAAGGGCGTCACTCGACCGGTGCGACCGACCGAAACTTCGATGTCCTTCAGCCTGGTCGTGCGCTCTTCGGGCGGCAACTTACGCGCAATCGCCCATCGCGGCGCGCGACTCGTGAAGCCCAATCGCGAGCGCAGCGCTAAGTCGTCGATCTTCACCACGATCCCGTCGATCTGGTAGCGAAGTTCGTGTCGGTGCACCTCGAACCAGTCACTGCGCGCGATCATGGCGGTCGCACCGATTTGCGTACTTGCTTCGGGCGCCGTCAAGAAGCCCCACGTCGCGAGCTGGTCGATCGTCTCGACGTATCGGGTGAATGAAGTGACGCCATCGAGTTCCACCAACTGGTACGAAAGAAAGGACAGGGGACGACTCGCGGTGATCGCGGGATCCTTTTGACGAAGGCTGCCCGCGGCGGCGTTACGGGGATTGGCGTACTCCTTCAGGTCGAGTTCACGTTGACGTCGATTCATCTCGACGAAGTCGGACTTGGCGAGGAACACCTCGCCACGCACTTCCACGCGTCCCTTCGCGGCCTTGAGCGTCAACGGCACGTTGGCAATACGGCGGACGTTCTCCGTGACGTCCTCGCCCACTCGTCCGTCGCCGCGCGTCGCCGCGCGCGTCAAGACACCGTCGGCGTAAAGGATGGAGAGCGCGAGACCGTCGATCTTCGGCTCAACGACGAAGACCAGCTCTTCGGTCGCAACGCCCAGGCTCTTCGCGGCCCGCTCGCTCCACGCGCGCAACTCGTCGTGGTCAAAGACGTTGTCGAGACTGAGCATGGGCTCGGCGTGGGTGACGGGCGAGAAGACCGTCGACGCCGGCGCGCCGACCGAGTGACTCACCGAGTTCTCGGTGTTCAGTTCGGGGTGCGACGCTTCGAGCGCTCTCAGTTCGCGTACGAGCGCGTCGTAGTCCGCGTCGGGAATCGTCGGCGCGTCAAACACGTGATACGCCTCGTTGTGACGAGTGATCTCGTCGCGCAACCGAGCGGCGTGCTCCGCCGGGTTCACGAGGGAGCGACGATCGCGGCACCTTCGACGATCACGGGGTCGTTGACGCGATAGAACACGACGGTCTGACCGGCCGCCACGGGTCGAGCCGGTTCGGCGAGATCCAGCCACCATCGGTCCGTGTGGCGAAGAGTCGCTATTTGGGGCGTTCCGTGCGCGCTCCATTGGGCGAGGACCTCCGTCGCGTCAACGAGCTCGGCGTGTGAGAACGTGAGCGACGACGCGTCAAGTGCAATGGCGTCAATGAGGATGTCCTCGAGGCGCCCGACTTCGACGCGGTGGTTCGCTAAGTCGACCCGAGAGACAAATCGACGCTCACCGTCGCGCGCTGGCAGGACCCCGCGGCGCTGACCGACGGTCATCAGTTCCGCGCTCTCGGTACGTCCGAGTTCCTCGCCGGACGATCGATCGACAATGACGGCCGGCGTCAACGCCATTCGTTGGCGTAGGAAGACCTCTCGACCCTTCGACGCCTCTATGAAGCAGACGTCCTGGCTATCGGGCTTGTCCCAGGTGCGCAGTCCGAGCCGCTCGGCGTGTTGACGCACTTCACTCTTGTTCATTGCCCCGATTGGCAACAACAGCGTCGAGAGTTGCGCCTCGGCCAAGTAACCCAAGACGTAACTCTGGTCCTTCTGGTCATCAGCGCCTCGAACGAGGAAGTGTTGTGCATTGCGTTGAACGACCTGGGCGTGGTGGCCGGTCGCCACCATGTCAAAGCCCAGGCGTCGCGCCCGATCGAAGAGCAGATCGAATTTGATGTGGCGATTGCATTCAATACAGGGGTTCGGGGATTGGCCTCGCGCGTGGCCCTCCACGAACGGCGCGACCACGTGTCGCTCGAACTCGTCGGTGTAGTTAAAGACGTGATGATCAATGCCGAGCGTCTGGGCGACCCGTCGGGCGTCGTCGACGTCCGCCACCGAACAACAGCCCGAGTCCGACACACCGCCCCACAACTTCAACGTGGCGCCTACGACGTCGTGACCCTGCTCAATGAGCAGTCCGGCGGCCACCGACGAATCGACGCCGCCACTCATCGCTACGAGGACTTTCACCGCTCTAGTCTGCCAGTCGACGCGGTCGCTACGCCTCAGGGCGCAAAGAGTGCACGACGCCCGAAAGAATCCGAATAACGGCATCGACGTCGTCAGTGGTCGTCTCGGCGCCCATCGAGAGACGCAGCGAACCGCGGGCC
The DNA here is from genome assembly GCA_036511575.1 of Acidimicrobiales bacterium. GTDB lineage: Bacteria > Actinomycetota > Acidimicrobiia > Acidimicrobiales > RAAP-2 > RAAP-2. The sequence continues at coordinate 33,080 of DATCCA010000010.1, forward strand.
CGCTCTCTCGATATGCCCATTGCGGCCAGCACGTGACTGGGGTCGGCGGCGCCGCTCGAACAGCTCGCGGCCGCCGATGCGCGAACACCCTCTTGGTCCAACAAGAAGAGCAGTTCATCGCTCGCCAGTCCGTCAAACGTCACGTGCACGGTCCCGGGCACGCGCAGTGCGCCGACTCCGGTGACCTGAGCGCCTGGCAGTAGTGACAGCGCGGCAACCAGTTTCTCCTGGAGGTCGAGGACGCGGTCGTTGACCTCGGCCAGTTCCTTCATCGTGATGCGCGCCGCGCAGGCGAGTCCGACCGCCGCCGCGACGTCGACGGTCCCCCCTCGTCGACCGCGCTCCTGTCCCCCGCCGGGAATGACCGCGTCGAGGGCGACCTCATTTCGCAAAATCAGCGCACCACTGTTGACGGGTCCACCAATTTTGTGTGCGCAGATCGAGATCATGTCGACCGACGCGGTGATGTTGGGCAGATGCATCCACGGGGCGCCCGCGACGGCGTCGGTGTGCGTCGGTGCGCCACCGGCGAGCATCGATTTGGCCAGCGCCACCATTCCGTCGAGGGGTTGGCGCACGCCCGTCTCGTTGTTGGCGGTCATAACGCTCACGATCGCGGTGTCGTCACTCAGTGCGTCGTGCAAGGAGTCGAGGTCGAGCACACCGTCACCGTCCACGCCGACGACCCGCACGCTCACACTTTCGTAGTCGCGGGCCATCTTGTGGGCGGCATCGCTCACCGCGTGGTGCTCAATCGCACTGATGACAATCTCGGAGTGTTCGTGGCTGCGTCGGTGCGCATTGGTGACGCCGGCCACGGCGAGGTCGCACGATTCGGTGCCGCCGCCGGTGAAGATGACGCCGCCCGGCTTGGCACCGACGAAGGCCGCGACCTCGTCGCGCGCCTCTTCAACGGCGCGTCGCGCGTCGCGCGCCGCTTTGTGGCTACCCGAAGGGTTGCCGACGACGCCGTGTTGCCATCGCGCCATGGCGTCAGCCACTTCGTCACGACGAGGTGCCGATGCCGCGTGATCGAAGTAGTACTCCGGGGTCACGCCACGTAGAAGGACTTGACGTTGGTGAACTCGCGCAAACCGTACTTGCCCAACTCCCGCCCGAAGCCCGACTCCTTGGTCCCGCCGAACGGCAACTCCGGCATCGACGCGACAATGGCATTGGCGAAGACCATGCCCACGTCCAGACCCTTGATGGCCTGGTCGATTTCGCCTTGATCGGTTGCGTAAATCGAACCGCCGAGCCCCCACGGCGTGGCGTTCGCAAACTCAATCGCCGCATCGAGGTCGTCAACGACCTCCACGACCGCGACCGGTCCGAAGAGTTCCTCACAACCGGCGCGCGAGTCGGTCGGCACGTCGGTCAACACGGTCGCGGGAAAGTAGAAACCACGCCGTTCGAGTGGGGCGCCACCAGTGTGCACTTTGGCGCCCTTGGCGACCGACGCCGCCACCTGAGCCGTGAGCTCGTCGAGTTGAGTTCGACTGACCACCGGTCCGAGCACTGTCGCGGGGTCCATTGGGTCGCCGGTCGGTACCGCGGCCATCGCCTCGACGAACTTCTCAATGAACTCATCGGCGCGTTCGCGAACGACGATGTAGCGCTTGGACGCAATGCAGGCTTGGCCGTTGTTCTGGATTCGCGCCGTGACCGCGAGAGGAACCGTGACGTCCATATCGGCGGAGTTCGCAATAATGAACGGGTCCGAGCCACCCAGTTCGAGCACGGCCTTCTTCAGGTGCTGGCCCGCAATCTCGGCGACTGAGCGACCAGCCCGGTCCGACCCAGTCAACGTGACCGCGGCGATGCGCGGATCGGCGATGATGCCTTCAATTTGGCTGTGACTGACGAAGAGAGTCGTGACGACACCCTTGGGGAAACCAGCACGAAGGAACAGGTCCTCGAGGAACTTGGCGCAGCCCGGCACGTTCGACGCGTGCTTGAGCACCATGACGTTGCCGGCCATGATGGTCGGTGCCGCGACGCGGATGAACTGCCAGAGGGGAAAGTTCCAGGGCATCACCGCGAGCACGGCGCCGATCGGTTCGTAGCGGTAGCCGCTTCGCGAGCCGGTCGTTGTGACGATCTCGTCCTTCAAGATCTCGCCGGCGTGCTCGGCGTAGTAGCGCATTACGTGCGCGCACTTCGCGGCCTCACCCTTGGCCGCGGCGAAGGTCTTACCCATCTCGCTCGTGAGCATCTCGCCCACCACGGGGATCTCACTCTCGAGCAGTTCCGCGGCGCGATTCATCAAGACTGCTCGATCAGCGACGGACGTGTTCTTCCAGGTCTGAAAGGCGAGACTCGCGTGCTCGAGTGCACGCTCAACCTGTTCTGGCGTGTGACCGTCGAATTCGGCGACGACCTCTTCGGTGGCGGGATTGATTGCGATGAATGACATGGGCCTATTCTGCCAGCAAAACGACCGGTTCATTCGGGGTGCGCGCCATCTCGTCCCAGAATTCGGGGTGGAAAATTGTCACCATCGCCACGACGACCGCGAGCAGACACGCCGCAGCGACGGTCACCGGACGAACGCCCCACGTCCTCGCGAACGCCGACTGGATGAGTGCCCCCACCGGATAGAAGATTGACAGTGACAGGGTGTAGAGCGAGAGGATTCTCGAGCGTTCACTGGTGGGCGCGTGCAGCTGGACTGACGTGTTGAGTCCGGTCAGCGTTCCGACGTAGGCGCCACCGAGCAGCACGAGTGCCGCCACGGCCAAAGCGAGCGTGGGCGCCAGTCCGTACAGCCCAAGGGCGACGGCGATCGTCACGAGCGATCCGCGCAGTACCAAAATGCGCGACGTACGCCTCGCCAGCGCCGGAAGGGTTAACGCGCCAATCACTGCACCAACTCCTTGACCGGTCACGAGCCACGGGGTGCCCGTGCGTCCGGCGTGCAGGGTCTGGATGGCCATCGCCGGCACCAGCGCAATAAAGGGGCTCGCGATGAGCGCGATGGTGCCAACGGCAATGATCGGGTAACGACAGCCCTTCACCGACCACGCGCGCACGGCGCCGAACTTAATCTCGGCCCAGACGCGCACCGGCGTGGTGGGTTTGGGTCGCGCGGGGCTGCGCACGAAGGAGAAGATCACGACCACAAAGACGAACGACGCTGCGTTGAGCGCGAAACAGATGCCCGGCGAGCCAAAGCCCAGAGCGACACCGGCGAGGACGGGTCCGATAATTCGGCCGAGGTTGAACTGCGCCGAGGATAACGACACCGCCGCGAGGACTTCGTCGCGATCCACCAGGTCGGGTAGCAGGGACTGCCACGCCGACCACGAGGCCGAACTCGCTAAGCCCTCAATGATCGCGAGGTAGCACGCGTACTCGGGACGAAGATGGTGGGTCAGCTCCAACGTGGCGAGCGTGCTTGCGGTTATCGCCATCACCAGGTTGTTCGCCTGAATCCAGCGTTGGCGGCTCACTCGGTCGGACACGACGCCACCGAGGGGCGATCCAATCAGGGCCGGCGTCCATGCGCACACGGTCAAGAGCCCCAACCAAAGAGGGTTGTGGGTCGTTTCGGTGAGGTAGACCCCGAGGGCAACGGTCTGCATCCAGGTACCCGTCGAGGAGACGAACGACGAAACGAGGGAGAGCGCGAAACTGCGATGACGCAGTGGCGCAAACGATGCGGAAGCCATCACGCAACGCTAACGGTGTTGCCACGCCGCGGCTCAGTTGCGGCGGCTACTTATCGCCCTGTTTGCCTCGCGGTCGAAGTGCGAACCACCAGACCGAAATGATGGTGGCCAGCGCACCCAGCACGCCAATGCCGGACTTGACGCCTTTTCTCTTCTGGGACTCACTCACGTACCCATCGTAACGAGCAAAGACGCCGGGGGCGTGTAGCCCCCGGCGTTCAGTTGTCGGTGAATCGTTGCTTAGTTCTGCAACGCCGCTTCGATGGCGAACTCGAGCGTGATCTTGTTACCCACGATGAGGCTCCCATTCTCCAGCGTGCCGCCGAAGTTGATACCAAAGTCTCGACGGTCAATGTCGGCACGGGCTTCGAAGCCCACGACGGTGACGCCAGGCGCCATTGACGGGCCGGCCCCGAGGAACTCGAGGTCGAACGTGACGGACTTCGTGATCCCCTTGACGGTGATGTCAGCGACCAACTTGAAGTCCTCCGCGCTCTTCGAGGTGATCTTCGTCGAGGTGAGGGTAAGCGTGGGGAACGTCTCGAACTCGAGGAAGTCCGGGCTCTTCAAGTGCGCGTCACGCATTTCGTTGTCGGTCGTGATGCTGGCGGCCTGCACGGTCGCCTGTACTGAAGACGTCTCAGCGGTCTCACCAATGGTGATGGCGCCCGAGAAGTCAGTGAAACGGCCACGAACCTTCGACGCAACCAGGTGGCGGGCAACGAATCCGACCGTCGAGTGGACGGCGTCGATGTTGTACACGCCCGCAGCGGGGAGGCCGGTGGTAGTGGTGGTGTTTGCGGTGGTGGTCATGGTACATCTCCTGTTTTGTCGGTATTTCCTGTGTCTCCACACTATAGTTGCATATACAACTACTTGTCAAGCAGTAATTGTTTACTGAAGCATATGGTATAGTTATGGCATGTCGATTCAACCGAGCCCCTGCCCTTCCGGGGATGAGAAAGTCCAACTGTTCGGGCTGCTGCTCGAGACGAATGCCCGACTTTCACGCAGTCTCGGCCTAGAACTGGAATCGACCTGCGACCTGCCACTGGCGTGGTTCGATGTCCTTTTGCAACTGCGAAAGTCGCCCGAAGGCCGACTCAAGATGAATCAGATCGCCGACGCCATCGTGCACTCAACGGGCGGCACGACGCGCCTCATCGATCGTCTCGAAGTGGCCGGCCTGGTGGAGCGTCAGAATTGCCCGTCGGACCGAAGGGCTATTCACGTGGCGATCACGGCGATAGGCAACGAGAGGCTTGACGACGCGTTACACGTGCACCTTGGCTACCTCGAAGAGAATTTGGCCACTCGGCTCACCAAAGTGGAGCGAGAGCAACTCGCCGACCTACTGACCAAACTGAACGAGCCTCGTTAATCCTTCGCGACCCATGCTCGGGCGTCGCGACCATCGTCGATCTCCAACACGGTCCCCTCGCCCCAGCCGCTACCGGTGAGCACTTCGATCGCCAGCACTTCGCTCGCGAGCGTTCCAAAACCGTCGGCTAGATCGTCGATGCCTGAGACGTGCAAGACAATACGGTCCGATACGTCAAAGCCAGAGTTCTTTCGAAGGTCCTGGACTTGGCGAATGACGTCACGCAGATAGCCCCGGCGTCGCAACTCATCGGTGAGCGTGAGATCGAGCGCGATCACCTCGCCGCCCTCGCGTGACACGGCGTAGCCGCCCTGACCTTTCACGCGAAGCTCGACATCGTCGCCACCCAGCTCGAAGCGACCGGACGAGAGTTCGATGCTGATCGAACCGCCAGCTTCGAGTGTCTCGGCGGCCTCGACGGAATCAAGTTTCGCCAACGCCGCCTTCAGCTCCTTCACCGCTTCACCGAGACGCGGACCGACCGTGCGAAAGTTCGGCACGAGATCGAAGATCAAGACGTTTGAAAGCTCGGTCCCGTACTCCAGGTGATCGACATTGAGCTCATCCTCGACAACATTCTCTGGCGGCATCGGAGAATTGGCGCTCAGGAACACGAGAGCGCGTGCGAGGGGCTGGCGAACTTTGACACCGGCCTCGGCGCGCGCGGCACGACCGAGCGAGGTCAGTCGGCGTGCAACAGCCATCGACGCTTCGAGATCGACGTCGCGACGCTCGGGTTCGCCCAGGGGCCAGTCAGCCAGATGGACCGAGTCACTCTCGGTGACGTCGAACAGCTCGGCGTAGAGACGTTCGGCGACGAACGGACAGAACGGCGCCAGGAGAAGCGTCAGGCGTTGGAGTACTTCGAGCAACGTCGCCTGCGCCGCCAGGGAATCGGAGCGCGGTTCGTTGGGGTCGGTACGCCAGAAACGTCGACGGGTGCGCCGGACGTACCAGTTTGAGAGATCGTCGACCAACTCAGTGAGAGCATCGGTGCCGCCGAGCGGTTCATAGCCATCGAGCGCGGTCGTGACCGCGACCGTGACACTCTCGAGTCGCGAGAGGATCCAACGGTCGATGGCCGCGCGGTGTTCGGGTGCGGGAATCTCCGCGTCGGCCGGGTCGAAGTCATTGAGCGAGGCGTACGTCGTGAAGAAGCTGAACGTGTTCCAGAGCGTCGCCAACGTCTCGCGAAGCGACGCGTCGATCGCGCCCAGACTCGCCCGAGTTGACGTCCACGGAGATCCCTGGGAGAACATCCACCAACGCAGCGGATCGGCGCCGCGGGTGGTGAGCACTTCCCACGGGTCAATTACGTTGCCCACGGACTTACTCATCTTCTTGCCGAACTCGTCGACAATGTGCCCGAGGCAGAGCACGTGTTCGAAGGGTTTCTCCCCAAAGACCAACGTGTTGACCGCCAGCAGCGTGTAGAACCAGCCTCTTGTCTGGTCGATGGCCTCAGCAATGAATTGGGCCGGGAACTGCATCGCCGCCTCGCTGCCCGCAACGTGGGGATACCCCACCTGCGCGGCGGGCATCGAACCGGCATCGAACCACGCGTCAATGACCGGCTCGACGCGTTGGGCTTGCTGCCCACAGGTCCGACAACTGATGAGTACCTCGTCGATGGCGGGACGGTGAGGATCGATGTCGCTGACGTCGCGACCAGCGAGGCCCGAAAGTTCCTCGCGCGAACCAACGCAGGTGAAGTGGTCGTCGGGACAGCGCCAAATTGGCAGCGGCGTCCCCCAGAAGCGGTCGCGAGAGAGCGCCCAGTCGACGTTGTTGTCGAGCCAGTTACCAAAGCGCCCATCGCGGATGTGTTCGGGATGCCAGTCAATCGTTGCGTTCTCGGACAGCAACTTCTCTCGAAACTGACTCGTCGCCACGTACCAACTCGGCTTGCCCCAGTAGATGAGCACGGTGCCACATCGCCAGCAGTGCGGCAACGAGTGGTGGTAGTCGAGTCGACGCAGCAGCGTCCCACGACGCTCAAGTTCGTCGTTGATGGCGTGGTTGGCCTCGCGTACATCCTGGCCTTCGAGCCACCCGATCTCCGAGGTGAACTTTCCGTCGGGCCCGACAGGATTTAGTGTCGGCAGACCGTGATCGCGCGCCACCTGTCGGTCGATCTCGCCAAAAGCGGGCGCCTGGTGCACGAGTCCGGTGCCGTCGTCAGTGGTGACGTAGTCGGCCAGCACGACGTAACAGGCGTCAACGCCCTCGGGCAGGGCCGCGTCGGTGAACGGGCGTTCGTAATGCACGCCGGCCAGTTCACTCCCCTTCATGGCCGCCGATGGTTTCGCGTCTTCACCGAAGACGGACTCGATGAGTTCGGCCGCCACAATCACGCCGTCCACGACGGCGTAGGTGATCTCTGGATTGACAGCGACGGCGACGTTGGACAGCAGCGTCCAGGGTGTCGTCGTCCACACCGCCAGGTCGGTGGCCCCGAAAAGCCCACCGTGCGCGTCGGCGTCAGTGATGCGCAGTCGAACGAACGCACTCTCATCGACCTCGTTGGTGTAGACCTCGGGTTGTCCAAGTTCGTGACTCGAGAGCGCGGTGCCACAGCGAGGACAGTACGGGATGACCTTCAGATCTTCGTAGAGCAAGCCTTTGTCGAAGAGCTGTTGAAGGTGCCACCACACCGACTCGACGTAGGAGGGATGGAACGTGTAATACGCGTGTTCCATGTCGGTCCAGTACCCAATGCGCTCTGTGAGCTTCTCGAACTCGCCGACGTAGGTGAGTACCGATTCGCGACAGAGCCGGGTGAACTCTTCAATACCGACTTGTTCAACGATCGCCTTCTTGCCGGAGATACCAAGTTGCTTCTCAACTTGCACTTCCACGGGCAGGCCGTGCGTGTCCCAACCGGCGCGACGGGCTACGAATCGGCCCTGCATTGTCTGGTAGCGACAGAAGAGGTCTTTGTAGACCCTCGCCCACACGTGATGCAGTCCCGGTTTGCCGTTCGCCGTGGGCGGACCCTCATAGAAGATCCACGGTTGGGCTCCCTCGCGTTGAGTCATGGAGCGATTGAAGACGTCGTTCGCCTTCCATCGGGCCAATTCGGCCTCTTCCAAGGCCACAAAATCCAGTTCGGCGCTGACCGGGCGAAACACGTATCTCCTTCAATGAATCAACACATGGTAGTAAACGGGCCTGCGACGGCTACGCGGCCAATACCATTGCGAGGTGCTGGCGCTCTCCATCGACGACGAATCAATTGCGACGAGCGGCGCGCTCAGCGTCGTGCACGCGGCCGACGACGAACTAAAGCGTCGCTATGGCGGCGACGGTGATGGCCAGCACTTGCACGTTGACGAGTTGGCCGAACCCCTCGGTCTTTTTCTCGTGGCCCGCGTGAATGGGGACATCGCTGGCGGGATTGGTCTGCGATCGATCGGTGACCCGGCCCAGCACCTTGGAGAGATAAAGCGCCTCTGGGTGCGACCTGATCTACGTCGCGGTGGCATCGCCGTGTCGTTGATGAACGAGATCGAAACTCGTGCCCGGGGACTCGGCTACGAGCGACTCTACTTAGAAACCGGACCAAAACAACCTGAGGCCGTGGCGCTCTACGCTTCGATTGGTTGGGACCGCGTGCAGGAGTATCCGGCCGACGTCTTCTGCCATCCGATGTCGCACCGGTTCACCAAGGTGCTCTAGACAAACTGCTCGTCCATCCACTGCGGCGACAGTTCTTCCAGCGAGTGAAGCACGAGATCGGCCAGCGCGAAGACGGGATCATCGCGGTCCTCCTTCGTGGGCACCGCGACCACGAACATGTTGGCCGCTCTGGCGCCGAGCACGCCGGCTGGCGAATCCTCCAACACCAGACAGCGGGTCGGGCGTACACCGAGCGATGCGGCTGCGGTGAGAAAGACGCCCGGGTGGGGCTTGCCGTACGGCTCAAACTGCGCCGAGTGGATCGAGGCGAAGCGGTCCGCGAGATTGAAGTGGTCGAGACAACGCGCGATCAGTGCGACGGGCGTCGAACTGGCGAGCGCGACGGGGCCGCGTTCACTCGCGAGGTCGATTGCTCGCAATGCTCCGGGCATCAGTCGGCCCTCTGCTTCGACGAGATCGCCCACGCGTCTCAACAGTTCGTCCGCCACTTCGCTCGGTGCCGTGCCACTCCAGGGATAGAGCGCGTACCAGTAGTCGACGACCTCGTTGACGAAGAGGCCCTTGGTCGAACGACCGTCGCTGGCCGACATCGGCACACCGAGTCGGCCGAAGATCTCGACTTCGGCCTTGTGCCAAAGGATTTCGGAATCGATCAAGAGGCCGTCCATATCAAACAACGTCGCCTCAAGAGTCATCCGGCAACTTTGACACACGGGGACCGTAGGGTTGACACGTGACGACCATTCGCCAACTGGACGCGGGCGACGTCGACCTCGTGGTCAGTCGAATAGAGAATCGACTGATGGATGACGCCCTCATTCAGCCGCTCGTCAATCCAGTGATCGACACTGCGTTGTTGGCGCACTCGCTACGCGAGGCGACGCAGCAGACGTGGGTCGCCGAACAAGACAGTGGCATCGTCGGCCACCTCTACGGCGCGCTCCTCGACAACGAGACGTACGGTAACGGCGTCTGGATTGGACCCGACGGTGCCTCGTTCATCAACACCGACGTGCTGAGCGATCTCTACAGCGTCGCGGGAGCGAGGTGGATTGAACACGGCGCGCTCGAGCACTACGTCTGGACACTGGACGACGCCGCGATGACCCAACCCTGGTACGAGCTTGGATTCGCGCGGATGCACACGCGCGGTGTTCTCGCGCTGGGTGCTCCACGTGCGCACGCACTTCCCGAGGGGTACCGCGTGCGCCGCGGCGGCGTCGAGGACCTCGACATCGCGGTCGCGCTCGACGACGAGCTGGACGCGGTGCAGATGGTGGGACCGAGCTTCTCGATCGGACTCAGTCACGTCGCCAAGCGCGACGACCTTCTCGAGACGCTCGAAGACCCCGAAGCGCACCACTACGTGGTGGAGAACGACGACGGCGCGATCGCGCAGTGCATTACGTTCCCTCTGCCGCCGCGACGGGGCTCATTCACTGACACGTTGCACCTGAGTGCCGTGACGGTGCACGCCGATCATCGCCATCTCGGTGTCGGCACAGCCATGGTTGACGCTGCACTCACCGACGCCTTCAACGCGGGCTTCAGGTACGTGGAAACCAACTGGCGCGTGACGAATCGTCGCGCGCGCAACTACTGGCTGGCCTATGGATTTGCAACAACCTACGTACGACTACATCGCACGATCGGCACCGGTTAGACGAGCGTCGCTTCGATCGCACTCACGAGCGCGGGGTCCTCGGGCTCGGTTTGGGGCGCGAAGCGCTGCACCGAGCCGTCGGGGCTGATGAGGAACTTCTCGAAGTTCCAACGGATGTCGCCCGAGTAACCCTCAGCGTCGGCCGTCTTGTTGAGTTCGGCGTAGATGGGGTGCTGGTCGTCACCGTTCACGTCGATCTTCTCGAACAGCGGGAACGTCACGCCGTACGTTGTTGAGCAGAACGTCTGAATCTCCTCTGAGGTTCCCGGCTCTTGGCCGGCGAACTGGTTACTCGGAAACCCAACGACGCTGAAGCCGCGGCCCTCGTACTGTTTTTGCAGTTTTTCGAGTCCTTCGTACTGGGGTGTCAGGCCGCACTTTGAGGCGACATTGACGACGAGGACGGACTTGCCTTCGAAGGGCGCGAGTGAACTCGCCTCTCCCGAAAGCGTGTTGGCAGGAATGTCATAAATGGTCATTCCGCGACACTAACGTCCAGTCGCCAACGTGCGACGGTCCTAGGCTGAGTCGGTGCGCTGCGTGTCGATCGTCGAGGGAAAGCTCCAACTCGTCGAACGCGAGACCCCCAATCCGGGACCCTCTGACGTTGTTGTTGCAGTGCGGGGCGCCGGAATAAACGCCGCCGACCTCATGCAGCGAGAGGGCCACTACCCCGCGCCCGAAGGGTGGCCCCCCGACATTCCCGGCATGGAACTGGCCGGCGTGGTGAGCGCCGTTGGCGACCGAGTCCACGAACCGCTGCTCGGTCGGCGCGTGTGCGCCATTGTCGGTGGTGGCGCCCAGGCGACGCACTGTCTGGTCCCGAGTGAACATTTGCTGTTCGTCCCCGACCACGTAAGTTGGGACGAGGCCGGTGGTTTTCCCGAGGCGTTCACGACCGCGCACGACGCACTGGTAACGCAAGGTCAACTCCTGTCGGGCGAACGGGTGCTGATTTCGGGAGCCACGGGGGGCGTCGGAGTGGCCGCCGTGCAGATTGCCCACGCACTCGGCGCGCACGTCATTGCGGTCACGCGCACCAGTGAGCACAACGAACGACTGCGCGAATGCGGAGCCGACGAGACCGTCACGCTCGGTCAGGTGTCGGACCTCGAGCGAGTCGATGTCGTGCTGGAGCTCGTCGGAGCCGCCAACCTGACGAACGCGCAACGAGTACTGAATCCGTTTGCGCGCGTCGTCGTGATTGGTGTCTCGGGCGGCGGCAGCCAGGTCGAACTCGATATGCGCTACTTCATGGGTTCTCGCTCCTCGCTCACCGGTTCCACGTTGCGCTCTCGGACGCGCAAAGAAAAGGGCGAGGTTGCCGACCGAGTGAATCACACGCTCGTGCCGCGCTGGCGCACGGGTGAGGTCCACGTACCGGTCGCTCGTACGTTTTCTCTTGATGAGGTCGATGACGCTTATGCGTACTTTTCCGAACCGGGCAAGTTCGGCAAAGTAGTGCTGCGCATCGAGGGATAGCGCGCCGATAGTTTGACTGGGTGACACCCGTCCCGCGACCACATCCCAGTCGGCTCGATCCGTCGAGGCCGGACTATGACGCGGTGATTCGAGCGCACGAGGCGGCGGTGGGCGCCGGGGAGCCAATGTACCGCGACCCTTCCTCAGGTTTGATGGTCCTCACCGTGGCCACGCACCTCGCTCGAGGATCCTGTTGTGAGAGTGGCTGTCGCCACTGCCCATTTCTCGCCGACTAGGGAATCGTTGCCTCATCATGTTGTCCGAGGTGATGGCGATCGATGTTCACGAGCGCGAAGAACGAAACCGCGGCCAGCAGCAACATCAATGCACCGAATCGGAATGACTCGTCGTAGCCATGGACGTGTGCCGTCGCCATAAGTTGCAACTTGGCGCGCGCCGTCGCCGACGGGTGTGCCTTGAGCGCGGCGACCAAGAAGGCGGTCCCGCTCGATACGACAATGGTGTTCGAGATCGCGGTACCGAAGGAACCACCAATCTGCTGGGACGTGGTGAGCACGGCTGACGCGGCTCCGGTGTCCTGAGGTCGAACATTGAAGAGTGCCGTCGACGCAATCGACACAAAGGCAATCCCCAGACCCAGACTGGTCACGATCATCGCGGGCATCACACTGGTGCTATAGGAACTGTCGACCTTGATAAATGAGAGGTAGAACATACCCACCGCCGCCATCAAGGTGCCCGCCGTCGCCAAGGGACGCGGTCCGATCTTGGGCAGCAGCTGGCTCGTGAAACCGGCGGCGAGAATTATGCCCACCGAGAACGGCATAAACAGAAGACCCGTCTTCACCGCCGAGTACTGCTCAATGTCCTGGAAGTAGAACGTCATGAACAGGAACATCCCGAAGAGCCCGAGGCCGACGAAAAACTGGGCGAGGAACGCGCCCGCGCGAACACGGTCCGTGATTAAGCGAAGCGGTAGGAGTGGCGACGTGATTCGAGACTGAATCACGAAGAAGATCGCGAGGAGGAGCGCTCCGAGCAAAAGAAATGGCCACGCGCTCGTTGAACCCCAACCTTGGCCTGGCGTTGACGCTTGACTCACGCCAAAGACCACGCTCAACATCCCGGCAGTCGCGCTCAGTGCACCGGGCACGTCGTAGTGCGGATGTCCTTCGACCTTGGACTCCTTCACGTTGGGGATGGCGAGGCAGAACGCAATCAGGGCCATTGGCGTGTTGACGAAGAGGCACCAGCGCCACGAAAGGTACTGCGTCAAGAGTCCGCCCGCAATAAGCCCAATGGCTCCCCCGACACCGGCAAGCGCGCCGTAGACACCAAAGGCGCGGGCCCGCTCCTTCGAGTCGGTGAACGTCACCGAGATAAGCGATAGTGCCGCGGGTGCCAGGAGTGCACCGAAGAGTCCCTGCAACGCGCGAGCGCCAAAGAGCCACTGTTGATTTTGCGCGAGGCCACCCAGCAGTGAGGCGCCCGCGAAACCAAGGAGCCCGATGAGAAATGATTTCTTGCGACCCATGTAGTCGCCGATGCGTCCACCCAACAAGAGGAAACCGCCGAAGGTCAGGGTGTAGGCAGTGATTGCCCACTGGTAGTTCTTCTGCGCGATAGCCAGACCACCGAGCGCCTTGGGCAACGATGCGTGCGGCAACGCGATGTTCACGATGGACGCGTCCAGAATGACCATCAGCTGGGCGATACCGATGACGACGAGTGCGAACCAACGTCGCGGATCGGGCGTGTCTGCGTGAACTACGTGACTGACTGACGCATCCGACATTGCTTCCCCCACAGAATTAAAGCGAGAACGCTCTCGAGGCAACCCGGAGCTTTTCGAGATTCGGCGAACTACAGCAGCGAGCGTAGTGGACTGAACGCCATGGCTAAGGATTCGGCAACCGGACCGTAGGTCACCGCGCCTTCGACCACGTTCACACCCTCGGCGAGCGAGTCGTCTGCGACGACGGCCTCGCGCCAGCCGTGGCGAGCCAGCTCCATGGCGTAGGGCAACGTGGCGTTGGCGAGCGCGTAGG
>DATCCA010000011.1:0-26174 GCA_036511575.1 Acidimicrobiales bacterium
GGCGAAGGATTGGCCAGGGGGGATCGTAATGGCACGTAAATTTGCGGCAGAGCTACTCGGAACGGCGCTGCTCGTCTTCTTCGCAGTGGGGGTGGCCACACTCTCGTTCGGCTTCAAGGCCGACGGCACCAGTTTCATCGCCGGTGTGGTGGCGACCGCGCTCGCCTTTGGACTGACGTTGCTCGCCCTCGCGCACGTGCTCGGTCCGATCTCGGGTTGTCACGTCAATCCCGCCGTCACTCTGGGCGCGCTCTTGGCCGGACGGATCACATTTCGCGACGCGCTCAGTTACTGGGTCGCCCAGTTCATCGGTGGTTTCGTTGGTGCCCTCGCCCTTTGGGGGATGTTCTCGACCTCACCTCTCTACAGTCGCGCGTCGACGGGACTCGGTACCGACGGGTGGGGCGCATCGAGTTTCATCCACATCGGTGCGGGAGGTGCCTTCATCGCCGAGGTCGTCCTGACGTTCCTCTTCGTCTTCGTCATCCTCGGCGTGACCAGCAAGACCGCCAATCCCACGACCGCCGGCCTCGTGATTGGCCTCACGTTGACGGTGGTCCACCTGATTGGCATTCCGATAACGGGCACATCGGTGAACCCGGCGCGAAGCCTCGGGCCGGCGCTGATCATCGGCCATTCGGCGCTCGCGCAGGTGTGGCTCTTCATCGTGGCACCCCTGGTCGGCGGAGCCCTCGCGGCGCTCGTACACCGGGCACTCTTTTCGAGCAAAGCGGCGTCACCCATTGGCTTTGGCTCCGCACAGAGCTGAAGTAGCCGCAGCGGCGCCCGCATCACCATCTGGGGCTGGAAGGATGGCGGACGATGAAAGTCCTCTTCTGCTCAACCGGTCTGGCCGGGCATTTCAATCCCCTGGTGCCGTTTCTTGACGCCGCGCGTGTGCGCGGCGATGAGGTGCTGGTCGTTGTTCCCCCGGGCCTCGTGAGTGTGGTGGAGGAACTCGGCCTCTCATACGTCGCGAGCGAACCGCCGGATCCGACGCAGTCGAACGAACTCTGGAAGCGAGCTGCCCGGGTCCCCCATAGTAAGGCGGCGAAGCTCATCGACGGCGAGTTCTTCGGCCGTCTCACAACCGCCGCGATGGTGCCCGCAGTTGAATCGGCGTGCGATTCGTTCAAGCCCGACGTGATACTTCGTGAACCCTGCGCCTACGCCGGCGCCGTGGTGGGCGTGCGACGGATGATTCCTCACGCGCAGGTCGCGATCTCGACGGCGCAGACCGAGTGGAGCGTGATCGATCTCGTCGCGCCGATCCTCGACGACTTCGAGTCCGGAATGCAAGAGGTGCTGCGTTCGACGCACTACATCTCGCGGTTTCCGTCGAGCCTCGATCCGTCGCCGTTCCCCAATACGCTCAGGTACCGCGAGGAGGAGAACCACGAAGACGCCTGGCGCGACGCCCCGTGGGCCACGACCACGATGCCGCTTCTCTACGTGACCCTCGGCTCGATTACCGGGGGTCTCGACACCGCCGCGCCGACCTTTCGCCGGGCGCTGGAGGCGGTCGAGGGCCTCGGTGTCCAGGTTTTGCTCACCACCGGGCACGGTTTTGACAGGAAATTGCTGGGTCCTCTGCCCGAGGACGTCTACGTCGAGCCCTGGGTGCCCCAAGCCAACGTGTTCCCGCACGCCACGGCGGTCCTCTGTCACGGTGGGTCGGGCACCACTTACGGCGCGCTCGCGGTGGGCCTTCCAATCGTTTTCGTCCCAATGTTCGCCGACCAGCGAACGAACGCGCGCCTCATTGCGGTCGCCGAGGCGGGCGTCGTCGTCGACGTCGGTCGCAAATCGGAACCGGGATTCCGCACGATCGAAGTCGATGACGTTCCTCGGATTCGACGCGCCGTGATCGAGGTACTCTCGCAGCGATCGTTCCGCGACGGTGCGGAGCGCATCGCCACAGAGATTCGAGGCACGGGCTCGGCGCAGGACTGTCTTGTGGAGTTGGAACAACTCACTCGTTAGATCGATGACGTCGCGTGCACGCACAGCGTCGCGTGCCACACATTTGCGAACACGAAAACGGGCCCTGGCGCGTCCGCCCAGAAAAAATGTCGCTTTCACATTTTCTCTGACAGAAAAGTATAAAAAGGACCTGAGAACCCAGTGTTTCAATGGTATTTGATGCCCATGCACCCAAAAACGGTGATATCCCCTAAAATGGTGTTTCTTCCGCGCTCATAAACAGTGGCGAACAGCGTGCCATGTGCACCAGGAGGACGTGCGTCGCGGACCGTTGGTCCGCTGCGTTGCAACGAGAGACCGTCGACAAGGTCGGTCGACACAAACAGGCGAGGAAATCAAGTGTTCGAAACGCGATACCGATTGAAACGCGTCCCGACGACGTCTCGAAATCTCTACCGAACGGTGGCGCTCATGCTGGTCGTCTCGGTCTTTGGTTTGGCGGCGCCCTCGCCGGCGGCCGTCCCCACGCCGCGCCTAGAACCGACGCAAGTGCGCGCGTCCGCCGTGGCGTCGGACCCGCGTGAGGCGCCTCGTCCACGGGTCATTCCCATCAATACCGAACTCCTCTCCTTCACCAACGTCCCGACACCGACGCAGGGTTACGTCGTCACCCTGATCCACAGTGATTTCCCACCCACCGCCTGGCACGACGCTGAGATCGTGGCCTGGTGTGAGTCCAAGTTCCGACCGTCCGATATTGGCTTCGACAGCAACGGTACCCACGACCGGGGCGTCTTTCAGCTCAACGACGGGGGCACCGAGCAGTATCTTCTGGCGATGTTGGGCCATAATCCCAACGACCTAGGCCTCGCCCTCAACCCGGTGATAAACGTCCGCCTGGCCGCTCTTCTCTACTCCCGCGACGGCTGGAGCCCCTGGTCCTGTGCGTCGAACATCCCCGCGTAACGACGTTGAGCGTTAGGGGCGGATCGGGAGCCGCCGTCGCGTGGCCAGGGCCGTGACGTTCGGTTGGTCGCGCAGGTGGATGTACCCCGTCGGTTGGTTGATCGGTACCCAACCGTTACTCGTATAGCCATCGACGCCACCGGCGTAGTTGTCCGACACCAGGAAGACCGTCTGGTTCGTCCAGTTGATCTGTGCGACGTAGGCGACGTGGCCCATCGCCCCACCTTCGTACCAGGCAATTGATCCCACCGCCGGCGTGTGGTTCGTTTGGGCGGCCAACGTCCGACCCCACTGGTCGGCGTAGCCCCAGGAATGACCCGGGTTCGCCAGTCCGTTGTGCGCGAGCATCCACGCGGCGTAGAGGGTGCAGTTGTGCGGTGGTGTCCCGATGCCGCCCTTGGTGTCTGCGCCGTAGTACTGCGCGGACCAGTTGTTGTTCATCGTCGTGGCGTTGTAGCCGTCGAGCACGCACGAGTAGCCCGCGCTTTTGCAGGCGTAGTAGGAGGCAGCGTGGGCGCTGACGGGCGTGGCGACGTCGAGCGAGATGAGCAACGCGAGCAGGGACGTGACGACGAGGGCCATACGAGTGATTCGGACTCGTGGGGCGCGCAAACCATGAGTGGTAACCATAAGATCCCCTCGCCTGACTGCTCCGGAGACCGTAACAGAGGTCCATTTCTTCACCAAATGGGAGAGGAATCGCTAGTAATTTAGGGAATTGATGGGTGTAAGTACCGTCGAGCCATGCTCAATTCGCCGACAACGACAAAGTGGCCCTGTGTAAAGCACCTCGCGGCTCAACGTCCTTTTGCAGCGCCGTGGGTTCGGAACCGAGCACGTGCAGTTAGAGATCAAAGTGCTTGTTGGGGCGCACCACGATCTCGGTCACGTCGACCGAACTGGGCACGTTCAACAGGTACAGCACGGCGTCGGCGATGTCGTCGGGTTTGATGATGAACTCTCCCAACAGGGCCTGTGCGCCTTCGAGGACCTGGTCGGGTAGTCGTTCTCCTTTCTTCATGTCGTGCTCGATTCCGGACATCGCGACGATGCCGGCCAGGACCTCAGGATTCTCACGACCCAGGTTGGTCGCGACGAGTCCCGGCATCACCGAGGAGATCTGGATGGGATCGTTGTCGAGCTCTGCGCGCAGGGTGTTCGTAATCACGTTGACGGCGTGCTTCGTCGCCCCGTAGACGCCCGAGTCCGGGCTGAGGGCGGCGACGGACGACGTATTGATGATGTGTCCCGGATTGCCCGTCGCCCGCATGGCCTTGACGGCCGCTTGACAGCCGACGAGCAGGGCGAGCACGTTCGTCTCCAACATCGCGCGCCACGAGTCGACGTCGCCGTCCAGCACCGATCCCAGCACGCTGTAGCCGGCGTTGTTGACGAAGATATCGAGGCGACCGTCGACTGCGAGCGCGTTGTCAACGAGACGTTGCACGGTCTCGGGATCGCGCACGTCGCCAACGTCGATCGTGGCCCGTCCCCCCGCTGCGACGATCTTGTCCGCGCTCACCTTCATTGCCGATTCGGTTCGTCCGCTGAGAACGACGTGCGCGCCACTGGCACCCAGGCGTTCCGCGATCGCGCGCCCGATGCCGCTCGACGCGCCCGTGACGACTGCGGTCTGGCCGTTCAGATCCACTTGTATTGGCATCGCGATCCTTTCGTTGTCGTTGGTCGTGGAGCCTATCGATGTCCGTCGGGCAGATGAGGTGAACCGTGTCAAAGCCAACCTCGAGGTTGGTCGCTCACCTCCAATCGGACCCCGGCGTCGAGATAGATTCAAGCGATGGCCAACTATGTGTTGATTCATGGCGCTGGCTCGGACTCTTGGTATTGGCACCTGGTGGTACCCAAGCTCGAAGCGCTCGGTCACGTGGTTATTGCCCCCGATCTGCCCTGCGATGACGACTCGGCAGGTTTGCGGGAGTACCTCGATGCAGCGTTCGACGCTATCGGTGATCGAAAAGAGTTGGTGGTGGTGGCCCAATCCATGGGCGGTTTCACCGCACCACTTCTCTGCGACCGTGTGTCGGTGCGAATGCTGATAATGGTGGCCGCAATGGTTCCTGCGCCCGGCGAATCACCCGGTGAGTGGTGGTCGAATACGGGACACGAAGAGGCGAAACGAGAACAAGATGCCCGTGACGGTCGTGCGCCGGATCGTGGCTTCGATCCGGTTGAGATCTTTCTCCACGACGTGCCGCCGCAAGTCGTGGCCGAATCGATTGATCACGTGAAGAATCAGTCCGGCACGCCGTTCGCCGAGCCGTGGCCACTCGCAACGTGGCCCGACGTTCCAACGAGATTCCTGCTCTGTCGAGACGATCGTTTCTTCCCCGCGGAGTTCATGCGACGAATAGTCCGCGAGCGATTGGGAATCGAACCGGACGAAATGCAAAGTGGTCACCTGCCCGCGTTAAGTCATCCAGACGAGTTAGTCGCGCGCCTCGAGGAGTATCGCCTTGAGCTCTGAAGGAACCAGACCCCTCGCACGTCTGATTTGTTCTCTTTCAATGCTGTCGAACCACAAACCCTGCGCTGATGTAAGGACCTGAGAGGATCACCGCCAGGTTTGAACGACGCGCCGATGGTCGGGTCGTTTCGATGTTTCGCGCCTTTGGTACGGTCCGCCGGCTCGATACCCATGACCAGAAGCCAACCTTTTCACTCACGCGACGCCGGCGTGATGGTAATGCCTGATAAGAGTTCTAAATGGAAAGCAGTCCCCAAGGCTGGTACGAAGACCCCTATCGTCAGATGCCGTTTCGTTGGTGGGACGGCGAACAGTGGTCGCCGTACGCGCGCGATAGCGAAGTCCAGTGGGATCCGATTGATTCGCAACCGCCGGTAGTTCATCGCCCAGGCATGCCGTCGATGGGCGTTGCGCTTATCTGTTTCGCACTCGCCGTCGGGCTTTCCTTTACGGTGCTGGCCATTTTGCGAGCACACCATAAGCCGGGCGGTGAATCAGTCGAGTTGGTGCTCACCGAGGTGGCTTTGTGGTTACCAATGCTCGGCGCGTGCTGGTTCGTCTCACGGCGACGTGGCGATCGTTCGTTGGCGGCCGACTTCGGACTTCGGTGGCGGCCCTTGGACATCGGACTCGGGTTGGCCGGATCGCTGGCGGCACGGTCCACCGAGTCGATCGCCCTACTGCCTGTAATTTTGCTGCAACCTCACTTTCGAGTCCCCGAGGTCACCGAGTTTCATCAGTTCACGAACGGTGCGTCGGGGTGGATAGTGCTCGCCCTCGTCACGTGCGTGGGCGCACCGGTCGTCGAAGAGCTTTTCTTCCGCGGTCTCATTCAAACTCGTCTCGTGGGACGATACGGACCGATCGTCGGCATCGGAGTGACGTCGGTGCTCTTTGGCGCTGCGCATCTGATCGGCTGGTCCGGTCCAATCTCTCTCGTCAACGCCCTCGCGATTGCCGGAGCTGGCGTGGCACTCGGCACCATGCGTCACCTCACGGGCCGACTGGGAACTTCGATGATGTCGCACAGTTTCTTCAACGCGCAGGCGCTCCTCATCCTCGCGTTCGTGCATTCGACGCCCCTATTGATCAAATAGCGGCTTCTCTTAGAGAGGAGATGAGAGGTCGGAGGCGACTTGGTTTAACTGTGTGTCGAATCCATTTCCCAAGGTGTTGAGGTGATTTATCTGAGCCTGGGTAATGGCGGTCGCACTCTTGAATTGGTTTAGGAGGGCAACGAACTTTCCGGTCGTCGCCTCGAGCCGGACAGCATCGGTATGCGCACTCGAGGGAAAATTGATGCCGTTCAGCGTGTTGTCGAAGTTACCGAAAGCAGTTGCGATTGCGGTGAAGTATTGCTGAGTGCACGCCGTCGTCCCGTGCGAACAAATGCCCCTTACGACTTTGGCCGAGGCGACTTGAGTATTGAGCGTGTTGTTCGCGATGGCCAACCTTGTTAACGCCGATTGGTTGTCGAGCAATTTGTTGCGCAGCACCGCATTGGCGCCGTTACCGATCACCCCGAGAATGAGTAAGGTCACCAAAATCCTCTTCGAAGCTTGACTGAGGACCAATCGAGCGGTGCGTGGAGCCACTTCGCCAACCGAAGACGATCGGTCCGCGTCGAATTGCACGGGAGCGCCCGTAGGTGCGCCAAAGGTTTGGACGCCGGGTTCCGCTTCCGCGCCGCCGATCACCGTTGACGCTGCGGTCTCGTCCGTCGACACCGCAGCCACTGCCTCGTTTATTCCGTCGTGAAGCGGCGGTGCCGGCACCGGTTGGTCGGGTGAAGTTACGACGTCATGCGACGTCGATGCCTCACTCGACGGTTCGTCTCCGAAGAGCTCGCCCGGGTACTTGCTGGTGAGCATGGCGTAGTAAGAGAAAAAACGCGCTTGGTACCGCAAGATGGCGGCAAGTGCTGCGAAGAGTGAAACCGGCATCTCACCCTTGACCAACACGATGAGCCAAATGAAGACGGCAGCCACCTCCGTGCCGCCCGTCACGAGTGCGCTGACAACCGCTGCGGGAATAACCAGGACGATTCGAAACAGGACGGCCGATCTACGGACGTTGGTATTGGGTATCTCAACATTGACGCCAAAGTCTTTTTTGGCCGAAAACGGGGGATACGCATCATTCATTAGGTAGAGGTACGAGCTTGTACGGGTGGTAAAGACTACGAACTCCGAGAGCGGTTGCACGAAACTCCGGGGCAGTCGCCCGAGTACCAATGCGCAGAACCACCCGACGAAGATAAGGAATCCGGCCGCGAAGGAGATAAGGAAGTACCAGACAATGAGAGGGATGGCCAAGATCAGCCGGATGGCCACCTTCCAACGCTTTTGGCGTTGCGGCGCACCGAATCCCGCCTGTATAAGTGGATAAACCGACACATGTTCCCCTCAGCGATGGCGAACGTATCCTGACACAGGAACGAAGTCCAAGCACGGTCTTGCGGGAGACTCCAAAGCTTCGACGGAGAAGAGTCGTCCTCTAGCTCTGAGGGTTTGTCCCAGAAAATCTGAAACATCACAATGGTGGGCGAGGGGGTCTGAGGTTCCATAGTTTCTGGGACAGCATCTATCACTATTTCTGGGACACTTCCAACCGGAGGTGCCCATGGATCTGGCCAAATACGCCGTCACCGCAGTGCTCGTCGAAAAGAGGTCGGTGCGCTCAGTCGCCGCCTCGACGGGACGATCGAAGTCGGGTGCACCGACACGTCCAGCTCTACCGCGAAGGTGGCGAGGCGGCCTTAGAGCCCAAGAAGACCGGACCCAAGTCCCATCCAATGCAGACCGCGCCCGAGGTGGAAGACGCCATCGTCGCGCTACGAAAGCAACTGAGCGAGCGCGGATGGGACGCCGGCGCGAAGACCATTGCGTGGCACCTGCGCCAGGACGGCATCGAAGCTCCTGCCCTCATCACCATCCACCGGGTGCTGCGCCGTCGCGGCTTCGTCACCCCCCAGCCCCAGAAGCGACCACGCTCGAGTTGGATCCGCTTCGAGTCGGCGCTGCCCAACGACACCTGGCAGAGCGACATGACGCACTGGCAGTTGGCGAACGACGAACACGTCGAGATCATCAACTTCATCGACGACTACTCGAGAGCGGTGCTCTGCTCGAGCGTCGTCAAGGTCGCGTTGGCCGCCGACGTCGTGCGTCTTTTCTATGCCACCGTTGACCTTTACGGACTGCCGGCCTCGGTGTTGAGCGACAACGGCGCCATCTACACGACGGCCTTTCGCGGTGGACACTCCGGTCTCGAGATTGAACTCGCCCGGCTCGGCATCCGTTTCAAACACGGCAAGCCCTACCATCCGGCGGTTTCAAGGGGTGAGCGCAAGAAGCTCAGCAAGTTTCTCTGATGGTTTCATAAATCCGAGAGTCTCGCGTGGACGGTCATTCAGACTTCTTGCGATGCGATCGAGATCGCGCGCAGTGAGCGTTGAGAGGTCAGTCCCCTTGGGCATGTATTGACGCAGCAGTCCGTTCGTGTTCTCGTTGGAACCGCGTTGCCAGGGACTGCGAGGATCGCAGAAGTAGATCTGGACTCCTGTGTCAACGGTGAAGCTCGCGTGACGGTGCATCTCCTTGCCTTGGTCCCAGGTGATGGTGCGAACGAGGTCCCGAGGAAGTTTCGCGATGGCTTTGCGCATTGCGGCGTCCACCTGAACTGGGAAGCGTCCGTCGGGGAGGTGCAGGAGCATGACGTATCGGGTCGTGCGCTCCACCAACGTCCCCACGGCCGACGCAGCGTTCTTGCCGATGATGAGGTCGCCTTCCCAGTGACCAGGAACGGCTCGGTCCTCGACCTCCGCGGGCCGTTCACTGATCATCACCATTCCCGGGATCTGCCCTCGGGTCTCCACTCGGCCCTGAGATCGACGCTTCGCTCTTCCGCTTCGCAGACATCGTGTTAACTCGCGGCGCAACTCGCCACGTCCCTGGACGAACAGCGTCTTGTAGATGGCCTCGTGACTCACGTGCATCGTCGGATCATCGGGGAAGTCCACGCGCAGTCTCTGGGATATCTCAAAGGGTGACCACCATTTCTCGAGTCCGTCAGTAACCTCTCGTGCCAGTTTCGCCGACGCCAGCTTCCGCGGCTTGGGCCGACGTGCCTGGTGACAGGCGCGGTCGTGGGCCCGCCACGCACGATAGAACTCCCGCCCTCCGTTGACGCCAACCTCGCGAGAGACCGAGCTCACGGACTTGCCGATCTCTGCCGCGATGGCGCTGAAGGTCATCGAGCGACGCAGACTCAGGCTGATCTCTTCGCGCTCAGCCAATGTCAACCGGCCCGGTCCCGGTGACCAAGTAAACGGGACCACCACGCGCGTCGGTTTCCTGTTGACGACGTTCCATGCGGTCTGCAAAGAGGAATCGATCTCCGAGCCGATCTCCTTGTAGTTGAGTCCTTTCGAATAGAGGCGCAACGCCAGCGCTCGCTGTTCAGCGGTTAGGTGAGGCTTTCCCATTTGGTCTCCTTCTCGGTTGATTTGAATCTTGTCAACTCACCGAGAAGTTGCGCTCACCCCTTGAAACCGCCTCCTCAGACCCAGGGCAAGGTCGAGCGTTACCACCTCACGTTAAAGAAGTGGTTGCGCAAACAGCCAGCCGCTGACACCATCGAAGAACTGCAGTCACAGATCGACAGCTTCGTGAAGTACTACAACGAGAAGCGACCACACCAAGCGAGGGACTGTCCACCCATGCACGCGTGGCGCACCTTGGACAAAGCGACGCCGGAGATCGACGGTCAACCGTTGCTCGCCATGACGCGCGTTCGTCGCGACCATGTCGACCACTGGGGCTCGGTCACGCTGCGCTATCGACGCAAGCTCCATCACATCAGCGTCGGGCGACCACATCGACACAAGCGCGTGCTGATCTTGATGGCCGATCTAGACGTCCGCGTCATCGACGAAGACGGTGTCGTACTCCGACATTTTGAACTGGATCCGACTCGGGACTACCAAGCAAGAGGCCGAAGTAGTCTCTGAGGGTTCGTTTGTCCCAGAAATTCTGATAGATCACATGGTGGGCGAGGGGGGACTTGAACCCCCACATCCTTTCGAATACAGGCACCTGAAGCCTGCGCGTCTGCCAATTTCGCCACTCGCCCCGAGACCTTGCAACAGTACTCGACGCGTGAAAGCGTCTCTCCGCGCCGACGTTTGACAGAGGACGCCGGTACAGTTGATGTTGTCATGGTCCTAAAAGGTGTAGAGAATCGCCTGGAGCGAATCTTCGAGAAGACGTTCTCGCGAACGTTCAAGAGCACGCTGCAGCCAATTGAGATTGGCACGCGCATTGTGCGTGAGGTGGACCTCACGCGACGTCTCTCGAGTCAAGGCCCGATTTCACCCAATCAGATTCGCGTATGGCTCGGACCGGTCGACGCAGCGCGATTCGAAGGCTTTCAAAAAGCCCTCGTCAGCGAACTCGAAGAGACCGTCCGTCAACACGCCATCAGCGAAGGTTTCAGTTTCGTCGGCCCCGTCAAGGTCGAGGTCTTCATTGACGACGACATCAAGCCGGGGAACGTCGAGGTCAAGACTGAATTCTTGGGCGGGGAGAGCCAACCCCGGCTCATGTCGAGCGACGGACGTTCCTTCAACGTCGGCGATGCCCCGTTGGTGATCGGACGGAGCCCCGACGTCGAGGTGGTCATCAATGATTCCAACGTCTCACGACGTCACGCCGAGGTGTGGCGAACGAGCGAGGGCGTGGCCATCCGTGACCTCCAGTCAACCAATGGAACGTTCGTGAACGGTCACCGGGTCACCGCCGTCTCACTCTCGCCGCGTGACGACGTCACGATCGCGACACTCCACTTTCGGATCGAACTGGCTTGACCTTGTTGGGCGCGACGTCGAACTACGCGGCGATCGTTCGTCCGCTGCAAGTCCTCGTCATGGTCATTGCCGCCCTCTTCCTGCTTCGCGTCATGCGCGTCGCCGCGGTGCAGGCCCGCCCTATTGACCGCGAACCGCGGGCCCGTCGACGACGCGGTGGAACACTCGCGTTGGAATTTATTGAACCGCAGGATCGAACTGGCGAACGCGTCACCGTGGACACGGCGGTCACGATCGGTCGAAGTGCTGACTGCGACCTGGCCATGTCCGACACGTTTCTCTCCTCACGACACGCCCGACTCGCCAACGACGAAGGTGACCTCTCGATCGAGGACCTGGGTTCGACGAACGGCACGTACGTCAATCAGGAACTCGTCGACGGACGCGTTCACCTAGAACGCGGTGACATCGTCCAGGTTGGTGGCGTGTTGTTCGAGGTGGTTCGTTGACGCATTGGCGTTTCGCCGAGGCGACCGACACTGGACTGGTGCGTCAATCGAATCAGGACGCGGTCTACGTGGACGACTCGTTGGCGATCGTGGCCGACGGCATGGGCGGTCACGCGGCTGGCGAAGTGGCCTCCGAGATGACAATTGAACTGCTTCGCAGTGGCTTCGCCGGGGACCAGAGCGTCGAGGGCCTCTACAACGCCATCAACGCCGCCAACATCTCGGTGCTCAACGATGCCCGCGAGAATCCGAACCATTTCGGCATGGGCACGACCGTCATCGCGATTGGACTGACCGTTGATGGTGAAGGCGTGACGTCGCCGACGCTCTGTCACGTCGGCGACTCGAGGGCCTACCAACTGCGTGACGGGGCGCTTCGCCTCCTCACCGACGATCACAGCGTCGCCGAGGAGTGGGTTCGAATGGGCCGACTGACCCCCGAAGAGGCGGCGGTCCATCCGCGCCGCCACCAACTGACGCGCGGCGTCGGCGTTGAGGACACCATTGCGGTGGACGTGATGTCGGTCCACGCGCTGAGGGGTGATCGACTGCTGCTCTGCAGTGACGGGCTCTCGAACGAACTTGACAGCGACACGTTGGCCCGATTGGCCAGCGCCCCGTTCACCCTCGAGGAGTCGGTCACGCAATTGATCGAAGCGGCGAAAGAGGCCGGTGGTCACGACAACATCTCAGCGGTACTGCTCGAGTTCGACGACATCAATGTTGCCTCCACGCCGATCCAGCGGACCATCAGTTCCACGACACCGCCGGTCGCCAAGAGTGCGGCGGCGACCACCGTGCGTCGGCGCAAGAAGCGCGGCCTCACCTGGCGGACTCCCTTCGTGGCCGCCGTGCTCATCGGCGTGGTCGTCGGCGCGTACTTCATCGTGCATTGGTACGCGTACTCCACGTACTACCTGGGCGATGACTCGGGCGTCGTCGCGATCTACCAGGGCCAGCCGGGCGGAGTGCTGTGGTTCAAACCGACGCTCGTCGTCGACACGAGCTACAACCTGAACACGCTTCGTCCCGGCGACCAGAGCCAGCTTGAGCAGACCATCTCAGAGCCGACGTTCACAGCCGCGAGGAAATACTCCGACTATCTCTGCTCGGTGGCGACGAAGTGCACGGTTTCGACGCAGCCATCGTCGACGACCACGACAACGGTACCCACGACGACCACGTTGAAGGGAGGTTGATTCGTGTCTCGACGACTCGGCGTCCTCGCCACGATCATCTTGTTGCTCTTCGCGGTCGTCGCGGTCCAGGCCGCCAACATTCAGTTCTTCAAAGCGCCGGCGCTCGACGCGAGCTCCACGAATCCGCGCAACAACAACTCGTCGAGCATGTACCCGCGCGGACAGATCAACGCCGCTGACGGATCGGCGCTGGCCTTCTCGACGAAGCAGAACAGCGCGACGTACCCGTACCGACGTGTCTATCCGTACGGGTCGCTCTTCTCGGGCATCCTTGGATTCTCCTCCCCGTGGTACGGGGTGTGGGGACTCGAAGACGAGTACAACGGATACCTCGCGGCGCACGCCCAACCGCCCCAGAGCATCGAACAGGTGCTGGCGCCGACGAGCGCCGCGGACTCGATCACGCTGACGGTACTACCCGCACTCCAGCGAATTGCGCGCGCCGCGATGGTGTTCCCCATTGGATCGCCTCAAGCTGGTTCGCCTGAAGACGGCGCGGCTGTCGTACTGAATCCGAAGAACGGTGACGTGCTGGCGATGTATTCGAATCCCTCGTACAACCCGGTGCCACTGACCTCGCCCACCACTTCGATCGACCAGGCGGCGTGGAAGCTCTACAACAAGAATGACGGCAACGGGTTCGCTCCACTGGGTTTGGTCGCCACCCAGCAGACCTTTCCCCCTGGATCGACGTTCAAGGTGATCACGACCGCGGCGGCGGTCGTGAGCAAACCGGCCGACCTCACGAAATCGTTCAACAGTGACCGCGGTGCTTGTACGACGCTGCCCAATTCGAACCTACTGCTCTGTAACAGCGGACTCTCGACGTGCGGCGGCGACGTGTCCGTGATGCTGCCCGTGTCGTGTGACCCGGGCTACGCATTGCTCGGCCTCGACCTCGGCGCTGCCTTCCTGGCGAAGGCGGCCAACTCGTTCGGCTACAACTCGGTGCCGCCGATCGACCTGCCCGGCGCCGCCCCCGGTACCGCACCCAGTTTCTTCCCGCCCGCGGGAACGTTCGCGAATAACTTGCCGGGACTGGCCTATTCGGCCATCGGTCAAGAGAACGTGCGCGCCACCGCGCTGCAGAACGCGCTGGTCGCTGCGGCGATCGGTAACGGTGGCGTCATGATGACGCCGCATTTCTTGAACTACGTCACCTCCCCTGACGGCACCATCGTCAAGCGCTACAAGGACTCGGTATGGAAGACGCCGCTGACCAAGGCCCAGGCCGCGATGATCGTTCCCCTGATGCAGAAGGTCGTCTCGTACGGCACGGCGTCGGGGGTCGGCTTCCTCTCCCAGGACGACGTGGCGGCGAAGACAGGTACCGCGCAGACCGGCAACGCGAAGAAGAACACCGACGACTGGTTGATTGCGTTCGCGCCGGCGACCGATCCGACCGTCGCGGTCGCCGTCGTCATCCCGTTTCAGCCCACCCCGAACTTCGGCGCAACGATCGCGGGACCGGTCGTGAAATGTCTGGTCGAAGGTGCGCTGGCTATCCAGTCCGGCAAGCCCGCGACCGGCACGTCGACGACGTGCAAGGTCTAGTGAGAAATTCCATGAATGACGAGGGCGTAGGCTAGGCGCACTATGGAGCCTGTGGATGACCCTCGACTGTATTCCGGTCGCTACCAGGTAACGCATCTCATTGCGCGCGGGGGCATGGCGATTGTCTACCGGGCCCAGGACACGCTCTTGAACCGTCCGGTCGCCATCAAAACGTTGTACCCCGAGCTCAGCGCCGATCCCCATTTCGTCGAGGGTTTTCGCCGCGAAGCCCAGGCCGCCGCGAACCTCTCGCACCCGAACATCGTCCCGGTCTTTGACTGGGGTGAAGATGAGGGAACGTATTTCATCGTCATGGAGCTCGTTGACGGCACTTCGCTCGCCGACATGCTTCGAGGCGGACGCACGCTCACCGCCGCGCACTCCGCCACCCTGATTTCGCAAGTCGCCGCGGCGCTCGGTTACGCGCATCGCAACGGCGTCGTGCACCGCGACATCAAACCGGGCAACATCCTCATCGCGAGCGATGGTCAGGTGAAGGTGACCGACTTCGGCATCGCGCAGGCAATGTCAGTCGAAGACCAGATTGCCGAAGAGGGCTCGGTGATGGGTACGGCTACGTACTTCTCACCCGAACAGGCCGAGGGCGCGCCGGTTGATGGTCGAAGTGACATCTACTCACTCGGCGTCGTCCTCTACGAAATGCTCGCCGGACGTCCGCCGTTCATCGGTGACTCACCGATCGAGGTGTCGAGCCAGCACGTACACGGCTCCGTCCCACCGCCCTCGGAGTTCAACCGCACGATTCCCGCAGATTTGCAGGCGATTGTGATGGAGGCGCTCGCCAAATCCCCTGACCAGCGCTATCAGTCAGCGGAGGACCTGCGTTCTGACCTCATGCGCTTCAACGAGGGTCAGCCGGTACGTGCCGCACAGCGCGACGTGGCGTTCTTCGGCAGTGACGCGACCAAGGCCACGCCGCGAGTGACACCGGGGGAACGAACCCAAGCGGTCCCAATGATGGTCGGCCCGCGAACGGACGTTCGACGGCGTCGAAAGAATCCGACGGGCGTCATCGCACTCGTCATCATTCTTCTGCTTGCCGCTGGGGGACTCGCGTACTTCCTCACGCAGAAGAGCACTGCCGCCATTCTGATGCCCAACGTCGTCGGCAAAACTGAAAACGCAGCCATTCTGCAACTCGCGGGAAAAGGCATCAAAACCAAAGTGCACCAGGAGAACTCACCAATCACGGCCGGCAACGTGATCTCCTCCAATCCGAAATCGGGGACAACGTTAACGAGGGGGGAAAAGGTCAACATTACGGTGAGCCTTGGTGTGCAGGCGGTCGCCGTCACGATTCCTGATGTGACCAAGATGTCGAATGCCAACGCCTTGCTCGAATTGGGATCGACGAAGTACTTGTTGACGCCCAAGGTAAAATTCATCAGTCAGGCGCCGGCCGGGGTGACGCCCGTTCCCAACGTCGTCTTGAGCCAAAGTCCGCTCGGCGGCAAGCCCGGACACCAGGGCGACACGGTTATTCTCTACGAACTTAATCCCGCGTCGCAACTCGCCGTCCCGAGTCTCGTGGGTTTGACGACTGGCCAGGCGGCGGTGACACTTGCGAATGACGGTCTGAGCGTTGGTCCGACCCAGACGTCGGCCTGCTCGAACACGGTGGCGTTGGACCTCGTTGCAGCGTCCACTCCCGCGATCGGCACACTCGTGAACCCCGGTACGCAGATCGATTTGATCACGTCAACGGGCTACTGCAACGTTCGCGTACCGAGCGTGCTCCAAGAGACCCAAGGTGTGGCGACGTCAACTTTGCACGCCGCGCACCTGACCGTCAATGTCAGTCCGACCGATCCCTCGACCTGTGCGCCAGGTCAGGTGGGTCAAGTCACCAATGAGACCAACGCCAACGGCGTTCCCGTCATTGGTGACTACGTGAAGTACAACGCGTCGATCATTATCTCGGTCTGCTACTCCTCAGCGGAAGTGCCGACCACCACGACGCCGACCACGACAACTACGTAGCGCGCTCTAAGTAGCATGGGGGCTCATGGCGAAGTCGACTCCGAAGGCAAATAACCAAAAGACGGTCGGACGCTACGTCGCCCCTGACGCCCGTGGTCGAATCACCGCCAAGCGCCCCGTCAGCGACGACCACAGTCCTCGTTGGTACGGCTTAACCATTGTCGCGCTACTGGCGGCGGGCATGCTCATCATCATTCTCAACTACCTCGCCGTCCTACCGGACTCGGTGTCGTCGTGGTATCTCGTGGTTGGTCTCGCCGTCATGTTCGCCGGCTTCTTCTTGGCGACGCGCTACAAGTAGCGGCTCGGTTGTCTTTTAGCCGAGGCGCTCGATGATGGTCGCGTTGGCCAGTCCTCCGCCCTCACACATGGTGAGAAGTCCGTAGCGACCACCGGTGCGCTCGAGTTCGTTCAGCAGCGTGGCGCACAACTTCGCACCCGATGCACCGAGTGGGTGACCTAGCGCAATGGCACCGCCATTGACGTTGACCTTCGAGAGGTCGACGTTGAGTTCCTTCTGCCACGCGAGCACGACGGAGGCGAAGGCCTCGTTGATCTCAATGATGTCGATGTCGTCCATCGTGAGTCCGGCGCGCTCGAGCACCTTTCGTGTCGCGGGAATCGGACCGGTCAGCATCGTGACGGGGTCGACGCCGGCGAGGGCAAAGGTGTGGAACTTTGCGCGGGGCGTGTAGCCGAGCTCTTTGGCCTTCTCTTCACTCATGATGAGTACCGCTGAGGCACCGTCAGTGATTTGCGAAGAGTTTCCGGCCGTGACTTTGCCATCCTCCTTGAAGGCGGGCTTCAGGTTCGCCAAGGTGGCGGCGGTGGTATCTGGACGGATCCCCTCGTCGGCAGTCATCAGTTCGTCGGTGGCGTTGCCCTCTTCGTCGCGTACGTAGACCGGCACGATCTCACGCTCAAAGCGGCCCTCGGCGGTTGCCTGCGCCGCACGTCGCTGACTCTCGGCGGAGAAGACGTCGAGGTCTTCGCGCGAAATGTCCCACTGGTCGGCAATCATCTCAGCGCCGATGCCCTGATTCTTCAGTCCGCCCACCGGTTCATAGCGTGCGGCGACGCGCGGACCGAACGGCCAGCCGGAGTCCTTGCCAATTGAGGAGCCCATCGTCACGCGTGACATAACTTCCACGCCCGCTGCGACAACGATGTCGTACGCACCGGACATCACGCCTTGGGCGGCGAAATGCAGCGCCTGCTGCGAGGAGCCGCACTGGCGGTCGATGGTTGTCGCGGGCACCGACTCGGGCCATCCAGCGGCGAGGACGGCACTGCGTCCGACGTTGAACGCCTGTTCACCGACTTGGGAGACGCAGCCCATGATGACGTCGTCGATCAACGCCGGGTCCAGGTTGTTGCGACTCGCGATGGCCCTCAGTGCCTCGGAGGCCAAATCGACGGCGTGCCAGTTCTTGAGTTTTCCGTTGCGCTTCCCACCTGGAGTGCGCACGGCATCGACGATCACGGCTGTTGGCATTGACGTACCTTTCGTTCCTTCGTGGGCTTGCCCACCGCGCGAAGCCTATAGGGGGTCGCGAGTATCGTCACATCCGTGAGCGAACGAAAGAACATGGATCGCTGGCTCGGTGACGGCGGCATGGCCATCATTGGCGCCATCGGCGGATCCTTTGAAACCTACGGCGTTGACGGCGAGGACCTCGGGTGGGTCGGTGGTTGGTTCGATCCCACCCCGTTGGCGTGCAATCCCCACGGTGCGGTGCAGGCCGGCGTGCACTCGGTACTGCTCGACGCGGCGATGAACTTCGCCATTAACGGTGCGTTGGCTGGTCGCGACCGCACTGAGGCGACGATCGAGATGACGACGGAGCTAATGCGACCGGCGCTTCTCGAGGGCCACTACGCGATTCGCGGCGACGTCGTTCGTTTGACGCGCCAGATTGCCTACGCCGAAGCGACAATCTCAATTGAAGAGGGAAAACTGATCAGTCGAGCGACGGGTACGTTCCTCGTGCACCGATCGACGAAGACCGACTAGATGTGATCGGCCGGAATCTGGCCGAGACGACCGGCCTCGTAATCCTCGAACGCCTGCTGTAGTTCGGCGCGCGTGTTCATGACGAACGGTCCGTAGGTCGCGACGGGTTCGCGAATCGGCTCGCCACCGAGGATGAGGACTTCGAATGCGTTCGTCCTGGAGTCCTGGGTCTCCTTTGCGGAGAGCACGAGGAAGTCGCCGTCGACGTGCACGGCCATCTGGCCCATCTCAATGTCAGCGCGCTCGAGCCCGACGGTGCCTTGCCCGGCCAGTACGTAGGTCAATGCGTTGTAGCCCTGCGTCCACGGCAGAGTCAACTGTCCGCCCGGCATCAGCGTGACGTGCGCGATCGCGATGGGCGTGTGGGTCATGCCGGGGCCGTCGACGTCACCGAGCGACCCCGCGATGATGCGGATGATCGCGTCACCGTTGTCGTTGGTGAGCAGTGTCACGGACTCCGCTTCAATGTCCTGATAGCGGGGATTGGTCATCTTCAACTTCGCGGGGAGGTTCACCCACAACTGCATGCCGTGAAAGACGCCACCGGTGTCGATGAGTGCGTCCGGTGGGCGCTCTATGTGCAAGATGCCCGCGCCGGCGGTCATCCACTGCGTGCCGCCGTTTTGAATGACGCCGCCACCACCGATCGAGTCTTGGTGCAAGAACGTGCCGTCGATCATGTACGTCACGGTCTCGAAGCCGCGGTGCGGGTGCCAGGGCGTGCCCTTGGGCTCGCCCGGTCCGTAATCGATCTCGCCCATCTGGTCCATGTGGACGAAGGGGTCGAGGTCGGCGATATCGATGCCGGCGAAGGCACGACGCACGGGGAAACCTTCGCCTTCGAGACCGCGCGGTGCGGTCGTGATGGACTTCACGCGTCGAGGTCGGTCGGTGACGAGCGGCGTGACCGCCCTCGGGAGTTCGAGTGGACTTTCTACAGAGATGGCGGGCATCGAACCATTGTATGTACGACTTAACTGAGTTTGCCGCGTCGATCCGAACGTGCCACGAGAGCGACGACGACCACGATGATCGCGCTCAGCGACAGCGCCACGTTGCCCGATCCCCAGCCCAGTCCGCCCGCGACGCGGGGCTTGCCCATGCCGTCGGCGAAGGATGCACCGAGTGGTCTCGTGAGCACGTACGCGATCCAGAACAGAAGAATTGCGTGTCGTCGAAGGACCGCGAACGCCAGCAGTGGCAGCGATATCAGTCCGGCAAAGAGGAAGCCCGAGCCAAAGAAGCCGAGGTGCCAGGCGATCGCCGTCAGATCGCCAACCGCCGTTCCGAGGGCGAAGGTAACGGTGACCGTCAACCAGTAGAACAACTCGCGACGCGTCGTCGTGATGCTGTGGATTGACAATGTTCCCTCGACGTGGCGCCACCACACGAAGACCGCGACCAGCGCGACACTGAAGCAGAGGGCCGACACGATGTAGGGGACGTGAAACGCGACGTGGACGACGTCGGCACACATCGTGCCAAAAACGCTGACCATGACGACGGCGGCCCAGTAGGTCGTCGCCCAGTACGTCGGTGCTCGAAGTTGCCACCACAACACGATGAAAAAGATCACGCCGGCACAGAGCACCGCGGCTTCGGGGTTGAAGTGATTGACGAAGTAGTCCGACGTCGCCTCGCCCATGGCAGTGGTGAGGATTTTGAGAAACCAAAAGACGGCCGTGATTCGTGGAACTTTGCTCGAACGAAAGACACGGCGCAGCGTGAGTGTCACGCAACTACGCCGTTCCGGCAGCGGTGGTCACGAACGTTGCCGGATCAACCGCGATGAAGAGTGCCTTGGCACTGGCAAGTTCGACGTCGCCCGCGTGGAGTGATGCTTGGATGTAGAGTTTGCGACCCTCTCGGTGAGAGAGCCAGGCGCGGGCAATGATCGACTCGCCGATCGGCGTGGGCGCACTGAATTTGATGTCCAGTTGCGCGGTATAGGCGAGTGCCTCGTTGAGGACGTGCACGACACCCATGGTTTCGTCGAGCAGCGCCGCGATCACCCCGCCGTGCGCCCGTCCCGGGGCTCCTTCGAAGGCCCGGCCGAGGGTGACTTCCATCACCGCGACGTCACCTTCGCGCCAGACCGCGGCGTTGAGGCCCATGGGGTTCGCGCCACCGGAGACGATGGAGTCCAAGAAGAGTTGATGTTTTTCACCTTGACGACCCTCGGGAATCATCGAGGCGAAGCCGGAACGGTCACTCGAGAACGTGCGAGTGCGGCGCTCGCCCATCTTGACAATGTCGAGGGCCGACGTAAGTTGCGACGTCAGTTCGTCGAGCTGGTCGTCATTGAGCGTGCGCGCCACGTAGTCGTGGCCCAGTTCGCGCAGGAGCGCCGCGGCGTGGAGACGTCGCTCTTCGTCGGTCACTAACTGCCCGTGTAGTACTTGTCGGCGACAGAAAGGACACGGTCGAGTCTCGTGACACCGTCGCGTGCTTCGTCATCGTTGATCGTGCAGGGTGGTACGACGTGGATGCGATTGAAGTTGGTGAAGATGAGCAACGCCTCGTTGCGACTCGCCGCAATAA
This sequence comes from Acidimicrobiales bacterium, assembly GCA_036511575.1. GTDB lineage: Bacteria > Actinomycetota > Acidimicrobiia > Acidimicrobiales > RAAP-2 > RAAP-2. Next base: position 20,999 of record DATCCA010000011.1, read on the forward strand.
TCTCATTCATCGCGGGCGAACTCGAACCGTACGGCGCGAGCGGCTCCTTCGTGTCGCGATCGACCACCAGTTCCAGTGCAAAGAACACACCGAGACCGCGGACATCGCCGATTATCGGGTGTCGCCGCGCGAGGGCCTCGAGTTCTGGACGAAGTACCTCGTCGCCGATTCGTCTCGCGTTCTCGACGATTCCCTCACTCTGCATCGCCTCAATGGTTGCGACTGCCGAGGCGCACGCCAATGGGTGACCCGAGTACGTGAGACCGCCGGGGTAGACGCGGTCATTGAATGTGGCACTCACCGCTTCACTGATGACGACGCCTCCCAGTGGCACGTAACCGGAGTTGACGCCTTTGGCGAAGACGACGAGGTCCGGGATGACGTCGTGCTGTTGATAGGCGAACCACGCGCCGGTTCGACCGAATCCACACATGACTTCATCGGCGATGTAAAGAATGCCGTAGCGATCACAGATTGCGCGAACGCCCTGCAGGAATCCCCTCGGCGGGACCATGATGCCAGCCGTGCCAGGGACGGTCTCGAGCACGATTGCGGCGATCGACGCTGGCCCCTCGAAGCGAATCGTTTCTTCGAGGCTGGCGAGCGCTCGCTCGCACTCCTGCTCTTCGGTCTCGGCGTGATACATCGTTCGATAGAGAAATGGTCCAAAGAAGTGGACAACGCCGGCCGAGCCGGTGTCGTTGGGCCAACGTCGCGGGTCGCCGGTCAAGTTGATCGACGTGGCGGTCGCGCCGTGGTAACTGCGATACGCCGAAATCACCTTGTGGCGTCCAGTGTGCAGTCGCGCCATGCGCACGGCGTGCTCCATTGCCTCGGTGCCGCCATTGGTGAAGAAGACTTTCGCGGCGCCTTCGAAAGAACGGTCGAGAATCAATTCCGCCGCACGGTAGCGCGACACGTAGCCGTGTTGGGGAGCAATCGTGCAAAGTGTGGCGGCCTGTTCTTGAATGGCGCGCACGACCGCCGGGTGTTGGTGGCCAATGTTGGTGTTGACGAGTTGCGACGAGAGGTCGAGGTACGTTGTGCCGTCTTCGCCCGTCACGTAGACGCCATTGGCCTCTTTCACCATGAAGGGGTTGATGGTGGCCTGGGCCGACCACGAGTGAAAGACTGACGCCTTCTCTCGTTCGCTGCTGGTCAATGTGCTTCGATCGTTCGCCATATGGTCGTCCTCACGTTCCTCTAAAGACGGTAACGCACGCGACGTGCACGATATTTTCGTTTCGGCGTCACCGTAACTCGGCTGCAATCTACTGGCGCGTTCATGCGTGGCGTGATGGAACGGAACACGAGTATTTCGTCTTCACGGGAATGTCGCAATGAGTTGACGTCATGGGGCACCGGCAATCGTATGGTGATTGGGTGAACAATGAGTCCAGTGGCGAGGACAGTGGGCTTCTGCTGAGACGTGGACGCCAGCTCGAAATGTTGACGCTCTCGTGGAACGTAGTCGGCGTCATCGTCCTCGCCGTGGCCGCGTTCACGGCGCGCTCGGTTGCACTCGCCGGATTCGGTTTGGATAGCGTCATAGAAATTGGTGCCTCGACGGTCGTGCTCTGGGAACTCGCTGATGTTGCGCAGTCCCGCCAGCGCAGGGCATTAACAATGATTGGGTCCGCCTTTGTTGCGCTATCGGTGTATCTCGCAGTGCAGAGCACGATTGTCCTCGCCGTTGGCTTTCGGCCGCACCACAGTCCGGTCGGCATCGGTTGGACTGCGCTAACGGCCGTCGTCATGTTCGCTCTCGCCGCCGGAAAATCAAGGATTGGGACGGCAATGAACAATCCGGTCCTCATGACAGAAGGCCGGGTCACGATGATCGACGGAGTACTAGCCACAGCAGTACTCCTTGGACTCATGCTGAACGCATTACTCGGGTGGTGGTGGGCTGATCCCGTCTCGGGCTACTTGATTCTCTACTTCGCCATCCGCGAGGCTCGAGCGATGCTAAAGCATTGACGTGCATCGCGTTGAACGTCTTGCAACGGAGAAGTGCACAATCTGACCGAGATTTAGTTGCCACCGTCCCACGCAGCCATCTCCGTCATGAACGTCTCGACGGCCAAGGGGCCCAGCACGAGTGCATGTGCGTGGAACGCCTTCAATGAGAAACGATCGCCGAGGCGTTGCTTGGCCTCTTCGCGCGCTGCCAGCCACATTCGTTCGCCGACTTTGTAGGAGATGGCCTGCGCGGGTAGTCCGAGGTAACGGTCAACCTCGGAGGTCGACATCACGTGGTCTTGAATCGCCCACTCATCGAGGAGGGCGACCGCCATTGCTGGAGTCCACTGTTTGCCAGAGCAGTCCCCGAGGTCGCCCAGTACTCCAAGGTCACTTGGCGCATCGAGTTCCAGGTGCAGTCCAATGTCGACCACGATGCGAGCTGCGCGCAGCGCCTGGTTCGAGAGGTAACCAAGTTCGTCACCCAAGTCCGAAAAGTAACCCAACTCGTCCATAAGTCGCTCGGCGTAGAGCGCCCATCCTTCGACGTAGCCCGAGGTGGCGCCGACCAGGCGGTGGTAGCGACTCTGCTGGTCCGCCGCGAGCAACGCCGTCGCAATTTGAAGATGGTGACCGGGAATTGATTCGTGATACCACGTTGAGGCATGACGCCACCACGAGAAGGTGGTCTTGCCCATCGTGGGAAACCACGTCGTTCCCGGTCGGCTGAGGTCCTCGCTCGGATTGATGTAATACGGCGCAGCGGACGAGCCCTCCGGCGCGAGTCGCGCGTCGCAGAACCGGATGCGATCATCGATGTCGAAATGCACGCCGTCCATCTCGTTCGCCGTGCGTTGGGTGAAATCTTTCAGCATCGTGAGCAGCGTGTCTGTTCCGTTGATTGTCCGCTTCGGATCGTTGTCCAAGAGATCGGCCACCGCGACAAGGCTCGACGCTCCGGGGAGCAGTTCGTTCGCGATCTCCCACATGCGCGAGTTGATGCGGCGAAGATCCTGGTAGCCCCAGACGTAGAGTTCGCGCAGATCGAGTGTGGCGCCAGACCAATAGGCCGACCAGCGCTGGTAACGCTCCTCCCCGCAGGCTTCGTGCGTCGAGGCCTTCGGAGCAATATCGGATCGCAAGAACATTGCAAGTTCTGCGTACGCGGCCTCTGCATCCTTCGCCGCGTTGGCGAGTCCCGACGCACCGACGTCGACCGACGTTGCGGCCGCCACGCGCTGCGCCAGTTCAGAGAATGCGCCAGCCGCGTGGGTGTCGGCTTGGTCGGCAATGCCGAGCACGTGGCGCACCGCGGGAAGTTCGTGCTCGGCAGCCGTGACGAGCAGTGCGCCGCGCCACGTGTCGAGTGACGCACGCACAGCCTTTAGACGCGCCGCCACGTGCGTCGCGTCATCGGCCGTCGTCGTTGCCATGAGTTCGAAGACCTGTCGAATTGCCGAGACCGGCGAGTTCAAGACAGAGAACGTCCTTCGATACTCGTCCGCCTCCAGGAGTGCGAGCCGCACGGAGAGTCGTTCGCGCAGCACTTCCTTGGCAATGCGGTCGACGTCGCTGACGCTGTCGAGTAACTCGAGAGCTTGTAAGTCGCGCAGTGTCTCAGCCTGGTCTCGACGTTGTTGCGCGGCGGAGAAGTCGGGAAGCAGTCGTTCGTAACCGGGAATGCCCGCCTCGGTCGCGAACAATGGATCGCTCTTGGCGAGTCGGTCCACGACCTCGTCTGCGAAGGCGAAGACGGCGGAGGGAGATGTGGTATCAGACATAAGAAGATTCCTTTGGTTTGCGATTAACCGCGAAACCGAAATTTACACCCGTAGCCCAACGCGTCGTTCTGTGGTCTCGACGCTCCTAGCGGGCTAGGGCAACGACTCTTCGTCCTCGACTGACATGAACCAGTGTTCGTTGACGCTGAGCGCGCAGTCGGGATCATCGGAGCAGACGTGGGAGCCGTGAGCAGTCACGATCGCCGTGCCGTGGCAGTGCAAGAGCCCGTCATCGCACATCGTGCACACGGCAACGGGCGATGTTGATTGCATAGGTAGAGACATAGTTTCAACATAAATCCATGGTGTGACATTGCGGCGGACCACTGAGAATCAATTGCACACCAGTGCTTCCAGATTTTTTTGTGATTCGAAGGCTCCCGATGGTAAAATTTCTCTCTGTCGGTCTCACGAAGCACTCGTCGAGGAGAAAATCACATGGCACGTGCCACATGGTCAGGCTTTTTGAGTTTCGGATTGGTCAGCGTCCCCGTGGGTCTTTACAGCGCGACGTCCGACCAGACCATCCACTTCAACCAACTGGTCAAGAACACCTCGCACCGGGTGCGCTACAAGAAGGTCGACGAAGAGACCGGTGAGGAACTCTCCACCGAGGACATCGTCAATGGCTATCCGCTGGGAGGGGGCGAGTACGTCGTCGTCACGCGTGAAGAGATTGCCGAAGCGGCCCCCGGAAAGTCCGAACTGATCGAGATTCAGGACTTCGTCGATTTGGAAGAGATCGACCCGATCTTCTTTCGACAGTCGTACTACCTCGCGCCCAAGGGCAAGGGCGCCGACCGGGCGTACGCACTGCTGCTCCAAGCGATGCTCGAAACCAAGAAGGTAGGCATCGCGACGTTGGTCTTGCGCGACAAGGAACACCTCGTCGCCGTTCGTCCCGCCGAGAAAGTGTTGATGCTCGAGACGATGTTCTTCGAAGATGAGATCCGCAATCCCGAAGAGGAGCTGGATACGTTGCCGCCGGTCGGCAACGCGAACGCCCGCGAACTGTCCATCGCGAAGAAGCTCGTTGACTCATTGACTGACGCGTGGGAACCGGGTCGTTACAAGAACACCTACCGCCAGCGCGTCGAGGAACTCGTCGAACAAAAGCGCGCCGGCCACGCCGTCGTGCACGGAGCTGAGGACCGACCGAAGTCGAACGTCATCGACCTGATGTCCGCGTTGCAGGCGTCAATTGACCGCTCGTCGAAGCGACCAACTCGCTCGGCAGCCAAGGCGAGCGCGCCCTCCAAGAGCGCGAGCATGAAAGTCTCGGTGCATCGCGAGCGACAGGGACTCGACACCATGACCAAAGCCGATCTCGTGGAACGCGCGAAGCGACTCAAGATTGACGTCACGTCGAAGATGACCAAGGACGAACTGATTCGTGCCGTGAGTGCCGCCAAGAGCGTCAAGAAGAAATCAGG
>DATCCA010000012.1:0-9303 GCA_036511575.1 Acidimicrobiales bacterium
CCCCGTTGGCGTCACCGCCGTGGCAGCCGGATGGTTCTACACCGGCGGACCTCGACCGTACGGCTACTACGGTTTCGGCGAACTCTTCGTCTTTGTGTACTTCGGCATGGTGGCCACCGTCGGCACGGCCTACGTGCAGCACCTCAGCATCCCCAGTCGGGCCTGGTGGCTCGGTGCTGCGACGGGTTTCATGGCCTGCGCGCTACTCGAGGCGAACAATCTTCGCGACGTGCAGGGCGATCGTTCCTCGGGCAAGAAGACGCTGGCGGCGCGAATGGATCGCCAGCACGCGCCGTGGCTCTACGCCGCGTGCATCGCCGGTGTACTCGTGGGCATGGCCGGTGCCGGACACTTCGTCGTGGGCATCGTGGCACTCCTTGTCTACGTACCCGCCGTGCGCCTCGCGTTCTCGAACAAGAATGGGCGCGACTTGCTCCCAATGTTGAAGTACTCGGCGCGCGCGCAGCTGCAACTTGGCGCGCTGGTGGCGCTGTTGCTCGTAATCAGAGTTGGCGTCTGAACGACTCCACCAACGCGGCAGTTCGCTCTGGTTGCTCCAGATGTGCTGCGTGCGACGCCTTGGCGACAAATGCGCAGTGTCCGAACAACACGCCGTCCGCAATCGCCACGGCTTCGCGCGAGAACTTCTCGTCATCGCTTCCGGCAAGTGCCAGGGTCGGCGTGGCCAGGGCGCCAAGTTCGGTCGCGAGCCACGCCTGGGTACCGGTGCCCGAATGACGCAGAGAGTTCGCGAGTCCGCCCGCGTCACGACTGCGCGACGCGCGCTCGCGCGGGTCATCGGGCAACGACGAGAACATTGGTTGGGCCAGCCATTCGTCAAGGAACGCCTCGGTCCCAATGGTCTCAATTCGATTTGCCAAGTCGTGGTCACGACGTCGCCGTTCGCTACGCTCGGCTGGATCCTCGATGCCTCGCGTCGCGCCGAGCAACACGAGACCTCGAAGTCGCTCAGCGTGACCCAACGCGAAATGCAACGCCACACGCGCACCGTAGGAATAGCCACCGAGCACGAACGGCTCCTCGGGAAGGGCGTCCGCGAGCAAATCAGCCGTCTCGGTGAGCGGCGCACGAATTGATGCGTTCTCCCCATGGCCCGGTAGGTCGATCGTGAGTAGTTCACCCGTTCCTGCCAGAATGGAACGGAACTGATGTGCCGAATCCTTGGTCTGGGTGAAGCCGTGCAGCCAGACGAGCGTCGGACCCGAACCGAGACGTTGGACACCAAGGAGTGACATTGCAACCGAGCGTACCGAGCCCGAGCCAGGTCCAGGCGACGTTCGCCGCGACACTGTTCGACGAATGGATTGCGCTGGGTCTTCGTGACGTCGTCGTATGCCCCGGCTCTCGCTCCACGCCACTCGCCCTGGCGTGCGTGGAGCGCGCAGAGTTGGCCGTGCACGTGCGCATCGATGAACGAAGTGCCGGCTTCTTCGCACTCGGACGCGCGCTCGTGACCGAGCGTCCCGTTGCCATCGTGGTGACGAGTGGTACGGCCGCGGCGGAGCTCCACGCTTGCGTGGCCGAAGCATCACAGGCCTTCGTGCCGGTGATGGTGTTGACCGCTGATCGACCTCCGGAGTTACACGGCGTGGGCGCACCACAGACCATTGACCAACACAAGCTCTACGGGTCCATGGTGCGTCAATTCGAAGACCCGGGCGTCGCGCAGTACAAAGACGTGTCAACGTGGCGCGATCTCGCAACGCGGCTCTGGCGAAACGCGACGAATGAGGCCGGTAAGTCGGGACCCGTCCATCTCAACGCTGCGTTCATCGAGCCACTGATTGCGACACCATTCGAACTGCCGGAGCGGGTGCCCCCCCATGTAGCGCCCATCGAGCGCGTAAGCGGCCTGGCGGGCCTCGACGCCATGAAAGTCCTGTGCGTCGCCGGTCACGGTGTGACGTCGGAGATGGTGCGTTCGTGCGAATCCATGAACTGGGTCGTTCTCGGCGACGCCACCGCCCTCGGCACGTTGCCGTACTTCGACGCATTATTACGCGATGAGGCGTTCGCCGCTACGGCTCGACCGGACGTCGTCGTTCGACTAGGCGGTCTTCTTGCGTCGAGGGTCTTACAAGAGCGGCTCCGTTCGTGGGGACTGCGGACCATTGGGTTCGAAGGAGCGGGGTTTGTTTCCGATCCTGATCGAATCGTTGGCGAACACCTCGCGGGGGTGCCCAATCCCGAAGTCGAACCAAAGGCCGATGGGGAGTATGTCCGACTCTGGAGTGAAGCCTCGGCGAGCGTTGCGGCGGGGCTTCACGCTGTGAAGGACGGTGAAGGGGAGTTCAACGAGATCACACTGGCTCGCACGGTGGTCGCGGCATCTGCCGAGCGTGGCGTTGCACTGGTCATCGGTTCATCGATGCCCATCCGTGACGTCGAATGGTGGGCGCCGGCGCGTGTCGCCCCGACCTACGCCAATCGAGGCGTCAACGGCATTGATGGCGTGGTGTCAACAACACTCGGCGTGGCGTCGGGATCGAAGGCGATTGGTTTGATTGGCGATATCACGATGCTGCATGACGTCTCGGGGCTGGTTGACGGCTTGGGCGCGGCCGGTGGCACGTGCGCTCTCGTCGTGGCGGACAATCAAGGGGGCGGAATCTTCTCATTCTTGCCTCAGGCGTCGCTCGTCAACGCCGAACGTTTCGAGCTTCTCTTTGGAACACCGCGTCACCACGATCTCGCCACCGTTGCGCAAGCGTTCGGGCACGAGAGCGTCACCGTCGGTGACGTTGACTCATTGCGAGCAGCGCTTGACGTTGCCTTGTCGAAGACCGGCCTCACGGTGATTGTCGCGCGTCTTCCTTCGCGGGAGCGCAACGTGTCAGTGCACGAGGAGTGGAATCAAATTGTCAGGGATATCCTCGAAAGCACGCAATGATTGCCGCCCTGCCTAGTTCACTGATTGCGGCGATACCAATCGCAATCGCCGCCGGGTTCATTTCATTCATTTCACCCTGTGTATTGCCGTTGCTGCCCGGCTATCTGGCGTTTCTCGGAGGCGCCACTGGATCGGTCCAGGGGCGCGCCGGTCGTGGTCGCGCGGTCCTCGGTTCTATCGCGTTCATCATTGGTTTCGCCATCGTCTTTATCAGCGTCGGCGCAATCTTTGGAGGGCTTGGCCATGACCTTAAATCGCACGAGCGCATTCTTTCGATCGTCTTTGGGACGGTGACCATACTTCTCGGACTGTTCTTTGGCGGGTGGTGGCCGGCTCGCTGGCTCAACCGAGAACGTCGCATTCATCACCTCCCGCGCGCATCCATTCTCGGCGCGGGCGTCTTAGGATTCCTCTTCGGCTTTGGGTGGGTTCCGTGTCTCGGTCCAACGTTGGGAGCGATCCAAGGACTCGAGGCGACGTCGCCGGGCGCGACCGCATTGCGCGGATCGATCCTTGCGCTGTTCTACTGTCTCGGACTCGGCATACCGTTCGTCGTCGCGGCTTTGGCGACTGAGTGGATGGCGACTGCGTCTGGGTGGCTGCGTCGCCACCAACGCATCATCGGTCAGATTGGCGGCATCCTCCTCATCGTCATCGGCGTCCTCGAAATCACCGGTGCGTGGCAGACATTTGTCCTCTGGTTGCAGACCCACGTGCCCGCGTCGAGCGCAATCCTGTAGCAAACGTCGTCTCGTAGACTGACCCAATGAAATTGCGTGACGACTGGAAGTTTCGCGGTCTGGTTCATCAAACGACCGATGACGCCATCCTCGATGGCCTCTCTGCGGGGGGCGTCACGGCCTATATCGGCTTTGACCCCACGGCGCCTTCAATGCACCTCGGCAACCTGATGCAGATCTGCACGCTACGGCGCCTTCAATTGGCGGGCAACCGTCCGATTGCCCTCGCCGGTGGCGGCACCGGTCTCATTGGTGACCCGAGTTTCAAGGCCGTGGAACGTCCATTGCTGACGCTTGATCAGATCGAAACCAATCTCGTGGGAATCCGTGCGCAGTTGGAGCGGTTCTTGGATTTTTCGCCCAGTGCGGGCTCCACCCGGGCGTTGTTGTTGAACAACGCGGACTGGCTCACCACCATCTCGTTAACGGACTTCTTGCGCGACGTCGGCAAGCACTTCACGGTGAATCAAATGATCGCCAAGGACACCGTCAAGAGCCGTCTCGATCGTGACGACGTCGGACTGTCATTCACGGAGTTCTCGTACATGTTGCTCCAGGCCTACGACTTCCTTCGACTGAATCTCGATCACGACTGCACGCTGCAACTAGGTGGCTCGGACCAATGGGGGAATATCACCGTCGGTGCGGAGCTCGTGCGAAAGTCGGCCGGTCACGCCGCGTACGGAGTGACGACGCCGTTACTGTTGCGCGGCGACGGAACGAAGTTCGGCAAGTCCGAGGGCGGTAACGAGCACGTGTGGCTCGACGCCACCATGACGTCGCCGTTCGCGTTGCACCAGTTCTTATTGAACTCCGACGACGTGATGGTGCCGTCCCTGCTGCGCTTCTTCACGTTCTTAGATCACGACACCATCCGCGAACTCGACGAGGCCACGAAAATCGCTCCGCAGGAACGCCGTGCCCAGCGCGCGGCCGCGAGGGCCATTGTGTCGATGGTGCACGGCGACGAGGCTGCGCGGAAGGCGGAACGGGCCGGAGACGCCCTGTTTCTCGAATCGGTCGCCGACTTGGACGAAGCCACGTTGCTGCAAATTGTGGCCGATGCCCCTTCGTCGACCTGGTCACGGTCCGAATTCATTGATGGCGTCGACGTTGCGGACCTTCTGGTGCGTTGCGACCTCGCCTCGTCGCTGTCCGAGGCCCGACGATTTCTTGAACAAGGCGGGGTCTACGTAAATAATTTTCGCGTCGACGGCACTACACCGCTGAACGTCAATCGTCTGTTGCACGATCGATACTTCGTGCTTCGCCGAGGTCGGCGCCAGTTACATCTTGTTGTCGTGCAGTGATACGTCGCGTCGTCGTACTACTCATCGCCGGACTGCTGTTGTGCGCATGTGGAACGGTCAGCGAAGCGAAGGCCATGACCGGCTGGGTGACGCACAGTAGCTTCCGGGCCAACGCCAAGTCACTCTTTGACGACGTGAAGAGTTCGGCAAAGGATCTGCGCAATTCGAACTTGTCGAGTAACGACTTTCACACCGTCTGCCAAGTGCTGTACTCCGACGATGGGGCAATGCAGGCAGCACTGCCGACGCCTGACGCGCAGGCCACCAAGTTGCTCAACAAGGCGTACCAGGAGTTCGCCACTGCCGCGCACCAGTGCTACAACGCACAGTCCAGCGCAGTGTCGCGGTCCAGGGCCCTCGCGACGCTCGCCAAGGGCGCCGCGGTGTTCTCAGAGGCGACGGCCCGGGTCACCACGGCGTCGCTGCCCTAACTCGTCGGCGGTCGCAAATCGATTTCGAGTCGGAGGATGCCATCGTCGAGCGTGGCGACGGCGTCGCCGAGCATCGCGAAGTCTTGGAAGTCGAGATTCGCGGCTTCGATGAAGCGCTGGCGCTCGGGTCCCTCGACCGGAGGGAAACCCCTGCGCTTTACCGCGTCAGCTCGTTCACGGAATCGAAGGATCATGTCATTGGGATCAAAGGCTGGGCTCACAACCCGATGATAAGGGCTCGATAAGAGGGTCCAGTTGGTATCATGGAAACTCAACTCAGTTCTCCTGAGTTGCGGCCGCCGCCAGCTATGGCCCGCGGCCAGTGAGGAGTGGACGTGAAAAAAGGCCGCCATCGTCGGTTTGTTGAAGCTCGCGAACTCAAACGTTCTACGGGACCTCGCGCGACCACGTGCGTCGAATGCGGAGCCGCTCCAGAGGATGTCCACGCGGAGTGGTGTCTCGCCGAAGAAGACCGCTACGACGAGATTCTTGGGTCCCTTCCGCGCGCGTCATTCAACGAAGAGGATCCCCTCGCCGCTGAGGGTTAAGCCTTTTTGCGGAAAACCGGGTGGGGAAGTCTGGTGCCCTTGGGTTGCGCCGTGCGCCGATTCATGAACGCCATCAGTTGGTCGTAGACACTCTGGCCAACCATGGCGACCAGTTCTTCGGCCATGGAGTCAGCGACACGGTCTTGGCCAACGAACGCCGCGGGGTCCTCGGTGCACCACCAGTGGAAGTCGGCACCGCCCGCGCCCCAGTGACTGCGATTCCACTGCGCGATGCGCGTGATGACGTGTCCATCGTCTTCAACCTCATCGTCGCGTCGTAGCGGGAGCTGCCAACAGACCTCAGGTTTGAGTGGGATGTAGCTTTCCTCATTGTCGATGGCCATCACGTGGAGCGCGCAGCCGGGCCCGCGATGGAAGTCCGGGCGGTTGAGAAAGATACAGGCGTCCTGCACGAGTTTTGTCACGATCTCGCCGTTCTTCTTCACTCTCGTGGTGCCCGCACGGCCCTTGGACTTGAACTGCCACTGGTCGTCGGTCAGACGTTTGGCGGCCTTTTCCACCCGTTTCTGGTCCTTCTCGTCGGTGAAGTGCGCGCCGTAGCTGCAGCAGCCCTGCACGAGTTCGGGCGTGGGCTCGGTGAGGACCCCCTGACATCCGGCACCAAAGATGCACGTCCAGTTGCTTTCGAGGAAAGTGACGTCGAACATCCACGTGCGAAGTCGTTTGTTGTCCTCGAAACTGACCCACTCGTGGGCATCAGGGGGTATCAAAGTCACGACGAGAAGGTTACATGGTGTGTTCGTCCGCGACGGACACATCTACAATGGCCTGATGACAACCGTCGAAACTTTTGAAGTCCTGTCGCTCACCGATGAGGCGCGCAACGTCGTCATCGACGCACTCAACAACGAAGAGCAGAGTGACACGCTCGCGCTGTTCGTCGAAGTGACTGGCACCCGCGGCGCCGGCTACTCCTACGATCTCTACTTCTCCGATCGAGGCGACGCGCCTGAGGGCGCGGCCGTTGGTGTCGACGGTGGTGTCACGATCGTCATCCCCGAAAAGAGCGTGGACCGCATCCGCGGAAGCCGTCTTGAATTCGCCAGCGAGGGTGGCGGGGGACTCGTGCTCGTGAATCCCAACATTCCCACGCCGGAGGAGATCAATCCCGGCGTACCGGCCGACATTCTCGCGCTCGGCGTGACTGGCCCCATGGCCGTGCTCGCAATGGAGGTACTGGAGTCGAGTATTAATCCGGCGATTGCGTCACACGGCGGGCGGGCCGATCTCATCGCGCTCGACGAGGAGAAGAAGGTCGCGTACGTGAAGCTCTCGGGTGGGTGCCAGGGCTGCGCCATGAGCCGCATGACACTCTCTCAAGGCATTGAGACCTCGCTCATCGAAGCAATCCCTGAACTCACGGGCGTCATCGACGTCACGGACCACGCCTCTGGTGAGAATCCCTTCTACGCGAAGGACTAAGCCCGCTCTTCGATTCTCCTAGAATCGTTCGATGTTGCGCTTTCTTACGGCCGGCGAAAGCCACGGACCATCGCTCAGTGTCATTATCGAGGGGCTTCCGGCGGGCCTCGCCATTACCGAAGCGGAGATTGGTGACGAACTCGCACGACGACGCCTCGGCTACGGCCGCGGTCCGCGCATGCGATTCGAGCGCGACGAACTGCGACTGATCGGCGGCATCCGCCACGGCCGCACGCTCGGTTCGCCGGTTGCCATTGAGATCCTCAACTCCGAGTGGCCAAAATGGGAGCAAGAGATGTCGGCCGCTCCCGGGACACCCAGCGAGAAGCAAACCAAACCTCGACCGGGCCATGCCGACCTCGCCGGTATGCAGAAGTACAACTTCGACGACGCCCGTGACGTGCTCGAACGCGCCAGTGCGCGTGAAACGACGGCACGCGTCGCCGCGGGCACCTTCGCGAAGTCACTGCTTGCCACCATCGGGGTCCAGATCATTAGCCACGTCGTACGGATTGGCCAGGCTGCGACCGACGGCACGGTCCGTCCGCTCCCCGAGGACCTCGGAACCGTTGACGCGAGCGAGGTGCGCTGTTTCGACGCGGCGACTGCCGAGGCCATGATCGTCGAGATCAAGGCGGCCGCGAAAGAGGGTGACTCGCTCGGGGGGATAGTCGAAGTGATTGCCTACGGTGTCCCCGTGGGTCTGGGAAGTTACGTGCACTGGGATCGAAAGCTCGATGGACTGATCGCCGGCGCGCTGATGAGTATTCAAGCCGTGAAGGCAGTCGAAATCGGTGACGGCTTCGCCCAGGCATCCCAACGCGGCAGCGTCGCACACGACGCCATTGCGGTGGACGAGAGCTTTGAACAGGGCGGGGGCTACATCCGCCGGACCGACCATGCCGGGGGACTCGAGGGCGGTATGACCTCGGGCGCTCCCGTCATTGCCAAGGTTGCCATGAAGCCGCTCTCCACGCTGAATCGACCAGTCCTCGAAACCGTGGACGTCGCGACCGGCGAGACCGCGGTTTCGTTCAAAGAGCGCACTGACGTGACTGCCGTGCCAGCGCTTGGCGTGGTCACTGAATCGATGTTGGCCCTCGTGATGGCCAATGAGGCCGTACGCAAGTTCGGCGGCGACTCGGTTGAGGAGTTCACACGAAATCACGCGTCGTACATGGCGAATCTGGGATCGACGTCGTCGGCCGCTCGAAGCGAATAGCCGTGGCTCGACTCGTGCTCGTGGGTCTTCCGGGCGTCGGAAAGACATCGGTCGCCAAAGAGATCGCTGAACACTGGCACTGTGAGGCCCTCGACACCGACGAAGTCTTCTTAGCGCACGTCGGCGTCACCCCCGCCGCCTTCCTGCGCACGCACGACGAGCCGTCGTTTCGCCTTCGCGAGGTTGACGCGTTGGCGACCGCGCTCGACTCGGCGGGCGTGGTCGCGACCGGCGGCGGCGTCGTGTGCACGCCGCGCGGGCGTGAGTTGCTCGCGCGCGCAGTGACGGTGTGGCTCGACTGTGACGATGACGTACTACTCGAGCGGCTCGGCGACGTGGATCGACCTCTGCTCGGTCCGGACCCGGACGTGACACTGGTGCAACTGCGCGTCGAACGAACTGCGTGGTACCAAGAAGTCTCGAAGGTGCGCGTAGACGCCAGCTCGTCGTTAGCCGAGGTCGCGCGCGTCGTGATGGACGAAGCGAAGGCGTTGACATCATGATCGTGCCGGTCGAACTCGCTGAGCGTTCCTATGACGTAGTCCTCGCTGAAGACGCGCGCAGCGACCTCGCGTCACTGATCGCAACGAGAGCACCCAAGGCGAAGGTTGCCGCGCTTGTGACATCGCAGTCGCTCAGTGAGCAGCCGTGGTTTGACCTGCAAAGTGGCATTGAGCAATACCTACTTACGGTGCCCG
>DATCCA010000013.1:0-14982 GCA_036511575.1 Acidimicrobiales bacterium
CGCAATGGCGATGTTCTCCGCAGCGCTGGCGATGTCGACGTCATCAAAAACAATGACCGGTGCCTTGCCTCCGAGCTCAAGGTGGACCTTCTTCAAAGTCTGGGAGGCACTGGACGCTACTTCCATGCCGGCGCGCACCGACCCCGTGACCGACACCATGGCGGGCACCGGGTGTTCGACGAGGGCACGTCCGGTGTCGCGATCACCGCACACGACGTTAAAGACTCCGGCCGGCAACACCTCGGCCATGAGTTGGGCCATCAAGAGCGTCGAGGCTGGCGTTGAGTCGCCCGGCTTCAACACCATGGTGTTGCCCGCAGCAATGGCGGGCGCCCACTTCCACACCGCCATCATCATCGGGTAGTTCCACGGCGTCACGGCACCGCATACACCAATTGGTTCGCGGCGCACGTAGCTGGTCATTCCCTCCATGTACTCAGCGGCACCGCGGCCTTCGAGCAGTCGCGCAGCGCCAGAGAAGAAACGAATTTGGTCAATCATGGGCGGGATCTCTTCACTCATCGTGAGCGCGATGATCTTGCCGCAGTTCTCAGCCTCGACGGCAACTAACTCTTCGGCGTGCGCTTCAAGGACGTCGGCAATCTGCTGGAGGGCGCGACTGCGTTGCGAAGGTGTCGTGCGCCTCCATGACGTAAACGCCTGGGCGGCCACCTGGAGGGCGTGGTCGACGTCGGCGGCGTTCGAGACGGGCATCTCGGCGAACGGCTCGCCGGTAGCGGGATTAATTAATTCCACGTACGTAGCGCTCTTGGGCGCAACCGACTCTCCCCCGATGAAGTTGTCCAAGCGACGCATGATGCCTCCAGTCCGAGAACGCCGATCGGCATTTCCCTGAGCCACTCTGCCAGAGTTTGCCGGGGGCCTGCAACCTAAACTGGAGATATAAGTCCCGTTTGTTAACAATTCTGACTCATTTCGTCGCCCCAACCCCCTATACTGTCTCTATCCGCAGCGAGGCGACCTTCGGGTCACCAAGCCGGGGGGAAACCAATGTCAGCGACCAAACCAACTCGTCAGAGCAAAATGAGCGCGGAGCGCTCCAACCCGGAACTCATCTCGTCCGCACCAAACGCTCTTGATTCCATCGATCGACAGATCATCAGTCATCTCCAGCGCGACGGTCGACGTGCTTACGGAGCAATCGCCGCCGAGGTCGGACTCTCTGAAGCCGGAGTGCGCCGCCGAGTGCAGCGCTTGAAGGAATCGGGCGTCATGCAGATCGTCGCCATCACCGATCCGCTGCAACTCGGTTACGGACGCGAGGCATTGATTGGCATCCGCGTGCACGGCGACGTACGACTCGTGGCCGACAAGATCGCCTCCATTGACGAAGCCAACTACGTGGTTATGACGGCGGGCAGCTTCGACATCATCGCCGAAGTGATCGCGGTTGACGACGACGCGCTGGTCCACCTCTTGAATGACTCGATTCGGAGCATTCCCGGTGTGACCGAAGTTGAAACATTTCTGTATTTGAAACTTTCAAAGCAGACATACGTATGGGGGACCAAGTGACGTTGGAGACAATCAGCGACGGGATCAATTTCTCGGATGAACAACATCCGAGTCACAACTACTCCGAGCGGGCGCGACGCAACCTCTGGCTCCAGATGTCGCGTATGGGCGCCTACGACGAGCACGCCGAGGTTCCGATCATGGTGCGCGGTGAGGGAACGCGCGTCTACGACGCCAATGGTGTCGAGTACTTCGACGGACTATCGGGGCTCTTCACCAACATGCTCGGACACGGTCGCGCCGACATCGCCGCGGCAGCCGCGGAGCAGATGACCACAATGGCTTTCTTCCCGCTGTGGACCTACGCCCACCCCAAGGCAATCGAGCTCGCCGAGAAGCTTGCGAGTCTCGCCCCCGGCGATCTCAATCGCGTGTTCTTTACCAGTGGTGGCGCTGAGGCGAATGAGAGTGCGTGGAAGTTGGCGCGCCAGTACCACAAGATGCGCGGCGACACGGACCGCTACAAGGTGATCAGCCGTGACGTTGCTTATCACGGCACGACCCTTGGTGCGCTCACGATTACCTCGCTCGAGGGCTATCGCCAACCGTTCGAGCCGCTCGTGCCCGGAGCCGTCAAGGTTCCGGCCGTGAACTTTTACCGCGCCGAACAGTACGGCGACGATTTCGAGGCGTTCGGGCTGTGGCAGGCACACCAAATCGAAGAGGCGATTCTCCGCGAGGGTCCCGAAACGGTGGCCGCGGTCTTCCTCGAGCCGGTACAGAATGCGGGAGGCTGTTTCACCCCACCGCCGAACTACTGGCAATCGGTTCGCGAGATCTGTGACCGCTACGGCGTCATCCTCGTCTCCGACGACGTCATTTGCGCCTTTGGTCGCCTCGGTACCTGGTTCGGTGGCCAGAAATATGACTACGTGCCCGACATCATCACCTGCGCCAAAGGCATCACGTCTGGCTACGCACCGCTCGGCGCAATGATCGTCTCGGACCGACTCGCCGAGCCGTTCCAACACGGCGACGCTTCATTCGTCCACGGCTTCACCTGGTCCGGTCACCCGGTCTCGTGTGCGGTCGCCCTGAAGAGCATCGAGATCATGGAAAACGAGAAGGTCCTCGAGAACGTGCTCGCGAACCAGGACTACTTCCGAGACAGTCTGTTGAATCTGCGCGACATTCCCATTGTTGGTGACGTACGCGGCACCGGTTATTTCTGGGGCGTCGAACTGGTGAAGAACCAGGAGACCAAAGAGACATGGGCCGGCGAAGATGCCGAACGCCTCCTGCGCGGCTACGTGTCGCCGGAAATGTTCCGCCGCGGACTCATCTGTCGTTCTGACGACCGAGGCGACCCCGTCGTGCAACTCGCGCCGCCACTGATCTCTACGCGCGCCGACATTGACTTCATGGTCGGCACGATGCGTGAGGTCTTCACCGGAGCCACCAAGTTCATCTGAGCGTGACGTCACTGCCGTCACTGTGGTGGGCGTTGCTCGACCAACCCATCACGCCACGCCCAACGCTCGAACGACATCTCGATGTTGATGTCGCGATCGTTGGTGGTGGCTTCACCGGTCTCTGGACGGCCCGCGAGCTGCTGCGCCGAGACCCAACGCTGCACGTTGCGGTGCTGGAGAAGGAACTCTGTGGCTTTGGTGCCTCAGGTCGCAACGGCGGTTGGGCGTCGGGACTCTTCCCACTTGAGAATGACGCTGTCGTTCGCCACTACGGACTCGATGCCTTCCATCACCAACGCCACGTGCTCAATGACGCCGTCGCTGCGTTGGGCGCCTCGGCCGCGGCTGACGGCATCGACGCACACTTCGCGCACGGTGGAACGCTCACCTTCGCTCGCAGTGAAGTGCAGGCCCTACGCCTCGAGAAGGAGATCGACGCGGCTCGGGCTCTGGACATCGGACCGGACGATCTCGCATGGCTTGACGCCGACGAACTCGACTCGCACGGCACGGTGTCAAAGTCGCTGGGCGCCACCTACTCACCGCACTGCGCTCGCATCGATCCGGCCCGACTGGTACGTGGACTCAGCGACGTCGTTGCGGGCCTCGGCGCGATGATCTTTGAACAGACCGCGGTCACACGAATACTTCCTGCGCGTAGGGGCCGTCGAGCCGAAGTACTCACCATTGGCGCGAGCGTGCACGCCGATTTCGTCGTGCGCGCCACGGAAGGATTCACACCGAATCTGCCCGGCGAACGTCGCAGCGTCGCGCCACTGTATTCACTCATGATTGCCACCGATCCGCTCTCGAGTGACTTCTGGAAGGAGTACGGATTCAATAACTACGAGACATTCGCCGACGATCGGCACCTCATTATCTACGGACAGCGCACGAGCGACGACCGGATTGCCTTTGGCGGTCGCGGTGCGCCGTATCATTTCGGATCCTCAGTGGAGCAGCGCTTCGACAAGAACCCCAAGGTCTTTCGAATGCTCGAATCGACGCTTCGCGAACTGTTCCCGACGTTGGACGCCCCGGTCACGAACGGATGGGGCGGACCACTGGCCATGCCGCGCGATCACTCGCCCTTCGTGCGAGTGAATTACGAAACCGGTTTGGCGTCGGCTGGCGGCTACACCGGCGATGGTGTTGTTTTGAGCCACGTCGCCGCGACCGCCCTCGCTGATCTACTGACCTCGCCCGACACCGAGACCGCGCACACTCGTCTTTCGTTCGTGCAACACGAAGGTCGGCGTTGGGAGTTCGAACCACTTCGTTGGCTTGGCATCAACGCGGGCCTCGGACTCGCGACATGGGCCGATCGGGTAGAAGAACGCCGCGGACGAGTGAGTCGAGCGAGTTCCCTGTTAGATCGACTCTTCGAGTGAGCGCAACTGGCTCGCGCAGACCTAGGATTGTGGTGTGAAGAGTCCCCAAGGTCGAGAGGCCAAGAAACCAAAGAAATCAAAGAGCAAGACGCCGCCCAAGACGTTTGAGAACCCGGCTCGCAACCCCTTTCAAGTCCCCAAGAGTGGCGACGACTCGGGCACGCCGACGCCCTAAACGGGATTTTGGTTTCTTCAATACTGCGCTGCGTCACGCCACGTTGCTTGGCGGCTCTCGGACGTTCGAGTCCGGAGTATCTATTTCAAGATATTGACCGCGCGGGCGGCCACAATCGCGATTGTGATGAGCGAAACCAGCGACTCTGACGTGAAGAGCAACTTCGCTCGCAACGTCAGCGGCATGGCGTCAGCCGGGGCGAAGCTCGTACCGTTCGCGAACGACGTATAAAGATAGTCAGTGAAGTGTGGTCGCCAGTGCTCGGGCGCGAGGCCCGGGTTCTCCATCTGAGGGAACTGGATATCCGCGAGTAACTTCTCGCCCGACGCTCGACGATGCGGTCCGCCGCGGTCCACCTCCCAGAACCACAACCCGTAGACAATGACGTTCGTGAGCCAGACCGCGACGGCCGAATAGATCAACTTGCGACCCTGTGAAACGCTGGAGTTCAAGAGGTGGTGTACCAAGAGCGCCATTGATACGACGTTGGCCAGCGTCATAAGTGCGATGAGTCCAATGGTGGCGTGGCGGATCCAGGTGGACTCATCGGGATGACGGTGCCTCCTCGCCGAAAGTGGCGCCAGCGGGAGCGCGACGATGACTGGCAGTAACCAGTGGGGGCCCACCACGAGACGGTTAGGAAGGATGATATAGAGACCGACACACGCGACGAGGGCCAATGACGCTGGCCAGCGCGGCTCGGGAATCACGGTCGCCATTTGCTCAACTTAGTTGTTGGGATCCGAGTAGTAGTGAAGTGAAGTTTTCTGGAATGAGGATTGAAGTAATCGATGACGATGAGAACAACTGCGGCAACGTCGATCCAACCACCGTCTTGACGTCATTGGCCGACGGGGCGGCGACCACCGCCGGTTGGTTAAAGGAGAGCACCTGCACCGTCATTTTCGTCATCGCGTGCGCCGACTTCATCGTCATCGTGCCGCTAATGAACTCTTGGTTGCTTCCCTCAGTGACGCTCAGCTTCAAGGACCCGAGCACGACGGCTCTCTTCGCCGAACCGACAATGTTGCGCAGTGCAACGTCGTTGCGACTGTAGTTGTGCGTCGTCTGATAACCGTTCTTCGTCACGGACGTTTCTTTAAGTCCTTTAATGAATGCAATGTCGGGCTTCGTCACCTCAAGTGACAGTCCGAAGAACGCGGGGGGACGAACCGGGAAGGCGAGCCAGGTCCCCGATGAAATATCAGCTGCCTCGGCGTATATATGCTTCCCCACCAATCGAAGATCGACGGAAGTCACGGAGAACACCAGCGGGAAGTGCACGACCGCTTCGACGGCGCTGGTTGTGAAGTTGACGTTGACATTGGCACTCAGTGTGTAGGACTGCCCCGTCGAGATAGTGACCAGCAGGTCCGCACTCTTTGGTGGATAACCGTGCAGCACGAATGGGTCCTTCGCAACACCCGAGGAGTTGGCGTCGGTCGCGGCGTAGACCACACCAAAGACGGTGAGCGCGGTGGCGAGGGCGGCCAGCGCAATTCCCGCCGATCGCTTGAATTGCATAGTTCTACCCTACTTTTCGCGACGGAAGACTTCAGCCCAGTGGCTCTTGAAGAATCTCGACGAGTAGTTCGTGCGAGATGTTACGCCCACTCGCGATAAAACCAATGCGCGACGTCGTGTCGTCCACCAGATCACACGTGATTGCCGCGTAGGACGCGGCGGCCGAACCCTCGATCACGATGCCGTTGGTTTCCGCCGTCTCTCGAACAGCCCGTCGAATTTCGAGCTCCGGCACTAAGACCAGCGGAACCTTGTACGACGCGATCAAGTCATTGGTGACCGCCCCGTCGTCACCGCCGCCGGCGAGTCCGTCGGCAATCGTCGGACGATGGACGACCTCGGCCATCGTGGCGCCGCGTAGCACGTGGTAGAGCGCGGCACTCTCCTCGGGCTGCACGCCAGTGAATCGAATGTCGTCGCGACCGTGCGCCGTGCGCGAGATCAACGAACCCGTCAGCAGTCCGCCGCCGCCCACTGAGACGACGAGGTGCTCGAGTTCCGGCGCTTGGAGCACCATCTCGTCAAAGGCGGTCGCCTGACCGGCGATGACGTTGGCGTCGTTAAACGGGGAGATAAATCGAATGGAGCGCTGCTCGGCCAGGTCCAAGGCGTGGGCCTGCGCTTCGTCGAACGACGTGCCGAATTGAATGAGCTCAATCATGAAGTTGCCGAGTTTCTTCACCTTCGCGGCCGAGGCATTCTTCGGTACGACGACAGTGGCGGACACGCCAAGAACGGACGACGCGTACGCAATGCCCAGTCCGTGGTTACCCGCCGAGGCCGTGATCACGGCGCCACTGGGATCATCTCGGCGCGACGCGTCGACCGCGGCGAGCGCACCACGAACCTTGAACGATCCCGTGGGCTGGAGGCTCTCCATCTTCACGAGGACCGGCCGACCCCGGAGCGACAGGGTGATGGTGGGTGTCGCAACTAAATGGTCTGCCACGATTCGTTTGGCGGATTCAAGCTGGTCGATCGTTGGTGGCAGTACATGGCGAATCACGTGCAAAAGCCTACCTTCCCTGTTTTTTGCAGATATTTACTAGCGGGTAACGTCTCAACGTGCACTCGATCCTCAGTGTCATCGTGATCGCGGTCCTGGCGTACGTCGGTACGATGTTCGACAACTTCTTCGCCTTCGCCGCCCAGTTGCTCGTCACGGACCCGAAACGCGTCAAGCGCGTGAGTTGGGCGCAGGCGCTCGGTGTCGGCGCACTGATTCTCATCGCCGGGGGCCTGGGTTCTCTGTTGACGCCGATCCCCCTGCCGTGGATTGGCATTCTCTGTCTGGCGCCGTGGGCGCTCGGCGTTCACGCGTGGCGTCAACGAGACAAACCACCAGGCCAGACGTATCGCCGTGGCGCAATCACGACCTTCGTCATGACCCTCGCGCTCGGCGGTGACAATCTCGCAGTCTGGATACCTCTCTTGCGCGCCAACGGCGTCGTGCACGCCATCGTGAGTGTCTGCGTCTTCGCCGGCCTCGAGTTCCTCTTCATTGTGAGCGCGCGCGCCATTACGAGTCGTCCGAAAGTGGTCGCATGGGGCTCCGAGTACGCGCCGCGTTCGGTACCGTGGATCTACTTTGCTCTCGGCGTCTTGATCTTGATCGAGTGCGGTTCGCTCTAAAGAACGCCTGAGCGACGCAACCGTCCACGGCTAGCGTTGCAAAGTGGCTCAGAGCACTCCGAAACAAACGCTTCGAAGACTCACGATCATCGTGGCCATCCAGTGGATGGGCGCCACGTTGGGTCTTCCCCTCCTACCGTTGTTCCTGGAACACCGCGGCGGCGGCCCGACGATCATCGGCTTCATCATGGCGTCGTTCTTCGTCGCCGGCGTTGCCACGCAGTTCTTCCTGGGGCGACTCGCTGACCGCTTCGGGCGCCGACCGATCCTGATCGCCAGTCTCGTCGCCTACGGAATCGCGAGCACGACGTACCTCTTGCCGGTATCGGCCGGTTGGTTCGCCCTCACCCGCGCCGTGCAGGGTGCGTCGGCCGGCGCCATTGAAGTTGCGTCGATGTCGGCCGTCGCGGCACTGTTCTCAGAGTCTGAGCGAGGTCGCGCGATCTCAAGGATTCTGGCCGCGCAACTCTTCGGGCTGGCAATCGGGCCAGTCGCCGGCGTCATCGTCTCGGTCAAGGACCTCGGGTGGGCCTTCTTCACCGCCGGCATCATCAGCTTTCTCGCTGCCATCGTGACCTTTCGCACGAACCTCGGCGACCGCGCCTACGACCCCTCTCCCCTCCCACGTCTGCAGTGGAGTCCCCAACTCGTCGGAGCCCTCGTCGCGGCCTGCGCCAGTGGACTCGCCATCGGCGTCTACGAAGCCTGTTGGAGTCTTTTGATGCATTCGCATCACGCCTCCACGCTCCAGATTCGACTGAGTTGGACATTCTTTTGCCTGCCGTGGGTCGCCCTCAGCGGCGTGGGCGGCTGGCTCGCCGACCACGCCAACCGGCGCTACATCGCGTTGGCCGGACTGCTGAGTGGCGCGATGTTCCTCTCGATCTATCCCCACATCCACAACAACAACCTCATGTTGTTCATGGGATCGCTCGAATCCATCGGTGGCTCCCTGTCGGTGCCGTCGATTTCGTCCTTGATGAGCCAGGGCGCCGTCCATCGCGAACTCAGTCGGCGCCAGGGTCTCTATGCCACGTCGAACACCGCCGCGCTGGCGGTCGCCGCCGGTGTTTCGGGCTTCCTCTTCACTATCAACCCAGCGCTGCCCTTCACCGTGCTCGCCATTTTCTCGGCGTCGCTCGCTGTGACGACCCTTTGGTGGTGGCGACGCGTGACGGGCAACATCACCGAGACCGAATACGCAGCCAGTACATAGCGAAGGGCGGCGCACGCGCCGCCCTTCAACTACGTACAGCGTCGAGCCGTTAGCTCTTCCAGATTTGGTCCCAACGGGCGGAGCCGCCGTCAGGGCTGAGACAGCGTGTCGTACCGTCACCGGCGGTCCCCGAGACCCAGTTCTGGACGTTGGATCGGGCAGCCCACGCGTTCACCAGGGTGTCCAAAAAGACGTAGGGAATCAGCGCCGAGAAGCGGGTGTTGACCGTCTGCCACGCCGTGTGCTGCGACGCTGAGCCGGGCTTCGCCGCGAGTGCCGTAAGCAGCGCCGACTCAACAACCGGGTCGGCCTGGTGCGCAAAGTTCACCGCACCGGCAATCTGCGTGCCGGCCGGAAGTCCTGACATGCCAAGTCCGCCCGCCGCCAATCCCGCTGTTGCGGACTGCGAGTCGAACCACACGTAGTTGAGCGACGGGTCAACGCCACCGAACTGGTTCCAGGTCGCGCAGTCGTACTCGCCGTAGATCACGTTGTTGATCAATGTGCTCTGGACCGATGAACGCGATGTCACGTTGATGCCGATCTTGGACAACTCCTGTTGGAACAGTGAGAATCGCTCGGTCTCACTCGAACTGCCCGCAACGATGTCGATGACGAAACTGACCGTCGACACGTTGTTGGCCGCCTTGTACGCGTCGACCAGGGCCTTGGCCTTGGTCGGGTTGTATGCCGGGTAGCCGGGGTTCTTGTAGTTCGGTGAGCTCTTGCGGAAGATACCGTCCGCCAAGAGACCAATGTTGTCGTCGATGACCTTGAAGTACGTGCTGCGGTTGACGGCCATTGCCACGGCCCTACGGATGTTGACGTCGTTGAGCACTGGCTTGAGAGTCGTGTCCCACTGAAAGTTCGAGGGATTGACTGCGCCCATCGTGCCAACCCAGTCGGCCTCTTGGACTTGCAATGGAGGTGCTTGGCCCTTCAAGAGGTACGGCAGGGTTCCCGGCACGGTCGGCGCGAACTCGCCGGCCCACGCGAAGTACTGGTTCATCGTGCCCGTCGTGTTCAAGATAAGCATGTTGAGACTCGGGTCACGAGGTGCGGCGATGTCAGTGACCATCTTCACACCGCGCATCTTCTTGATTTGGGCGATTTGTACGCCGTTCTGCTGAAGGATCATGTCGACGTTGCCGGCCTGGAGCGCCTGGTTGCGCGCGTTGTCGTCGGGGATCGTCTTGAAGTGCACCGCGCTCAGGTAAGGCAGTGAGCGGCCGTGCGAGTCCGTCTTCCAGTAGCTTGCGTTCTTCACGAACTGGGACTCGACGCCGACCTGCCAGGACTTGACCTTGAAGGGACCCGTACCCACTGGAGTACCGGTGAAGGTCGACACGAAGGACGACGGGTGCGCCATGTAGGCAATCTGCTGCTCGGCCAGGCTGATCGGGAAGGCCGAGAACGGAATCACCATGTGGTACTGCACCGTGTAGGAGTCCACTTTCGTCACCGCCGCGATGATTGGTTTAATGGCCAAACCAACAGTGGGGTCAGCGTTGGCGGCCGTGTAGTTGGCGACCACGATGTCAGCATTGAACGCGTCACCGTTGGTGAAGTTGACGCCCTGGCGAAGAGCAATCGTCCACACCGTGTACGTGGCGTTCGGCGTCGCCGAAAGGGCCAAGAACGGAAGTGCGACCTTGCCGTTCGCTGACATCACGAAGAGTGGGTCGTACAGGGCGTTGGCAACGCAGAACCCTGAAGCGTCCAATTTTCCTTGTGAGCCGTTAAAAATGTGATAGTTCGGCACGTCGGAAAGTGTCCCGACGGTGAGCGTTCCCCCACGCTTTGGCTTTCCGGCGTTCACGCCTATGGCTGCAGCACTGGCCGAGCTGGCAAGAAGATCGTCAACGATCGTTCCGGCCATCGCGACACCACCAATAGTGGCGGCTGAGTGAGTTAAGAACGATCGACGATCGAACGTTGATGACATCTCTGTCCTGCTTTCCCCCTGGAGTTCCAGCCTTGTGCTGGTGCTCCTGGTGGCAACTTAGCAAGTTCCGATATGGAAAGAAGTTCACGCCCCTGAAACTCTTGGGGGTGCAAAACGAGTCTCCTCATAACGATTCGATACCCATTCGGAAGTACAGAACAGGTTTGTGACATTCGCTGAACGAACAATCGGTACCAGTCATTGCCTGAACAAGTGCGAACTGCTGCTCGAGATGAAACCCGAGGGACGCGTCCTAAGTGGGAGCAGGGCCCAGACGGAAAGGGGTGCCGTCTGGGCCCTGTCAGGGTTGGGGGGTTTTTATATCAGGACCCGAGCGGAAGGGAGGGACCGCTCGGGTCCTGAGAACTTGAGGTTGGACCAAGTTGGCTGTTCCTTTCATCGAGGTTGGCGCATCGAAACCGGGACCTCTAGGCCCAGGAGGCAGACCACACGGTCCACCCCTTCCAAATGGACCCGGTCCGGGACCACCCGGGCCGGGTCGACGAATTCCAACGGTCGTTGCGTTGACCATTCCCGCGGAAGAACCGAAGGCGCCTTGGGCGAAGATCGCGGTCCCGACGGAGATGTCGCCGAGCGACGCACGAGCGCCGCCCTCCATATACGTAGTCGCGGAACTCACGACGACTGAGCCTGTCGTGCCGTGGGGTCCGGCGATCGTCAAGACGTCGCCGATAATCGCGGTGACCTTGCCCACAACGCTGGCGGGCACGATATCGATCGTGCTCGCCAGCGTCGGGTCGGTGGAGCTGAGCGCAATGTGCACGTTGTCGCCGATGACGATATCGGCCAGCGTGGCGCTCTGCTCGTTCTTCGTGATCGTAGTCGCGGTAGTGACGTCGTACGTCGAGGACGTGCCCCGCGGGTCAGTGATGGTGATAGACGTGGCCGTGATGGCCGAGACGTCGCCACCGATGCCGCCGGGCACTCCGGGTGGCATGGGTGTCGACGATGAGTGGTTCCCTTTTGCGTTCGCCGCCACCGACGTCAAGGCTCGTGCCGTGGTGGCACGAGTTGATGCGCTGGCAACACCGACGTCCGTCGCGACCACGCCAAGGGCGATGGCCGAAGAGATGCTCGCGTGTTGAAGAGCCCTCTTGCGGGTCACTTTGCTCACGGATGGAACCCTGCTTTCTGTCTCGATCGAGGGAAATCTGAGACGCGTTCATCTTCGACGCCGAGCATGTGATGGCGATTGGGAAGAGGTAAGAACGAAATAAATCTCGCGAGCCGTCACGAAACTGTCACCAAAGGCTCTATTGCCATTTGAATTCGGGCATACTGGGCGCGTACGACAAGCACTTCCCAGCGTCGGGTCGGGTGCACACCATCTAAGAGGGCTACAAGGGAGGACCACCACCGTGGCGACAAGCATTGACACCAACGACGGCTCGTTCGACGATCAGGCATTCCAAGTCGAACGACGAGGGATTGACTACGTTCCTGAAAATGAGCGCTGGGCCACCCCGCGCAATATCGGGGCCCTCTGGGCCGGCACGTCCATCAACGTCGAATATTTCATTTACGGCGCACTATTGATGGGCTTCGGCTTCAGTTTCTATACGGCCCTGTGGATCATCGTCCTCGGAAATGTCTCCTATTTCTTGCTGGGCCTCGCGTCGTTGCAGGGACCCGAGACCGGCACGACAGCCTTCATGATCTCTCGTGCGCCTTTCGGCACCCGCGGATCGCGACTCGTGAGCTTCTTCAACTGGATAACCCAATTGGGCTTCGAGACTGAGGGCCTCATTCTCATCGTTGGCGCGGCGCTGGTTCTCTCGCAGATGGCCGGCATTCATACCTCGTCAGGTCTGAAGGTCGTCTACATCATTCTCGCCGCGGCAATCCAAGCGGTGATGCCGTACCTCGGCCACGCGACGATGGTGAAAGTCCTGAGGGCGCTCATCATTCCTTTCGGCGCGATCTTCGTGCTGGTGGCTGTCTACGACTTCAAGCACGGCTCGGCGAGCTACAAGGGGACCTTCCAAAATTGGCAACTGATCACCGCGGGTTTTGCCTTCACTTTTGCCCTCTCCGGACTGGGCTGGACGGAATGCGGCAACGACTACACGCGCTACGTGGCGCGTGACGCGAGCAAGGGCTCGATCGTCTGGTGGATGTTCCTGGGGACGGCGATCCCCGAGATTTTTATGATGATCCTCGGCGCTGCGACGTTCACCTTCGTCTCTTCGGGCGCGGAGTTCAACGCGTGGAACGGCTCGAATCCCTTCGAGGCGCTCCACATCCAACACACGATCCCCAGTTGGGTGGTCGCGATCTTCTTGATCTTCGCGATCGTGCAACTCTTCGGCATCAACTCTCTCGACCTGTACTCCTCCGGCGTGTCGCTCCAGGCAATGGGCGTGAAGCTCAAGCGCTACCAGGCGGTGGTATTGGACAGCACGCTCGCGTGCGGCCTCACGATCTGGGCCATGTTCCAGTCGACATTTTCGCTGTACATGAAGGAGTTCGTCGGCGTCATCATTGTGTGGATCGCGCCGTGGTTCGGTATCTACATCATCGACTGGATCATGCGCCGGTATCGCTACAGCGCCTCGGAACTCCAAAGGAATGACAAGGGCGGGATCTACTTCGTGGGCAAGTCGGGCGTGAACTGGAATGCGATCGTCGCCTTCGTCGTTGGCATGGTCTGTTCGACAATCGCGTTCTCCAAAGCGCCGCCGCCGGTCAATTTTCCGTTCCACTGGATGACCCCGATCTCGAACCACTACGGAGGCTCGTGCGCGGGCAAGCTCGTTCACAACGTCTGCACCGCCGGCTGGTACGGCGGCGCGGACTTCTCGGTGCCGACCGGCATCATCGTGGCCGCGTTGGTGTACTTCGGGCTCGAAAAGGTCACCGGCAAAGTGGCCCGCCAGGTCGCGAAGCAACAGGAGCTCGAACCAACGCCGTAATCTCTCTCACAACGCCCCCGGGCATCGGCTCGGGGGCGTTGTCGTTTTGTGCCTAGCCGGCCCAGTCTTCGACGAGACCGCCCGAACCATCGGGGCGAAAGACCGGGATCGAACCGAGCGAGCGCACCATCTGCGCGTCATCACCCAGTGAGGTGCGCCAGATCGACGCCTCGGTCACCAGCGTTCCAATAACGACCACCTCCGCGCCCACGCCTCGGAGCAGTCGAAGAGCGGTTCCGGTCGACGCGCCGGTCGAGATGACGTCGTCAACAATGGCGACGCGCTTCCCCTCGACATCTTTGATCCGGGCTCGATCGAAGAGCAGCCGTTGTTCTGCGTCGGTCGTAATGGAGCGCACCGTTTCACTGACCGCGTCAGCCAGGTGAATCTTGGGCGTTTTGTGCAAGATCACGTACTGATCGAGGCCGAGATGGCGCGTCACTTCCACGACGACCGGAATGCCCATCGTCGCCACGGTCGCCACGATGTCCACGTTGTAGGGGCGAAGGATCTCCGCGAGTTCGCGCCCCGCCTGCGACATGAACTCCACGCCCATGTCGACGGTGATGAGCAGCGCCAGGGCCAAGTTGTCGTTCAATGAGACGAGCGGAAGGTCGACGCGCTGGGTTCCTATGTCGACGGAGTACGTGCGTTCACCCACGGTGCTGGAGCATACTGAGGCGATGAGTTCACACCGACCACCGCTCGTGCGCGACCTCGCGCAGCGCATGCTCACGACCGCGTACGACGAGGCCGTGCTCGGCCTCGAGGAAGGCGGCATCCCCATTGGCGCCGCGCTCTACCAGCGCGACGGCACCCTGATCAGTTCCGGCCACAATCGCCGGGTGCAGGAGCGCGACGCCTCGGTCCACGCCGAGACGGACGCCTTTCGCAAGGGTGGACGACGACGTGACTACCCCGACACAGTGATGGTGACGACGTTGTCGCCGTGCTGGTACTGCTCTGGTCTCGTGCGACAGTTCAACATCGGCGCCGTCGTTATTGGCGAGGCCGAGAACTTCCACGGGGGCCACGACTGGTTAGAGGAACTGGGAGTGGAGATCGTGATGCTCGACGATCCCGCCTGCACGCAACTACTCGCAACATTCATTCACGACCACGACGAACTCTGGAACGAGGACATCGGACTGTAGTTAGCGCGCCGGAGGTCCGAACAGTCGGTCGCCCGCGTCACCGAGACCGGGTGTGATGTAGCCC
>DATCCA010000014.1:0-17539 GCA_036511575.1 Acidimicrobiales bacterium
GCTCGGCGTGTCCCAACAGCTCGGCGCCCATTTCAGTCCGGCCTACCAAGTGCTCGGCGGCAACATCCTCTTCTTGGCGGTGCTCGCCGTGCGCCCGCAGGGACTCTTCGGCAAACGTACGGAGATGTAGTGAAGAAGGTCCGCAACCTCGAACACGGCGCCGACTCGCTTGTCACGGTGCGACGGAGCCAGATCAATCCGCTCTACACGTTGATTGGCGCGATCGTGCTGAGTGGGCTGCTCACCTGGGCGCCGTGGATCCTGCCCGCGGCCGACGTCTCGATCCTGCAGAACTTCTTCATCCTCGTGATCATGGCGACGATGTGGAATCTCCTCGCGGGCTACGCGGGAATGGTCTCGATCGGACAACAGGGCTTCATTGGCCTCGGCGCCTACGCGGTGTTGTACTTTGCGATCAAGGGCGTCAATCCCTTCGTGGCGATCCCGCTCGCCATCATTGTGTGCGCGATTATCGCGCTCCCAGTGACCTATCTCCTCCTACGTCTTCGCGGTGGCTATTTCTCCGTGGCAACTTGGGTCGTCGCGAATACCGCGATGTTGCTCATTCTCTCGTTCACCCTGCTCGGCGGGGGCACGGGCGCGGCGCTGCCCGGTCTCGTCAATCTGTCGCCCGACCAACTGAACCACGACCGCTACCTCGCCACGTGGTTCGTGGCGCTCGTCGTTGTCGTCGCGACGTACTTATTGCTGCGGAGTCGACTCGGCCTAGTGCTCTCCTCAGTGCGCGACAACGAAGTGGCGTCGCGAAGCTCGGGCACCAAGGTCACCTCGACCAGGCGAATGATCTTTATCGTGGCCGCGGCCGGCTGCGGCGCAGCGGGCGCGGTGCTCGCAATCAGTCAGCCCTTCATTCAGCCGGGCAATGAGTTCAGCCTCTCCTGGACCGCCGAAATGCTGTTCGTTTCAATGATCGGTGGTCTCGGGACGATTGAGGGTCCGATCCTTGGAAGCATCATCTTCTTCGCGCTCCAGCAGTGGCTTCAGAACTGGGGTGCGTGGTACCTGATCATTTTCGGCGCCGTCGCCGTCTCCATCGCACTGTGGCAGCCCCGAGGTCTCTGGGGCATGGTGCGCGACAAGTTTCACTTCGAACTGTTGCCCGTTGGCTATCGAGTCAATGACGCCACGCAGGATCGTGTTCCCTGGGAGGGCGACCGTCCTTCATGGAAGCGCCGTTTCGCACGAAAGAAAGATGCGCCCGAGACCGTCGCGCCATAGTTCGGATTGGCCGCTGAGAGGCTCTGTTTTATTAGGCGAGTGCACCATTTCATGAAACCGACACCTGACGGTTCGTGCTTCGACTCATTGAGGTTATTGATATGAGGGCGTGTCCCAACCAGTATTGACCCGCCCGGTGTCACAGTCACGTCCAATACTGACCACAATGACTTCGCAGCCTTCAGCTTTCACTTTCTCGCACACTGGCGAGATCCATTTCGGACGCCGCCATGGGTGAGTTAGCCCGCCAGATCCTCTACAAGGCCAAATGGCACGATGTCGAGGTACGAATGGTCGATCGATTTTTTCCTAGTTTCAAGACCTGTTCGGGCTGTGGCAACGTGAAGCCAGAGTTGAACTTGAACGAGCGGATTTACTACTGCACGAACTGTGAACTGGTCATTGACCGCGACTTGAACGCGGCCATCAACCTCGCACGTTGGCAGCCCAAAGAGTCGCTCGCGAAAGTGAAGCCGCCACCAACGCGCGAGCTGCTTTTCTCCAAAACCTGATCCCTTAAGGATCTGCACCGCCAAGCACGCGGGAAGAGCCGATCGCCACCCGCCTAAACATCACGTCAACGTGATGAGGGCCCTGGGTCGGAACCGAGGACGCAGGCAGAATGTTGTCTGGGAAGTCGGACGATGAGTAAGCACCATTTGAGCCAGTAGGTTCTATTGGTCAAGGCGAATCGGTGGGTCCAATTCGGACACACGCTGTTTAGTAGCATTGACAGGTGCCCGCTCGAAATCCCACGCCTCGTCGCGCCCCTGGTGGCGTCGGCCCGCCATCTGGAGGGCGAAAGGGCCAACCTCGCACATCGGGATCTAACCGAACTTCATCACGGGACGGAGCAAATCGTCCTCCCCGGCCAGCGTCGTGGGAGCGCTCGTCGCGCAGCCGTGACGACACCCGAACACCGCGCGACGGCGCCGAACGACGAATCGATCGCTCAACTACTGACCCGCGCCGCACGTCGCGCCCGCCTCGAGCCGATGAGCGCGACGCGTCGAAGGACCGAGGCATCGCCGGCGAACGACCGGCTCGCCGCTACGACCGCGACGACGTCGATGCCCGGGGACCTCGAAGCGACGTGCCGCGACGCCCACGCCCCACGAGCGCCGGCCGTGAGGGCGGGTCGTCACGATCGCCGCTACCTGACACCCGTTACGACCGCGACGCCCGAGGACCGCGCACAGAGCGTCCGGCGCGACCCGGTG
This sequence comes from Acidimicrobiales bacterium, assembly GCA_036511575.1. Lineage (GTDB taxonomy): Bacteria > Actinomycetota > Acidimicrobiia > Acidimicrobiales > RAAP-2 > RAAP-2. The sequence goes on from DATCCA010000014.1 coordinate 2,460, forward strand.
CGCGCACGCAAGGTTCGCCGCGACCGCCGCGCTCGGATGACCGCGACCGCGACACGCGGCCACCTCGGACGGGCTCTTTCTCGTCGAACGGACGGGCGCCCCGTCCGGAGCGTCGCGACGACCGCGACACCCGCGATCGCCGTCCGAGTCTCGCGCCTCGAGGTGCACGGCCCGATTCTCGAAACGGCCCGCCTGATGCGCGACCCCGTCGTGCGTCGAGTGGTCGCCCCGATCGACGTCCCCGCGAACTGACACCCGAGGAGATCGAGCGCGCGAAGGCCGACTCCTTCGGCAGGGCCAAAGGCTGGGGCGGCGTCGCACGCAAGGGCGGCGCGCACATCTCCTCGACCGGTCAGGCCATGGAAGTGACGCCGAGCACTGGTCGAAAGCCCGATCAAATGTCGACGTGGGTGGAGGACGTGCGACCTTCCGCGCCGGCGCCGGCCGCCAAGGCGAAGCCGAAAGTCAAGTACGCGTTGCCCGGCGACATCGCCGCCGACGTTCGCAAGGCCTTCATCGGTACGTCCTATATGCGCGAGAAGATGGTCATCACGCTCACGCGCGCGGCCGAGGCGTACGACCGCAAACGCTACGAAGAGGCCCTGCGACTCGGACGAATTGTCGCCGACGCCGTACCGGGTGTCGCGCCCGTTCGTGAACTGACCGGGCTCGCCGCGTATCGCGCCGAACGATGGAACATGGCAAAAATCCACCTTCGTGCACATTTCACCATTACCGGTGACGCCGAGCATTTGCCGCTCGTCATGGACTGTGACCGCGCGAACCATCGCTACCGCGCCGTGGAGAAAACGTTCGGCGAACTCGAAGAGAGTGAACCGACCGCTGAAGTGCTGGCCGAAGGCCGCATCGTGATGGCTTCGTCGCTCGCCGACCAGCGCCTGTACGCAGAGGCGATTGAACTTTTAACCAAGGCGGGTGCAACGAAGCAGTTGCGCAACCCCTCGTATCGACACGTTCGTCTCTGGTACGCGCTGGCCGACATCTTTGACCGCGCGGGCGACACGACGTCAGCGCGCGAACTCTTCGCGCGCGTAGTTATTGCCGAGCCCGACGCCTACGACGCCAAGGCCCGACTGGGCGAACTGGGCTCAGTCGCGCCCCGAAAGAACCGCAAGCGTCGTACCACCCCGGTCTCGAAGAAGAAGAGCGCCGACTAACTGAGTGCGGCCATGGCGGCCACCAGGGCAATGTCGGCGCCGCGGGTGTCGCCCACCAGTCCCACCTGCATCTTGTTCATCATGTAGGCAATCGTGAGGTTGACGTCCTGGTCCATGATGATGACCGATCCGCCGTACCCGCCCCAGTAGCAGCCGCGTGGTCCGAGGGGAACGTCGGGGCTCGCGAGACCGTAGCCGAGACCAAAGTTGAAGTTCATCCCCAGCACCATGTCCACGCCACCGACCTGGGGCGTGAAGATCATGTCGCCGGTCTTCTCCGAGAAGAAGCGGTGACCGTTCGCGTGTCCGTTATTCGCGACGATCTGTTGGATGGTGGCGACCGAACGGGCGTTGCCGTGGCCGTTGGCGGCGGGAATCTCCGCGGCGCGCCACCATCGTTGCGAGGGCATGGTGGCGTCGACCGGGGGAGAGGTGAGCGTGCGAACTGCAACGGAGTCCGGTGCGGCGCCCCCGAAGTCTTCTGGCGGCGGGGGGATCACGATGCTGACTCGGCCCTCTTCGGATTCGGGGAGCCCAATGAAGAAGTCGGCGCCCAGTACGTCGGCGACCTCACTCTTGAAAAACTGTCCGATCGTCGTGCCGGTGATGCGGCGCACGACTTCGCCAATGAGGAATCCTTGACTCACGGCGTGATAGCCCGTTTTTGTGCGGTCGTCCCACCACGGTTTCTGGGCGGCGAGCAGGCTCGTGGCGAGGTCCCAGTCGGCTAACTCCTCGGGCTTGATTGGCTCATGCCAACCAGAGAGCCCGGCGCAGTGGTTCATCACGTGACGTACTTCAATGTCCTCTTTCCCGTTGGCCGCGAACTCCGGCCAATAGGTCGCCACCGTCGCGTTGAAGTCCAGCTCCCCTCGGTCGAACAACATGAGTGCGACGAGGAACGTCATGGTCTTAGTGGTTGACCACACGTTGACAATGGTGTCGCGTTGCCACGGCGTGGCTTTCGTTTCGTCGGTGAAGCCACCCCAGAGGTCGGCGACCAGTTCGCCCTGGTGAAAGATGGCGATCGAGGCACCGAGGTCGGCGCCGTTCTCCAGGCTCTTCTCCAACACGTCGACGAGGCCCGCGAACTTGTCCGTTGTGGTTCCCTGTACTTGGGTCATGCGTCCCCCGATGAAGTCGTTGTGGCCGAGGCTAGTTCTACGAGGTCATGCCCGAGAGACCGACCAGGGCCCGCGCGTGCTCGATCTCGCCCATGTGGCGAAGTGCGTGCTGGTAGACCCAGCACTCCAACGCGTCACTTCTCGAGATGCCGCTCTCGCCACCGACGCGCGCGGAGAAGGTCTGGGCGACGCGAGGACCGTAGGGGTGGGCCACAATAATGTCGGCGAAGGTCGAGGGGTCAATTGACTGAATGTAGGTTTCGGTCGCCGCAAAGACCAACCGCTGGAACTCGAGGAATGCGTCGTAGTCGCCAATGCGCTGGTGCATCATTTCCTCGACGCTCTTCTCCTTGCCGGGGTCGTTGACCGCTAGTCCGAGTCGCTGCGCCCAGGCATCGTTGAAGAGGGGCGCCGGTCCCCCGGTGAACACAACGCTGCCGTCCTCGATCAACACCTGGTGGACGAGGGAGAAGGCGATGGGGAGGGCACGGCGGTCGGCCACGAGGTTTACCTGTTCGAGCGTCATGGTCGCGCACGCCTCGTCATAGAGCGAGTGGACGACGCGCACTCGTCGAAGCAGTGATGATCGGTAGTCGAAGTCCATCGTCGAAGTCTGGCGCACGCAGCCCGCCCGGTACCGAATCCTTCGTCCACGCGCCCGAAACGTCGAAAGACGTCGCGAGCACATCTTGTAACCTTGGAGAATGGATATTGCCTCCCTTCTCGGTGACGAAGCCTCATCACTGCTCGACCACACGGCCACCGCGTTCCCCAAAGAGCTCCTGACCTTGCCCAGTCCCAACTACATCAACGACGTCTTTACGTTGAGCGATCGTTCGCCCACGGTCCTGCGCAATCTCGGTACCCTCTACGGTCACGGCCGACTGGGTGGCACCGGGTACGTCTCGATCCTCCCCGTCGACCAGGGAATCGAGCACTCCGCCGCCGCCTCGTTCTCACCCAATCCCGAGTACTTTGACCCGGCGCGACTCTGCGACTTGGCTATCGAGGGCGGTTGCAACGCAATCGCCTCGACACTCGGCACGCTCGGCTCGGTGTCGCGTCGCTACGTCCACCGGATCCCCTTCATCGTGAAGATCAATCACAACGACCTCCTTCGTTACCCCAATACCTACGACGAGCGACTCTTTGCTTCGGCCCAGCAGGCCTCTGACCTAGGGGCCGTCGGCATCGGCGCCACCATCTACTTTGGTTCCGAGGGTTCGATCCGCCAGATTGAGGAGATCAGCAAAGCCTTTGCTGAAGCACATCGCCTCGGCATGTTCACGGTCCTCTGGACATATCTGCGAAATGATGCTTTCGTCAAGGACGGCGTCGATTACCACCTCAGCGCCGACTTGACCGGTCAGGCCAACCACTTGGGTGTCACCATTGAAGCCGACATCATCAAGCAGAAGCAGCCGGTCAACAACGGCGGCTACAACGCCATCAAGTTCGGCAAGACCAGCCCCCTGGTCTATTCGAAGTTGACCACGGACAACCCCATCGACCTCACGCGTTGGCAGGTTGTCAACTGTTACGCCGGCCGCATTGGACTGATCAACTCCGGTGGCGAAGCCCAGGGTGACAACGACCTCGCCGGCGCAGTGCGCACGGCCGTCATTAACAAGCGCGCCGGTGGCCAAGGACTCATCCTTGGTCGCAAGGCGTTCCAGCGACCCATCGATGAAGGCGCGGGACTCATCAACGCCGTACAAGACGTGTACTTGGACGAATCAGTCACGATTGCGTAGCTATACGCTTCGGTGATGAGTCCAGACGAAGTTTCGGACGCGGGGTGGTTGACGTGGCCGAACCTGATCACCGCCATTCGTCTGGCTCTGCTCCCGCTCTTCTTTTGGTTGCTCTTTGGCACCAACCATCGCGCCATTGCCGCGTGGCTCTTGGCGACGCTCGGAGCGACCGACTGGATTGATGGTTTCGTCGCTCGACGTTGGCATCAGGTCTCGAACGTCGGCAAGATCCTCGATCCCGTTGCCGATCGCATCTTGGTGATCAGCGGTCTACTCGCGGTCGCCGCCGCGGGCGCCGTACCCTGGTGGTTCGCGTCAGCGACGCTGACGCGCGAACTGATCGTGTCGATACTGACGGTCGTACTCGCGTCACTCGGCGCTGCCCGCATCGACGTCTTGTGGTGGGGGAAAGTTTCGACGTTTGCCCTGATGACGACCTTCCCACTGTTTTTGTTGACCACGAATCCCCACCACGCGGCGCTGACGTCGTGGCAGCACCCCATTCGAGATATCACGTGGGTGCTTGGAGTCACGGGACTGACGCTTTCGTGGATTGTGCTCGCGGGCTACGTGAAACCGGCGATGCGCGCACTTCGCACGGGACGCCAGGCCCGCCAAATCTTGTAAGTTTGCGCCATGTTGATTCCTTCTGAGCTCCGATATTCCAGCGACCACGAATGGGCGAAGGCGAACGGCGACATCATTCGCATCGGCATCACCGATTACGCCCAGGACGCACTCGGTGACGTTGTCTTCGTCGACCTGCCCAAGGTCGGCACCGCCGTCGACGCGCACGCCGCGCTCGGTGAGGTTGAGTCGACGAAGTCGGTGTCGGAAATCTATTCGCCGGTGGGTGGCACCGTCAGTGCAGTCAACGACACGTTGTCGACGTCGCCCGAGTTTGTGAACTCTGACCCGTACGGCGAAGGTTGGATCTGTGAAATCACGACGACGAGTAGCGCCGACTTCGACGCACTGCTTGACGCTGCGGGCTACGAAGCCCTCACGAACAACTGACCCTGACGTACCTTCTCGAAGTTCACTAAGGTGAAGCCGATGAACTGCCGTCGATGTGGAGAAATCCTTAACGCCAACGCTAACTTCTGTTGGTCGTGTGGAGCTCCACAACACGAGGCGAACACACCCGAAACCGTTGCCGTTCCCGTCGTGAGTGCGGCCGAGGCCCTGCATCCCGGTACGACTCGGGGACCAAACGGTGAACACGGTGACGAGTTGGTGATTGCCGCGGGACTCGAAGCTGGTAGTCGCATGGAACTCAAAGGAGAGATCACGTCGGTGGGTCGTCACGAGAACAGTGACCTTCTCTTAGACGACGTGTCGGTCTCGCGTCATCACGCGATCTTTACGCGCACCGCCAGTGGGCGCATCACACTTCGTGACCTCAACTCGCTCAATGGCACCTACGTGAACGGAACTCGGGTCGAAGAGACCACACTCCACTCGGCCGACGAGGTGCAGATTGGAAAATTCAAGCTGGTCTTCTGGGAGGCGACGCGATGAATGGCAGTCAGGGCATCATGCGTATTGGCGAGGTCCACACCCAACTTCGCAAGTACTTCCCTGAAATCGAACTGTCGAAGATCCGGTACTACGAAGACAAGGGCTTGGTCCAACCGAGTCGTAGCCGCAAGGGTTATCGCCTGTACTCCCAGCGCGACGTCGAATGTTTGCGAGAGGCAATCCGCTTGGCGCAAGAGGAGTTTGTGCCACTTCGCGTCGTACGACTTCGACTGATTGAACAGGGACTGCTGAAGGACGTGCCGGTCGCGTCGAGTCCGCGTCACGCGGCGCGCGAAGCGGTCTCGAACGTCGTATCAATTCCCGCACCGACCGCCGCGCCCACGTCGGGTGAGCGACCCACGTTGAGCGTCGTGCCATCGACGGAAGAAGAGCCGGCGACGAGTGACGCGCCGCTACCGAACACGTCGAACTATCTCTCGACGAGAGAGTTCGTCGCACTGACCGGGCTGTCGGCATCGGCGCTGCACCAGTTGCACGCACTCGGCGTACTCGCACCCGTGAAGGTGGGTTCGGAGATTGCTTTCACCGAGGGTGACGTTCGCGTGGCGACAGCCGTGAACGCGCTGCTCGAGCGCGGCCTCGACATTCGGCTCCTCGGCTCGGTGCGTCGCGTTGCCGAACGTGAGATTGGGCTTCTCGAGGACCTCTCCGCTCCGTTGCGTTCGAGGGGGAGCGGACTCACCAGCGATCAGGCGCAAAGTGTCACGGTCGAACTCGCGGGCGAAGTCGCGGCGCTGCGAGCGTTGCTCTACCAGCGAGCGTTGTCCGACTACCTCGGTCCCTAGACGTAAAAAAACTGCGGGTCTCGGTCTAGGCTGTCTGCATGGTTGAGGTCGTTCTACGAGCAGTTCGCGTCGACGTGGGCTCGTCCACACCACTTTTGCTTCTCGAGGAAGTTACCGGCTCGAGAGTGCTGCCGATCTTCATTGGTGCACCTGAGGCGACGGCCATTGCGTACGCGCTCCAAGGCGTGAAGGCGCCGCGTCCAATGTCGCATGACCTGCTCGGTAACGTCATCATCGCGCTCGGCGCGCAACTGTTCGCCGCCGAGATCACCGAACTTCGTGACAATACCTTCTACGCGAACCTCCGCTTGCTGCGCGACCACGAGGAAATCAATGTCAGTGCACGACCGAGTGACGCGGTGGCGCTCGCGCTTCGCGTGGGCGCGCCGATCCTCGTGAACGATGACCTCATGGCCGCCGAAGGCAAGATTATGGAACTCGACCTTGACGACGACGAGGACGATGACGATGACGATGAGCCGGCAAATGAAGCGGACCTCGTGGCTGAACTTCGAGAGTTCCTCGACACCATTCGGCCCGAGGACTTTGGTCAGTGAGACGTGGTTTAATCTCCGTCGCGATCTTCTTTGCCTTCGTCGCCATCTTTACCTTGAGCCGCCACAACACCCCAACAGTCACGACCACCACGACGGTCGCGCCGAGTGAGACGACAACAACAACGTCAGCGGGGGCAACGACCACGTCAACCCTCGCGGAGGCGGTCTGTCAGGGGAGTTCGTTCAACGGCGTCTACGACGAGGGTCAAGGCGCTGCGGGCACGGTCTACGCGAGCGTGACCCTTACCAAGACGTCGCCAGGTACGTGCGCGGTAACGGGATGGCCGATTGTGTCGCTGCAGGACAAGAGCGGGGCGCTCCTGCCCGTCAACCTCGTGAACGTGCCCTCAGCCGGTAATACGTTGCAGTTCTCAGCGCCGAAAGCCAACCGTGCACCGACCCAGGTGCTCCTGCACCAGGGTTCGGTCACCAACTTTTCCTTGGCGTACTCGTCGGTCGCGACAGCGAACACCGTGTGCGACAACGCCCTGACGCTCAACATCCAATTCGCCGCCGGCGGCTCCGCCGTGCCGGTGACGGCACCGTACGCGGTACAACCGTGCGACAACGGCAAGATCTGGGTCAGCCCCCTCTACTAACTGCGGTTCTGCGCAGCGGCGATCGTTGGTCTTCGCTCAACTGGCGGTTGGCTGGATGAGAATGCGACCGCGGGTCTTTCCATTGCGGACGTCCTCGAGGGCGCCGGGCAGTTGTTCGAGCTGTACTTGGCGATCGACGAGTGGTCCCAGGTCGAGTGAGCCAATCGTGTCACCGAGCGACGACCAGACACGCTCGCGAGTTTCAATCGACGCCTCAACGCTGTCGATGCCGAGCAGCGACACTGATCGCGTAATGAAGGGATAGACGGTCGTCGCGAATTCCGCCTTCGCGACCAGTCCACTCGCGGCGACCGCGGCGCCGTAGCGCAGCGAGCGAAGTATCTGGGCCAGTGTCAACCCCCCGACGCAGTCGATCGCCCCATCCCAGAGCTCTGTGCCGAGAACCCGACTTGGTTGATCGCTCACTTCGTCGCGTCCAATGACACGAGTGGCGCCTCGTTCGCGGAGCCACTGCGTGTCCTTCATCGAACCCGTTGACGCAACAGCCCGGTAACCGCGTGCCGCGAGGTAGGTAACGGAGTGTGAGCCGACGCCGCCGGTTGCCCCAGTGACGAGGACCTCGCCACCGGCGTGGAGACCGTGGTCCTCGAGCGCGAGGATGCTCTCCATCGCAGTGAAGCCGGCCGTGCCAATGACCATCGCCTCGAGGGTCGAGATGGTGTCGGGCAGTGGCGAAAGATACCGCTCGGGGGCGTAGAGGAACTGCGCGAAGCCACCGTCACGCGCCACGCCGAGTTGGCCGCCGTGGGCCGCCACGCGAGTGCCCACGGGTAGGTGGGGGAGCGTTGATGCCACGACGGTGCCCGCCGCATCGACGCCGCCGATAAGGGTCGCGACTCGTCGCACTCGACTCTTGGCCGAGGCGACCATTGCGTCTTTGAAGTTGATGCCGCTGTAGTCGACGGCAATGAGGACGTCGCTGTCATTACGGGGGACCGCCTCGACGTCGTGCACACCCATCGAGAACTGGTCCTCTACCTCACTGATCACGAACGCTCGCACCGCTCAACTGTACGGGCCATCGGGCGAGATGCGCGGCGCCTACCATGACGAACATGACCGTCATCTCCTTACAGGGACACCCAACGTGGGCGCAACTGCCCAAGCGCAAAGGTCGGACTCTCGTCTTGCTGCACGGGGGAATGAGCAGCAGCGCCAGTCTCCTTCGCACGCTTGGCCCGCCACTCGCCAAGGAGTTCCGCATCGCGGCCTTTGACCGTCGCGGACACGGCCGAACCGCCGATACCGACGCGCCGTTTTCCTACAGTGCCATGGCCGACGAGACGATTGCGTTTCTGGAGTACCTGGACCGACGGGTCCACCTCGTTGGCCATAGTGACGGTGGGAACGTGGCGCTCCTCGTCGCAATGCGCCGCCCCGACTTGGTGCATCGCGTCGTCGCGATTGGGGCCAACTATCACTATGACGGCCTCATGCCAATGCCACCCTTCGACACTGAAGGTGACGACTTCGCTGCGTGGGCTGAGCGCTTCGGCGAACACTCGCCCGACGGACCGAGTCACGCGGCGGTCGTCGAGGAAAAGACGCGGATCATGACCTACAGCGAGCCGAATCTGACCCCGGTTGACCTCGCGACGATTCCCGTCCCGGTGCTCGTGATGGCCGGCGACGATGACGTCGCAACGCTCGCCCACACCTGTTCGCTGTACGAGTCGATTCCTCATGCCCAACTCTCGATCGTCCCGGGGACCTCGCACATGCTCTTGAAGGAGCGCACGAAGGAAAGCCTTCGGATCATCCTCCACTTTCTCTCGTCGGATCTTCCGCCCGTCACCTACATGCCAATTCGCCGCCTCGAGCTTGACGTCAAGGACTGAGAAGTTTCGGGCCCAGCGAGGGGTCGACCGGTAGAATCGCCCCAATGTTGACGCGGCTATCATTTGCGCGCACTCGCTTTAGTACGTGGTGGGGGGCGCTGAGCGGACTGCGCAGCGACGCGTACCTATACGCACTCTCATCGCTCTTCGCACTCGGCCTCGGCATGACGTCGCGCCAAGGTGCGCAGTGGCAGTGGGGCTACCTCGCGACCGGCCCGTACGCAGCGTCTGCGTGCATCGCACTCGGGCTGAATCGACTTCGCCTGCAACGCACTTCAATGGTGCGCGTCGCACTCCTCGGCCTGGTCCTGCTGGGTTCGGTCGCAATCCCGCTCGGGCTCGAGGCCCGTTGGCGCGTGGCCCAACCCGAGGTCGGTGTTATTCACCGCGCGGGGGACAATCTCAAGGATGGACGCAATCCTTACCCCACGTACTACAAGAACGGCAAACTCCATGACGCGCTGCACGGGTTGCCGGCCTACGAGTCGTTCTTTCCCTACTTTCCGTTGATGGGTATCTTCGGATTGCCGTCGGCGGAGACGCACGAGAGCAAGGGTCTGACCGATCCGCGGATCGCGATGTCGTTGCTCACCTTGCTCGCGAGCTGTCTCGCACTTGGTCTCTTGCGCGCGTCAGGTAAAAAAAAGATACGCGTCGCGCAGATTCTCTTGGCGTTGCCCACCGGAGCGCTCTTCCTCTCGACGGGCGGCGACGATATGCCGATCCTCGCGCTCACGCTCCTCGGCGTCGTGGCGTTGCAACGAAGAAAGAACAATCTCGCGGGGGTGAGTTTTGGCCTGGCGGCGGCGATGAAACTCACGGCGTGGCCAATGGCGATTGGTGCATTACTCGTCGCACGAGATTCGAAAAATCGTTCGGCGTGGTGGCACGTGGGCGGATGGAGTGCCGCGATCGTCGCGGCGACCGTCGTGCCCTTTGCGGTGCGCGCACCGTGGGCCTTCATGTCCAATGTCTTCGCGTTCCCACTCGGTCTGACGGGCATTACTTCGCCGGCGGCGAGTGCCCTGCCGGGACACATCTTGACCACGTGGTGGTCGCCGCTTGGGCACATATTGGCGCCACTGACGTTCCTCATCGGTGGCTACTTCATGGCTAAGTACGTCAAGAAGCACTGGCCGTTGACGCTGTCCAGACTCTTGGCGGTTCTCGCCGTTATCTTCCTCACGATGATGTGCGTCTCGTCGGCGACGAGGATTGGCTACGTCATCTATCCGCTCAACTTCGCGTGCTGGTCGTGGGCCTGCCAAGAACAACACGTTCCCGCACCGGTGCTGGTCTAGATCGTCTCAGAGTTCTGGTAGATCCTGAACGTCCAGTCGATGAGGTTGTGTGCACTCTTGGTCACGGTGACGCCCACCACCCAGTAGAACCCGTCGTTGCCGGCCTTCTGAAAGAGTGTCTGGGGCGAACCGTTACTGGCGCCGTGGGAAAAGACGTTCCACCCGCGTGCTTCGAGCTCTGTCGAGAAGAAGGCCAAGAGCGATCCGCTGTTCGTGGGGGACGTCAGGGGCTGATAGCAGTCGAAGTCGCCGGCCCCGGCGTTGGGAATGTTGCCACCCGATGTGCTCGCGGTGCCCACCGGCACAATGAAGGCGTCATTGATGTTGGCGGGTATCTCGGATTGATTCTTGCAATAGTCGAGCGCGGACGACGACTTCGCAATGTTCAGACCTCCGACGACGACGGGGATCGTCGTCTTGGTCTTGGTGATTCCCTGATCGGACGCCAAGTTGACCACCATGAACACGAGCAGCATGGCGACCGCCAGAATGAGGACGCCGGCGGCCGGCCAGATGCTCGTTGTCGTCGTAAGTGGCGCCTTCGGTTCATCGCTCATTCGTCCCACCCAAGGTGGTCAATCGGCCCGTGACCAGATCCCAGTTTCCAGTTCGCGGCACTCGTGAGTGCGGCGAGCACGAAGGACTTGGCGTCGCGCGCCGCGTCGGGAACTGCGCGACCGTGCGCGAGTCCGGCGGCGATGGCGGCCGATAGTGAACAGCCGGTGCCGTGGTCATTTCGCGTGTCAACGCGCGCCGCGTCAAAGATGAACACGTCGCCGGCGCCCACGAGGATGTCGGGCGCGCGTGTTTCGGTGAGTGACGCCTCTGCGAAATGACCACCCTTCACCAGCGCGAACGTCGGCCCGAAGTCGAGGATGGCGAGGGCGAGGGCGACCATGTCATCGTGACTCCTAATGTCTCGAACGTCGACGTCACAGAGCAAGGACGCCTCACGTAGGTTCGGCGTTACGACTTCGGCGTAGGCGAGGAGTGCGTCGCGGTACGCCTCGACGCCACCGTCGGACATGAGCGCGTGGCCACTTGACGACACGAGGACCGGATCGACGACGAGATGGGGAAGTAGTCCTTCGCTCGCGAGCCCCGCCACGCGTTCGATCGTCGCGGGTGAGGCGAGCATGCCGGTTTTTACGGCCGAGACGTCAAAGTCGGCGACGACGCTGAGGACCTGCGCGACGACCATGTCGGGCTCGATAGCCGCGACCGCGTCGACGCCAAGGGTGTTCTGTGCCGTGACTGCGGTGATCGCCGTGGTGGCGTGCAGTTCGAAGGCGCTAAAGGTTCGCAGGTCGGCCTGGACGCCCGCGCCGCCCCCGGAGTCCGAGCCGGCGATCGTCAGCACAGTGAGGGGTTGCACTTGCACAACCCTACTAACGGGCGCCGACTCGTTAGTACGCTGGATGCGTGGGAGATCTCTTTACCGTTGGTTCACTCAGTTCGACGTCGAGGCTCGTCGTCGGTACTGGTGGGTTCCGGTCGATGGACGTGCTGAGTGCCTCACTCGTGGCCTCGGAGGCCTCTATCGCGACGGTCGCCCTGCGACGGGTGGACCCCACTGTCGAGGGTTCAATTTACGATCTGCTCGGACGACTCAACTTTTCATTGCTGCCCAATACGGCAGGTTGTTTCAGCGCGGGCGAGGCCATCAAGGTGGCCGAACTGGCCCGCGAAGCCTTCGAAACCAACGCCGTCAAACTCGAAGTCATCGGTGACGACGACACACTGCTGCCCGACACGACCGAGACCTTGCGGGCGGCCGACGCGCTCGTGCGCGCCGGCTTCGAGGTATGGGCGTATACCTCGGACGATCCGGTCGTTGCCCAGCGACTCGAACAGGTTGGCTGCGTTGCTGTCATGCCGCTCGGTTCACCGATTGGATCAGGACTCGGCGTTCGCAATCCGCACGCCATCTCGATGATCGCCGAACGAGTCAGCGTGCCCGTCCTGCTCGACGCCGGTGTCGGCACCGCCTCAGACGCTGCCCTCGCGATGGAACTGGGGTGCGACGGCGTCCTCGCCGCGTCGGCGATCAACCGGGCTCTCGACCCGGTCATGATGGCCGAGGCCATTCGCGATGCGGTACGAGCTGGGTTCCTGGCCCGTCGAGCGGGCAGGATTCCACCGCGTTTACACGCCGAAGCATCATCGCCCTCACTGGGGCGCCCAGATTTATTTGTGGAATGAGTCGGGTCGAAACTACACTCGTGTAGTCCGTCGGGTTAGTCTGGACAGGCCTCGGTCGGGAGGAAACGACAATGACAGATACCTTAAAAAATGGATTTAGTGGCCCGATGGTCTGTCGCCTTACCGGCGTGACGTACCGTCAGTTGGACTACTGGGCGCGAACCGATCTCGTGACGCCCTCCATTACCGCCGCGCAGGGCAGTGGTTCCAAACGCACGTATGCCTACTCCGACGTTTTGGAAGTGAAGGTCATCAAGTCGCTGTTGACCTCAGGCGTCTCGCTTGGTCGCGCACGTCAGGCCGTCGAGTGCCTTCGCAACTCTCTGGGCGCCGATCTCGCCTCGAGCAGTTTGGTGCTCAGTGACGCCGGATCGGTGCTCGCGCGTGACGACGACGACCTGGTGGACCTGCTGCGCGGGGGCCAGGGCGTCTTCAACATTGTCCCCATGGCGAACGTGGTCGCCGAACTCACGACCACCATTCGTCAGACGCAACTCGCAACGTCGGAGAGGGAGTCCCGTACGGCGTGACCGATCCATCGCCGATCGACGCCTCGCGTCGTCGGCACCCCTGCCTCGAGCCTGCGCCGCAGGATCTGTTCGCCCATCCCAGCGAGAGGGCCTTCGCGCGCCTCCTCAACCTCTACAACTTCGCCTGGACGTACGAGCCGGTCGAGTTTCCCCTCGCGTGGGACGAGCACGGCGTGCCGGTGCGGGGCTTTCGACCGGACTTCTTTCTGCCCGATCTCAAACTCTTCATTGAACTCACCGTGCTCGAACAACGGCTCGTGACGAAGAAGAATCAAAAGGTCCGACTGTTTCGCGAACTCTACCCCGAGGTGCAACTTCTCGTCGTCTATCAGCGTGACTTCGTCGCGTTGCTCGAGCAACACGGTCTGGGAACTCTCGATACTTTCGCCGCGTAGAGTGGCTGACGTGACCGATCGACGCCCTTTTTTGTACGACGCACACGTCGCGCTCGGGGCCAAAATCGTTCCTTTCGGTGGTTGGGAGATGCCGCTGCACTACGCCACGGGCACCGTTGGGGAGCACCTCGCGTGTCGCCACGACGCGGTTGTCTTTGATGTCAGTCACCTCGGCACCGTTCGCTGCGACGGCCCGGGAATGTTCGATGTCCTCCAAGAGACCCTCACCAACGACCTACGCAGAGTCGAGCCCGGACGCGCGCAGTACACGCACCTTTTGAACCACGATGGCTTCGTCGTCGATGACATCATCGTGTGGTGGGTGAGCGACAACGAGTTCGACGTCATGCCCAACGCGTCGAACACCTCGGGCGTCACTGAGGCGCTCCCGGGCGTCGACGTCACCGACGAACGATGCATTCTCGCAATTCAGGGTCCCAATGCTCGAGCGAAAGTTGCGACCGTCGATCAGCGTTTCGCCGACGTCGGCCGTTTTCGCGTGACGCGATTCGACTACGACGGTGTGGAAGTGCGCGTCGCCGGGACCGGCTACACCGGTGAAGAGGGCTTGGAGATTGCCGTGCCCAACGAGGCGGCCGAGGCGCTACTCGCGAAGCTCGTCGACGCGGACATTACGCCCGCCGGTCTGGGCGCTCGCGACACGCTCCGTCTTGAGGTGGCGCTGCCGCTCTACGGTCACGAACTCACGTTGTCCTCAACGACGCTCGAAGCGAAGCTCGGCTGGGTGCTCGGATGGGACAAGGAGACCTTCCGAGGTCGCCAAGCCGTGCAAGACGAGCTCGATCGCGGTCCCAGTCGACAGTTGACCGGTCTCATCGTTGAGGGCCGTCAACCGTTGCGTGATGGTGGTGACGTGCTGATTGACGGCACGAACGTCGGCACGCTGTCATCAGGCAACTTCTCACCCGTTTTACAGTGCGGCATCGGCATGGGACTACTGCGCGACGCGCCCGACGCCAATACGCCTGCGACGGTCTCGCTTCGTGGCCGCGAGATCTCCGCGACGATTACGCCGCTTCCGTTCGTTCGAAAGGCAAAGTGAGATGGCCGACTACCTGCCGCACACGCCCGCGGAAGTCGACGAGATGCTCGACTTCTTGGGCATGGGATCAATGGAACAACTCTTTGCGCACATTCCTGCGGCGGTGCGACTGACCCAAGGGCTTGACCTGCCCGAAGGAATGAGCGAACCGGACGTTGCAGCGCTCTTCACGCAGTACACGTCAGCCAATC
>DATCCA010000015.1:0-2323 GCA_036511575.1 Acidimicrobiales bacterium
CCGCCCGGGCGACCGTGACGATCGGTGATGGCGTAACTCACGAGGACGTAGTCGTCGTTGACCACTTCGACGTGGGGCACCTCGGCGTCGGGGAAGCCACTTTGGAGAATGGCTTGCAACTCGTCAACACCGAGGACGGGCATTGGCTAGGCCGCCTTACGGAATCGATTCACAGCGAGGGGGGCCAAGAACGCAATGAATCCGATCGACCAGGCGAGCGACACCCAGACGGAGTTGTCGTGGGGCTGCCCCAGCATGAGTCCACGAACGGCGTAGGTCGCCTGACTGATCGGTTGATTGTTCGCAAAACCCTGAAGCCACCAGGGCAACTTGGCCAAGGGAACGAAGATCACCGACGCAAACACCAGTGGGAAAATCAGTGGGAAGGTCATTGCTTGCGCGGCCTCGGCGCTCGGCGCGGCGAGGCCGACGAACGCGAATCCCCACGACAGGCAGTAGGCGAAGACCAACATGACGAGACACGCCTCTAAGTACGGGACGATGCCTCCATCGGGGCGGAAGCCAACGAGGGTGCCGACGCCGGTGATGATGAGGAGCACGACGACGCTGCGCGACAGATCTGCGAGTGTACGTCCTCCGAGCACCGCCATCCGCGCCATCGGGAGCGCCTTGAACCTCTCGATGAGCCCTTTTTGGAGGTCCTCGGCGAGGCCGATCGCGGTGTTCACGGAGCCGAAGATGACCGTTTGCACCAGAATCCCCGGCACCAGATAGTTGACGTACGACACGCCCGGGATTGGGATGGCGCCGCCGAACACGTAGCGGAACAACAAGACGAACATGATCGGCTGGATGATGGCGAAGACCACCAACGTCGGCGTACGAAAGAGTGCGATCAGGTTGCGCTTCGCAAGCGTCAACACATCACTGAAGGCCCAGCGCAACGCCGAGTGATGTGGGGACGATGTCGTCGCGGTCGTCGTCATACCTTCGCCTTTCGCCGTGCACGTCGACCGAGCGCCGGCGCTTCCACGGAGTCGAAGTCTTCGGCTTTGTGCCCAGTGAGACTCAAGAACACGTCGTCCAGACTGGGCTCGCGTAAGGCGAGCCCCACCAGAGTGATCTGCGCTGCGTCAATGCGACGCAGGGCGTCGGCCGCCGCCGCCGGACCGTTACTCACGGTTGCCTCAATGACCGTGCCGTCGACGTTCGCGGGCTTGTCGGGTATGCCAGCGATGAGATCGTTGGCGCGCTTCGCGTCATCGGTCGACGCGAAAGTCAGGACCAGGACCGTGTTGCCGAGTTGACTCTTCAATTGGGCCGACGTTCCTTCGGCGATGATTTTGCCGTGATCGAGTACGACCAGTTGCTTGCAGAGCCGGTCAGCCTCCTCGAGGTACTGCGTGGTCAGCAGAATGGTGGTGCCGCCTTCCACGAGTCGTTCGATGATTGACCAGAGGTCTTGGCGACTCTGGGGATCGAGTCCCGTGGTTGGTTCATCCAAGAAGAGGATGGGGGGAGTGGCCACTAACGCCGCCGCGAGGTCGAGGCGACGTCGCATGCCGCCGGAGTAGGTCTTGACCTGTTTGTTCGCGAAGGCGTCGAGACCGAAGTCCACGAGAAGTTCGTGCGAACGACGAATGGCCGTAGATTTCTCCATGTGGTTGAGGAAACTCACCATTCGGAGGTTCTCGAAGCCGGTCAGGTTCTCGTCGACTGCGGCGAACTGTCCGGCGAGACCAATCACCTTACGCACCTGTCCGGGCTGTTTCACGACGTCCAGACCGTTCACAATCGCGGTGCCCGACGTGGGAGCGAGGACCGTTGAAAGGATGCGAACCATAGTCGTCTTGCCCGAACCGTTCGGGCCTAGCAGTCCAAAGACCTGCCCGGTGGGCACTCGCAGCGTGACCCCGTCGAGGGCTCGGAAACTGCCGTCATGGAATGTCCGAACGATATCGGTGGCCTCCACGGCGAACTCAGACATGGGGAGCAGTGTAGGCGGAGATTGTCACAGCCCCGATGTCGTAACGAGAGAGAACCGGTACCTTCTTCCTATGGCCATTACTGAAAGTGAGATCGCACAGGTGCGATCGGCGACTGACATCGTGGCACTCATCAGCGAGGTGGTGGCCCTCAAGAAAACCGGTCGACGCTGGACCGGACTATGCCCGTTTCACGGCGAGAAGACCCCGTCGTTCTCAGTGAACGCCGAAGAGGGCCGTTACTACTGCTTCGGGTGTCACGTCTCCGGTGACCAGATCACGTTTGTACGCGAAATCCAACACCTCGACTTTATGGACGCGCTTCGACAGTTGGCCGATCGCGCCGGCATTGAGTTGCACGAAGACGCGAACGCCGA
>DATCCA010000016.1:0-3302 GCA_036511575.1 Acidimicrobiales bacterium
GCCGCCCCCAATTGCGTAACCTGCGACTTGCGCAATCACCGGCTTGGGTAGACGACGAATCTGGATCTGCAGGTCCAACACGTTGAGACGTCCCACACCTTGACGGGCCACGTCATCGTCGCCCATGTAGCCGTCGTCGCCGCGGATTTTTTGGTCCCCGCCAGAGCAAAAGGCATCGGGTCCGGCACCGCGCAGAATGATGACGCCGACCGAGATGTCATCGCGCGCGCGCTCGAAGGCGTCCGAAAGTTCAAAGAGTGTCTGAGGACGAAAGGCATTGCGGCGTTCGGGCCGATTGATGGTGATACGCGCGATTCCTTCGCCCACCTCGTAGATGATGTCGTCGAACTCCCCGAGCGTCTCGAACTGTGGCAGCGGCCACGAGCGAAACTCCTCGACGGGGTCAATCGGCGAACCTTGGATAACGGTCTCGGACATAGCGTCCACGCTACCGTTCCTCAGACGGGGGCCATCAAGACGCCGGGCGTCGCGCGCTCGCCGGGACGATGTTCGTGCCCTTCCAACTGTTCGGCCAAGGTCGCGCGGACACTCGCGAGTGCGGGGTCGTCGAAACGGTTGACTCGTTGGAGTGGATCGTCGCTCAAAACGTAGAGCTCTCCCTCGTCGCCGTCGTGCATCGTGCCAGCTTGGTACTCGGTGTACAGGTGTTCCTCGGTCACGACCGTGCGCACGTGCACGTCAATACCGAAGAACGAGGAGTCCCACTCGGTGAACGTCGCGTCGAAGGACCGCGCCTTCGCTTCGTCGTCACTCGTGGGCAGGACCGCACCCTCAACCCAACTCGGCGCCGGCTTCCCAGCGACGTCGAGAAACGTCGCCGCGAGCGACACGAGACTGACCGGTGCGTGCACGACAGTGGGCTCGGGCTTCGTCGAGAGGGCCGGGCGCCAGATGAGCGGCAGTCGCATCAGTGCATCAACGTGATAGGGGCCCTTGAACAGGAGTCCGAAGTCACCTTGGAGTTCACCGTGATCGCTGGTGAAGATAACGTCGACGTCGTCGCCCCAACCCTTGGTGTCAATACTCTTGAGCACCCGTCCAATGGCTTCGTCGATCAACTCGACTTCCACGGCGTTGAGGGCGTTCACCTCGCGAACCTGGTCCGACGTCATTGTCGCTGGCACCCACTTCGCCGGTGCTTCGTAGTTGCTTACCACGAGCCCGTCGTACCACTCGCGCCAGTGGCGGGCCTTGGCGTCAAGTAGTGCTTCGCGTTGGCTCGCGCGCTCGGGGTAGTTGGCCGGTAACGGAACCTCGCGCCACGGGACTCGGTCGATTTCGGACTTTGGAGGATCCCACGGGTGGTGCGGGTCGGGGAAACTCATCCAGCAGAACCAGTCGCGATCGTCCGCCTGTTCCTCCAGCCAGCGAATCGTGCGATCGGCCACCCAGTCAGTGTGATACCACTCTCGCGGTACGGCGTTGAACTTGACTTGGGGAGCGCCGGTGTCGCCACCACCGGCGGCATTGACGTTCAGTGAGCGGTCGACCACTTGATAGAAGCCACTGATCGCGTCGGCATGTTGTTCGCTCATGAACTTGGCGTAGTGCAGTGGCCCCATTACGCCGTGCGTCGCGAATTCGAGGTAGTCGAAACCGCGATGCACGCCGCGACGACCGTCGAACCAGTCCTGTTCGATCGTCGGGATGCCGAGGTTCGCGAGCGCGTTCTCGGCGTAGAGCCCAAAGGGATCCATGAACGGCTCGAAGTGCGCCTTGCCAATCAGTGCCGTCGCGTAGCCGGCGTCGTGCAGGTTCTCCGCAACTGACGGCGCGTCGATCGCCAACGGCACGCCGTTCATCCACGCGCCGTGGGTACTGGGGAACTGACCGGTCAGCATGGAGGAACGCGACGGCATACAAACGACCGACGTTGGTTGACACCGTTCGTAACGGGTGCCCTGCGCCGCCAACTTGTCGAGGACCGGCGTACGAGACAGTTGTCCGCCGTTTGCTCCAAGCGTGTCGTAACGCTGCTGATCGGTGGTGATGAAGAGGATCCGTCGTCCCATCGCTACCCCTTTACCGCTTCGGCGAGTCGCTGGATTTCGTCGAGCGCACCAACAGTTCCTCCGGCGATGAGCAATGCCAGCGTGTCGGGCTCGGCCGTCGTTGAGTACACGCAGAGCGAATCAAACTGGGCAATTTGAAAGACGTCAATCACGCCCAGGTGGAACGTGTAGAGCGGTGCGGTCACTCGGTAGGCGAATCGGCGAACAGTCGGGTCAATAGTCAAGATCTGCTCGGGTATCTCCATGCCCGTGGCTGTCGTGATGACGCGAACGTCGCCGTCCACGGTGCACGAGACAATCCCGGGAAACCAAGTGGGAATGCTTTCTGGACGGCGCACAATGTCCCACACGACGTCGGGCGCCGCAGCAATTCGTCGTTCGTGACGCAATGAGGCCACTTTGACCACCTCCTTTGGAACCACGCTAGTTCCTAAACATATAGTCTGGTTTTGTGAACTCCCTGCTCGCGCTCGATTTCGAGCTCGGCCCGACCCTCGAACGGGCAATTCGCGACGCGATCGACGGCCAATGTGCCTTCAGCGTTTTGGATCGACGTCTCTCTCCAAGACGGCGCGACGAGCAACTCGAGATCCTCGGCGCGACACACGTCGTTGACGAGAACGGACGAACGACGCGCGAGAACGGCCAACAGGTCGACGGTGACATCGGGCTCGTGATGCTCACATCGGGCTCGAGTGGCGATCCCAAGGCCGTTGAGTTGACGTGGGATGCGCTACGCGCAAGCGCCGAATTGACGCAGTCGACCCTTCGCGTCGACGGCGCGGCGCCGGTCTGGTTCCCCTGTCTCCCCGCGTGCCACATTGGTGGGTTGGCGGTTCTTCTGCGCGCTATTTTGAGTGACGCGACGCTACAGTGGGGCGGCGAGGACGATATTGACAGCGCGCCATCACACGGCGCGACGCACATTGCGCTTGTTCGACCGCAACTTCTACGCCACGACTTGCGCGGATATGCAAAAGTCCTACTCGGAGGGGCCAAACCGCCCGTCGCTCTGCCCGAGAACGTGATTGCAACCTGGGGCATGACCGAGACCGGTTCAGGTGTTGTCTACGACGGCACTCCCCTCGCGGGCGTCGACGTCGCCAGCGTGGAGGGCGAGCTCTGTGTGCGAACGCCGACGCTCTTTCGCTCGTATCGAACGTCGCCGCGTCCCCGCGTGGTGGGGCCAGACGGTCTCGACGACTGGTTCCCCACCGGCGACGGTGGCGACGTCATCAATGGCACCGTCTCGGTGCGGGGTCGAGTCGG
>DATCCA010000017.1:0-15385 GCA_036511575.1 Acidimicrobiales bacterium
ACCGGATGTCGCTTGACCGCGAGCGCAATACCCACGACGAGAAAACCGGCCATGATGCCGTCATTATGTGCTCCCCCGATCAAGGTGAGCAGCACGAGAGGATTCATCGCGGACAATACAAACGCCTCACCGGGGTCGCGATTGAGACCGCGCGCGAGTATGACAATGCCGTAGCCGATCATGGCCACGGCCACGGTCTCGAGGAGACGAAGTCCGAGCACGGTCCAGAGCTCGTGGGGCCGAGTAATTCGGTCAATTGAACCGTCGAGAAAGAGGAAAAACGGACCGTAGGGGGCGGGGGCATTTCCCCACAGCGGGTCAACGAGATTGGGGTAAGGACCAGAGCCCAACGTGAAGGGGCCGAATAAATATGGACTTATGTGGTTCGCTGTCATTTCGCCCTGCGCGGCGTAGCTGTAGACGTCGCGGCTGAACAGTGGTGGGGCGACGATCATGGGCGTCGCCCAGAGCAGCAACATCCACCACAGCGATTTGATGGACGCTCCGGGATGAAGCTTCATCACTTCGGCCAATCGCAGCCAGACCCGCATCAAGAGCAGGAGACCGCCATACATCAAGATGATCGACACGATGTAGGACGTAGCGCTCGGGGTGATCGTGAATTGGGCGGACGGCGCGCCGAAGAACCAGGTATTGGGCATCGCCAGTTTGAAGGGCGAATCGGTGAGCGAGCCACCAATCAGAATCGACGTCATGGCGACGAAGCCGAGTATCGCGGGCCGCCAAAGGAACGACCAGCCTTCAAAAGGACCGGGTGTAAATCGACCGAGCGGCGTGTAGCGGTGCTCGAGCATCGTGACGCCCGCCTCGAAGCGCTCGGCGACGCGCTCGTAGTCGCGTCGGACCAACTTCGCCGTCGACTTCAGCCGGTTCACTCAACTCCTCCAGTGCCCAGGGACACTTTATTTCTTCGACGCCACTGCGGGCAGGGCCAATCCAGTCGCGCTGGATTGACCTTGGTGGGCCAGGAGGGATTTGAACCCCCGTAGGCAAAGCCGTCTGGTTTACAGCCAGATCCCATTGGCCGCTCGGGCACTGACCCGTCGTGAATGCTACTAGTGCCCAGGAGGACACTTCCAACCGCCTGGGTCTACGATTTACGCATGCCAAGTTTCGACATCGTCTCCGAACTCGATATGCAAGAAGTGCGCAACGCCGTGGACCAAGCCAATCGCGAAGCCACGACCCGATTCGACTTCAAGAACACGAACGCCACGATTGAGATTGGGGACAAGGAGCTTCGGCTCTCGGCCTCGACCGAGGATCGACTTCGCGCGCTGTATCAACTACTCGAAGAGAAACTCGTCAAGCGCTCCGTCTCCTTGAAGTCACTCGACCCCGGCAAAATCGAAGAGGCCAGTCAAGGCGCCGCGCGACAGAAGATCGCATTGAAGGCCGGCATCGCCCAGGACGTGGGCAAGAAGATCAACAAAATGGTGAAGGACATGGGCGTGAAGAGCCTCAGCTCGTCAATTCAAGGTGACCAGGTCCGAGTCACGGGCAAGCAGCGCGACGACTTGCAGCAGGCCATTGCGTTTTTCAAGCAGTCTGACCTCGACGTACCACTGCAGTTCACCAACTTCCGCGACTAAATCGGCGTCGACTCTTCGGCCGCCAGGTGCTCTTCGATCTCTTCAATCTCGTGCACACGGAAGATTCGATTGAACACCATCAGTTTGAGCACCCAGAAGATCGCGAAACTCACGAGATTGGCCCCCGACACGAGACCCGTGTTGACGAGGTGGCTCCAGTGGTGTGACGTCACCAGGTGACGCGCGAACAGCGCTCCAAGTTGTGACACTGCGATGCCGAGCGCGGTCATCGCCCAAAATGGAACTATCTCCTTGCGCCAATGACTTCGCCCCCGTTTGCCCCACGTCCAGCGTCGGTTCAGGTTGTACGCCGGAAGTGACGCGATGAGATTGCCGACCAACGTCGCCCAGAGAATCCCGGGAATGATCTTCAGTCCATAGAGCAGCGAGATCGCGACAAATGACGTGACCGTCGACACCGCCGACACCAAGGTGAAGCGAATCAACTTCTTGCCTTCGTGAGTCTTGGTCCAAGAATGAAGCGAGCGAAGGCGAGTGAGCACTTCAGCCACCTTAGTTTCCTATCAACGCAATCCCCCGAGCGCCATTGCCGTCACGTAGACGTATCGGGCGTTGCGTGCTCTGCTCTCTCCAAACTCGCACGCGCAGCCAAGTTTGGGGTGCTTCTCCGATCCAACGATGTGTCAGTGGTGGTCGATGTGGTCGATCTCGGAGGTCGACAACTCCTCGGCGACCAACTCTTCGTCAAGCACCTTCAGCTTGTCGAAGTGGAAGATGCGATTGAAGACTAAGAGCTTGAGAACCCAGAAGACCGCGAAGCACACGAGATTGGTGAACGCCACGAGCGCGGTGTCCGCCAAATGACTCCAACTGTGCGAATGGACAACCGAACGGACCCAGAACGCGCCGATCTGCGAAAACGCAATCCCGGCAAACGCCAGTGACCAGTACGGGACGATCTCTTTGCGAAAAGCACTGCGTCCACGCTTGCCCCACGCCCAGATTCGATTGAGGTGGTACGACGGCAGTGTCGCGATGACGTTGCCCGCGAGCGTGGCCCAGATGACACCGGGAATGATCTTGAAACCGTAGAGAATTACAATCGAGCCAAACGACACGCCGGTGGTGATCACCGAGCTCGCCGTGTAGCGGATGAGCTTCTTGCCTTGGCGAGTCTTCGACCACGCGACCGAACGCTCCAGGAGTGTGCTCATTGAACCAAGCCTATTTCTTCAGGCGAGGCGGGCGTGTCGAGATGCAACAATGGAGTATGTCTGAGGCCCTCGAATTACTGGTGAATCTGCTCGACCTCGAACGAATTGAGGTCAACACCTTCCGTGGGCGCCACCCCGAGGAGGAGCGTCAGCGCACGTTCGGGGGCCAGGTCGCGGCCCAAGCCCTGATGGCGGCCGGTCGCACTGTGGAATTCGGAAGTGTCCATTCGCTGCACTCATACTTCCTTCGCCCCGGCGACCCCAAGATTCCAATCCTCTACGAAGTGGACCGCATTCGTGACGGACGCAGCTTCACTACCCGGCGCGTGGTGGCCATTCAACACGGCAAAGCGATTTACAACATGCAATCGAGCTTCCACACCGAAGAGGAGAGCCTCGAGCACCAGTTCGTAATGCCCGACGTACCGGCGCCGGAGTCGATCGGGCGACTCGCCGATCGGATCCAGAGCGAAGGTGGGGACATCGACGAGTGGTTCAAGCGACAACATCCGATCGACCAACGCTTCGTGGGCGAGCTCCCGTGGAGTCGGAATCGCAGCAAGGACCCGCACCAGCAGATCTGGATCAAGGCCGACGGCGAACTACCGGACGACCCGCTGCTGCACGCCTGTGTCATCACGTACGCGAGTGACATGAGCCTCTTCGACGCGATCCTCGCACCCCATTCGATTCGCTGGGACAACGGTTCGTTCATGGGTGCGAGTCTCGACCATTGCATGTGGTTCCACCGCAGCGTCAAGGCCGACGAATGGCTGCTCTACGACACCGACTCCCCCATCGCGCACGGCGGTCGCGGCCTCGCGCGTGGATTCCTCTACAACGAGGCCGGCCAACTCATGATCTCCATGGTGCAAGAGGGTCTGACGCGCATTGTTGATCCGAGCAAGGTGAAAAGGTCGTCATGAGGGTCGAAGAGTCCGTCCACGCCTACGAACACTCCACGGAATACTTCTTGAAAGAGGCACTCCTCGTGAACGCGCAGAACATCGACCGTCACGTCGAAAGTGGTTGGAGTGCCCGTCAGGTCATCCATCACATCGCCGACTCCGAGGCCCAGTCCTACGCCCGACTGCGTCGTCTCATCGCCGAACCGGTCGGTTCGGTCATCCAGGGCTACGACGAGGCGGCGTGGGCCCAGTGCGTGCAACTGGGCTACCAGGAGCTGCCCACCGAGCACTCGCTCGCCGTCTTTCGCGCCGTGCGCGCTGCATCACTCGACGTTCTTCGACGCCTCAGCGAGCAGGACCTCGAACGTTACGGCGAGCACTCCGAGTCCGGTCGCTACACGCTCGCCACGTGGCTCGACGTCTACACCGAGCACCCGCGCGCCCACGCGGCGCAGCTCGTCGAAGCGGTGAACGCCTAGGTACTACGAGCGCGCCGACATTGGCACGTACTTGCGCTCTTCGGCTCCAATGTAGAGCTGGCGCGGACGCGCGATTTTCACGTCCTGCTGGAGAAGTTCTTGATAGTGCGAGAGCCAGCCCGACGTGCGCGGAATGGCGAACAGCACCGTCAGCATCTCGAGTGGGAAACCCATGGCCTGGTAGATCAGCCCCGAGTAGAAGTCCACGTTCGGATAGAGGCGTCGCGAGATGAAGTAGTCGTCAGCGAGCGCGATCTCTTCGAGCTTGAGCGCGATGTCCAATAATGGGTTCTTGCCCGTGACGGCGAACACTTCGTCGGCCGTCTTCTTGATGATCGTGGCGCGTGGGTCAAAGTTCTTGTAGACGCGGTGACCGAAGCCCTCGAGCAGCGCCTTTCCCTGCTTCACCGTCTCGATGTACGCCGGGATGTTTTCGATGCTGCCGATCTTCGTGAGCATCTTGAGGACTGCCTCGTTGGCGCCGCCGTGTCGCGGGCCGTAGAGCGCCGCGGTGGCGGCGGCGGTGGCCGAGTACGGGTCACCGTGCGATGAGCCGACAATGCGCATCGCGGTCGTGCCGCAGTTCTGTTCGTGGTCGGCGTGAAGGATGAACAAGA
The DNA here is from genome assembly GCA_036511575.1 of Acidimicrobiales bacterium. GTDB lineage: Bacteria > Actinomycetota > Acidimicrobiia > Acidimicrobiales > RAAP-2 > RAAP-2. The sequence continues at coordinate 4,793 of DATCCA010000017.1, forward strand.
CGTCAAGGGCGTGCGCGAGGACGGGGTCTGGTTCGTAGCGTGGCTCGGCGACCTTCCACATCATCGACAGGAAGTTCTCGGTGTAGCCCAGGGCGTTGTCGGGGTAAACGAAGGGCATGCCCACCGAGAAACGGTGCGCGGCGGCGGCGAGCGTTGGCATCTTCGCGATGAGTCGCACTATTTGGCGGTGCAGGATCTCGGGGTCGTCGAGAATCTTCGCGTCCTTGTAGTACGTCGAGAGTGCGGCAATGGCGGAGACCAGCATGCCCATCGGATGCGCGTCGTAGTTGAAACCTTCGAGGAATCGCTTGCGCACGTTCTCGTGAATGTACGTGTGAAGGGTGATCTCTTCTTCCCACGCGGCGGCCTGCACCTCAGTGGGCAGTTCGCCGTTGTTGAGCAGATAGGCAACCTCTAAGTACGTCGAGTGTTCGGCGAGCTGTTCGATCGGATAGCCGCGGTAGCGCAGAATGCCGAGGTCGCCGTCGACGAAGGTGATCGAGGATTCGGCGGCCGCGGTGTAAAGAAAGCCGGGGTCGTAGAACCAGATGCCGGGCACGGCTCGGGAGAACTCCGACGCGGCGACGCCTCCGTGTTCAATGGCAATCTCTCGCGTTTCGCCGGTGCGATTGTCGGTCACGGTAATTGACTCGGACACGGATCCTCGATTCATCTCTGTGGGGGCGAGTCCATCGTATGCCAACTCGTCAGTAACCCTGTCTTCAATGGTGACCTTAAGGTGACAACACCACGAGGTAGGTCCGTGCCTTCGCGAGGCCCGTCCCGATCGGCGCTCCGGACACCGCGACGAGCAGTTCGGCCCGTTCGCCCGGCTGTGTGACGAAATTCTTGGTCGCAATGGCGAAGGTCTGTTGAGGCGCCAGGCTCTCCTTGAAGACCTGGCGGACGGGCGCGAGAGAGCCGTTCGTCGGTCGAAGTGTCATGGTCAGCGTCAGTGTCTGTTGCACCGAGTTCGCATTCTCGACCGACACGAGTGCGTGAAATTTATGAATCGCCGGCAGCGCCAACTCGTTGTGCTGCGGTGACGACGGCGTCGGGAACAGATCTACCGACACGATGCCGGCCCCTGGCACATCGGTCGGCGACATCACCACGTTGTACGTGCGCGTCGTCGTCATATTCGCACCGGCCGAAGCACCCGAGACGCTGATCACGAGGGTCGCTCGTTCGCTCGGGACGGTCGCGAAGTCCTTTGGCACAACGGCGTAGGACTGCAACGGCGCGAGATTCATATGAAAGCTCTCTCGCACCGTCGGATGAGGTCCGTTGGAGGGCGTCAACGTGACGTTGAGGGTCACGGGTTGCTCGACGAAACCGGTGTTGGAGACTGAAACGCCGACGTGAAACTGGCTCACGGGCGGCAGTAGCAGTTCACCATGCGTCGACGGGAAGGGGGCCGGTGAGATCGATACCGCCGCGACGCCGATTCCGCGAACGACGGCGAGCGACGGCGACGATGTCAAGTTCTGTGCGCCGAAGGAGATGAAGTACTTCGCACTTGAGAAGGTCATTGGCGCAAGATGCTGGCGCCCCGGTTCCTTGGTCAAGTCGTAGCGGTCGCTGTTCCACGCGATGCCCGTGGTGATCAAGAGTTGTCCGGGCGCCGACACCAGTTTGTCGGTCGGGACCGGTGTGAGTGCGGGCAGCGTGAGTTGGCCCGTAATCGAGCTGAGGATGGTGTTGTACGCGTCGATGCGCTGCAACGTCAACTGTTCCAACTTGTCGTTCACGTCGTGCGCCAGTCGGGGACGGCGCAGCAACTGCGCTTCCGTGTTCCATCGGGCGAGCTCCAAACGCAGCTGCTCCAGTTGGGTGTCGAGAACCGGTCGCGTGAGCGTTGCGCCGCTGCGCAACAACGTCACGAGACTCTGATCGAAGTTATTTTGCTGGACAATGAGCGAGTTGGCAAGACCACCGAAACTCCGATTCTCACTCCGACGGGTATCCGTTGAACTGTGCGCCGAACGGGTCACGTCGCGGGCGAAGACCAGCAGGACCAGGGTGACCGCGACCGCAAGGGTCAAGAGCAACGTTTGTCGTCGACGTTGTGCGCGTGTTCGGGCCACGAAAGTAAAACTTACTCGTACGGGTTTTTTGCCTACTCGTCGTCAAACTCGCCGAGTTCGAGGATGTCGCCCGCGCCCTCGACCAGCACGTTCCCATCGTCGACACCCCACTTACCTTCGTTGAGCTGGTTCGTGAGTTGATCGACCGGACTGAGTTCGGGCAGATCCTTCGCGCGTTGCGCACCGCCGAGCGATCGCATCTGATTCGCCGCGGGAATCAGTCGACTCTCGATGGAACTGAGCATCGCGTTGTAGTCACGCACCAGCGAATCGACCGACTTACCCATTCGACCGACCGGTTCGGCGACGAGGCGGATTCGATCGAACATCGTGTTCGCAATCTCGTAGATCTGTTCGGCGTTGACCGCGATCTGGTGTTGCCGCACGATGAAGCCCACTGACCAGAGCAGCGACAGTAGATTCGTCGGTCCCACGATGACGACGCGTTCGTCTGCCGCGAAGTTGAGCAGTGCGGGATCGGCGTCGAGCGCGGCCGAGAGGGCGACGTCGCTCGGTATGAAGCACACCACGTACTCCGGTGCCGGCGACACGACCTCCCAGTAGCTCTTCTCCTTCAACGCCTTCACGTGACTGCGAAGGTCGCGGGCGTGCTTCGCCTGAAGGTCGCGACGTGTGTCGGTGTCCTCTTCGTCGAGTGACGCCTCAAACGCGGCGAAGGGAAACTTCGCGTCAACGGCCAATCGAATCCCGTTGGGCAGATTGACCACGCAATCGGGTCGCAGCGATCGGCCCTCATCGTTCGTCGCCGAGACCTGCAATTCATAGTCGATCGACTGACGCAGGCCCGACGCCTTCATCACGTTGGCGAGTTGGATCTCGCCCCACGCGCCTCGCTGACTTGATCGTCCGAGCAACTGATTCAACCGACGCGTCTCGAGCTGTGTCTGTTGTTGGGCTTCGAGGAGTTCGGCCGCCTTGCTCTTCACATCGGAGAGTGCGCCGGCGTTCTGGAGATTGAACTCCGCCAGGTTCCTCTTGTACTCCCCCAACAAATCTTCGAGTGGCTGGAGTGTTGAATCGAGTTTCTCATCTCGCAACTTGACGATGTCCTCCTGGGAGGCGTTGAATCGCAGGACCGTCTCGTGCAGTACGTCAGTCGAGAGATTCTTGAAGGTTTGGCCCATTTGGTCCAGCGCCATTGAGTGGTCGGCGCTCTGGCGTTCCAGTCGTGCATGCGCGTCAGCCAACTGCGAGTCGCGCACTCTCAGTTCGGACTGAGCCGCCGATGCGTCGTCGCGAAGCATCTGCGAACGTTTCAGTGAGTAGGCCCACGTGGCCGCCACACCAAGCACGAGACCGACGATGACGCTGAGCGCTGCAACCATGTGATCCCTTTCGAGCGGATAACCCCACCATAGAGAGGTACTGTGACGCGGCGGTAAACTCGGAACATGAATCGGCTATTTGGCAACCGAGCTGAACCCGAAGATGACGTCCCCTTGGTCGCCACTGCGGACGAGCAGATTCGACCTCAGATTGTCCAGATCTTCGCCCTCGTCGGTGAAGCGATGGCCGGCGCGACCCACGCCCTCCTCTCGGGAGACCGCGAACTGGCCAAGAGCGTGGTCGATCAGGACATCGCCATTGACAACCTGGTGAATTCCATTGTGGTGACGGCGGAAATGCAACTCTTGGAGAACGACGCACTCAACATCGCCGACCGTCGTCGTCTACTCACGCTGCTGCGCATCTTGCCCGAAGTCGAACGAAGCGGCGACCTGGCCGAGCACATTGCGCGACGCGCGGCGCGCGGCCTCGGCAATGAAATGTCGCCGCGGAGCCGTGGTCTCGTAGAACGAATGGGTGAAGTGGCGTCGAAGATCTGGCGCGAAGCGACCGACGTCATCATCGACGGCAAACTCGAGCAGGCCGGCGCCATCGAGGAGATCGACGACGAACTCGATGACCTCCATGTCTCACTGACGGCCGAATTGACGTCAGGTTCAATGACGCTCCCCGTGGCAGTTGAGCTGGCGTTACTGGCGCGCTTCTACGAACGTTTCGGCGACCACTGCGTCAACCTCGCGCGGCGCCAGATTGGACGAGACGGCGCCGACTAGGAGGCTGTCGTCCTTTTGGCTCACCGCATTAATGAGACGTCGAATCGATCGAGATTCATCACTTTGGTCCACGCGGCGACGAAGTCACTCGCGAACTTTTGTTGTGCGTCACTCGATGCGTAGACCTCAGCAATGGCTCGCAACTGAGAGTTGGAGCCGAAGACGAGGTCGGCGCGACTGGCCACCCACTTGAGGTCGCCCGTCTCGCGACTTCGCCCCTCGAAGACGTCTTGAGCGGGCGTCGCCGCCGTCCACTCAGTTCCCATGTCGAGAAGATTCACGAAGAAGTCGTTGGTGAGGGTTTGGGGTCGCGTCGTAAACGCGCCGAGTCCGGACTGTTGAACATTGGCATTCAAGACTCGTAAGCCTGCGAGCAGGACGGTCATCTCCGGCGCGGTCAGTGTCAAGAGGCGCGCACGATCCAACAACAGATCTTCCGCAGAGCGGCGCTGGCCGTGGCCGATGTAGTTACGAAAGCCGTCCGTCGTGGGTTCGAGCACGGCGAAGGATTCGACGTCGGTCTCATCTTGGGTGGCGTCACTGCGGCCCGGGGTGAAGGGCACCTCGACGTCACGTCCGACGGTCTTCGCTGCTTGTTCGACGGCCGCGCAACCAGCGAGCACGATAACGTCGGCAATCGAGACAGCTTTGCCGTCAGTGCGTGACGCGTTGAATTCCTTCTGAATGCCTTCGAGGGTTGAAAGCACCGCGGCCAACTGCGGTGGGTCATTGACCGGCCAATCCTTCTGAGGCGCGAGTCGAATTCGTGCGCCGTTCGCCCCGCCGCGCTTGTCGGTGCCCCGGAAGGTCGAAGCCGACGCCCACGCGGTGGCGACCAGTTGGCCAATGGAGAGATTCGACGCGAGAATCGTGACCTTCAGTTCTGCGATTTCTGCGGCGCCGATGAGTGCGTGCGTGACTTCGGGCAACGGGTCTTGCCAAATCAGTGGCTCGCTCGGCACCCAGGGGCCGAGGTAGCGAGAACGCGGACCCATGTCGCGGTGCGTCAACTTGAACCAGGCTTTCGCGAATGCGTCGGCGAAGTCCTGAGGATTCTCGTGGAAGCGCTTGGAGATCGGTCCGTAGATCGGGTCCACACGAAGTGCCAAGTCCGTCGTCAACATTGTCGGCGCGTGACGCTTCGACGGATCGTGCGCGTCGGGCACGGAGTCGGTCCCGGCACCATCTTTGGGCTTCCACTGGAACGCGCCTGCCGGACTCTTCTTCAACTCCCACTCGTGCGTGAAGAGGAGGTCGAAGAAGGTGTTGTCCCAAGTGATGGGCGTTGTCGTCCACGCGCCTTCGAGACCGCTCGAAATCGTGGAGTCGCCTGATCCCGTGCCGAAGCTGTTCTTCCAACCGAGACCCTGTTGTTCGATGGGGGCGGCCTCGGGTTCGCGTCCGACGTGCGGTTCGGGGTCGCCGGCCCCGTGACTCTTCCCGAAGGTGTGACCACCCGCAATGAGCGCCACCGTTTCTTCGTCGTTCATCGCCATGCGCTTGAACGTCTCGCGGATGTCCCGGGCCGCGAGTACGGGATCGGGGTTACCGTTCGGTCCTTCGGGGTTCACGTAGATGAGACCCATCTGCACCGCGCCGAGCGGGTCGACCAACTCGCGGTCCCCGCTGTAGCGCTCGTCACCGAGCCAGGTTGTCTCCGGGCCCCAGTTGATATCTTCTTCGGGTTCCCAGGCGTCCACTCGCCCGCCGGCGAAGCCGAATGTCGTAAAGCCCATCGATTCCAGCGCGCAATTGCCCGTGAAGATTAACAAGTCCGCCCACGAGATCTTCTGGCCGTACTTCTCCTTGATTGGCCACAGCAGTCGCCGCGCCTTATCGAGATTGACGTTGTCGGGCCAACTGTTGAGCGGCTCGAAGCGCTGCATGCCCGAGCCCGCACCGCCGCGGCCGTCGCCAACGCGGTAGGTGCCCGCGCTGTGCCAGGCCATGCGAATGAAGAATGGCCCGTAGTGGCCGAAGTCGGCGGGCCACCACGGCTGTGAGTCCGTCATGAGCGCCAGCACATCCTTCTTCAGAGCGTCGAGATCAAGCGTCGCGAACTCCTTGGCGTAATCGAAGTTCTCGTCAAGTGGATTGGCGGCGGGTGTGAACTGGTGAAGGATGCGCAGGTTCAACTGATTTGGCCACCACTTCTCGCTCGGCAGGCTGTCCCTCAATTGGGTGAACGCGCCACCCGCCACTGGGCACGTACTCTCGTCGTTGCCTTCTTGGATCATTGGATCAATGTCGGTCATATGGGCGCCGTCTCTTTCAGGTTGTGATCAGTGGGGTGGATGTTGGGGGGCGAGGCTGGTACCGCCGAGGACGATGCGCAGTCGATGCATCGGTGAGGCTCGATGTCACATCTTTTGCTTGACACTCGGGACAACGACCCCAGTAAGCGACCTCGGCTTCGTCGATCTCGTAGCCCTGGTCATCGGACGCCGTAAGGCACGGCGCTGAGCCGACCGCACAGTCCACGTCGACGACACGAGCACAGTCTCGACAGATCAGATGATGGTGATTGTCGTTGACACGATCCTCATAGCGAGCCGCGGATCCTTCGGGCTGGATGCGACGAAGAAGACCATTGGCGACCAACACAGCAAGCGCGTCGTACACCGCCTGGCGCGAGATGGCGCCGATATCCGTCAGGACAAGATCAGTGACCTCGTCCGCCGAGACGTGTGGATAACTCGAGACTGCCCGCAACACCGCGAGGCGTTGGGCCGTCGCTTGAATGCCGTGTTGACGCAGTTGGTCGAGAACGCTTTCGCCGTTGATACTCACTGCCCTCGAGAATAACAGAATTCTGGACTAAGTCCAATTATGTACTTAATCTAATCGTCGCCATGGATCCTCGCAACGAATACGACACGTGTCCAGGTCAGTAATGAAGTGACCGCCGCACGGGCTTCGCCCAACGAGTCAACGATTTCAACCCTCTTCGCGTCGACTCTTCTTCAGTCATGTCCCGGGCTTGAGCCTCGACATTTGCCTCGAATGGGCGTAATTCAACGCGCGCCTAGCGAAGCGCTCGTAGCGCTTCGGCGATCTGCACCGCGTTGAGCGCCGCGCCCTTGCGTAGGTTGTCGTTGCTAATGAAGAACGAGAGGCCGTTCGCCACCGTCTCGGCGCGACGAATTCTTCCGACGTAACTCGGGTCCTTACCGGCAGCCAAACGCGGCATGGGCATCTCGCACACTTCAACCCCGAGCGCGTTCTCGAGCAACGTTGTCGCGTCCTCGGGTGAAAGTGCGCGCTCGAAGCCCGCCGTAATGGAGAGGGAGTGGCCGGTGAACACGGGGACCCGCACGCAGGTCGCATCAACCAGCAGATTTGGAATCTCGAGAATCTTTCGACTCTCGTCGCGCAACTTCTTCTCCTCGCCCGTTTCGAGCGAACCGTCATCGACGATGGAACCGGCCATCGGGATCACGTTGTGCGCAATCGTCGCCGGAAACTTTTCGCCCGAGTCCAGTGGATAGGCCGATCCGTCGAACGTGAGGACTCGAACATCGTGACTCGGGATCTTCTCGAGTTGACCGGCCAGTTCGTCAACGCCCTCACGACCAGCGCCACTCACCGCTTGGTACGTTGAGACCGTCATCGACGTAAGGCCTGCGGCTCGATGCAACGGCATCAACACCGGCATGGCCGCCATCGTCGTGCAGTTGGGGTTCGCCACAATCCCCTTGGGGATCGAACGTAACGCGTGAGGGTTCACTTCCGAGACCACCAGAGGTACGTCGGGGTCCATGCGCCACGCCGAGGAGTTGTCGATGACGATGGCACCAGCTGCGGCGAGTCGAGGCGACAGCACTTTGGACGAAGCGGCCCCTGATGAAGCGAGCGCGATCTCAACGCCTGAGAAATCAGCCGTTTGCGCATCCTCGACCACGATGTCGTTACCGTTCCAGTCGAGTGTCGTACCCGCTGAGCGACTTGATCCGAAGTAGCGAATCTCGTCGACCGGAAAACCACGTTCGCGCAGAATTGCGCGCATGACCGTCCCAACCTGACCAGTGGCTCCTACGACCGCAATTCGCATGTGTGAAGTCTAAGACACCGCGAGTAAATGGTTACCGCAAAGGGGTGCGCAGCGCTCAGGCCGCATCGAGCCCGAACGCGGTGTGCAAATGACGAACGGCGTCGGCCACCTTCTCGGCGCGCATAACGCAGGAAATACGGATCGAACTGGTGGAGATCATCTCGATGTTGATGCCGTTCTGCGACAAGGTCTCGAACATCAGGGCAGTCACCCCAGGATTCGACTTCATGCCGGCACCGATAATTGACACCCGTCCGATGTTGTCATCGCTCGTGACTTCGGCGGCTCCGATCTCGTCCTTCACCAATTCGCACGCCTTCGTGGCCGCCCCGAGATCGGTCTTACCAACGGTGAACGAGATATCCGTCATTCCCTTGGCGCTCGTGTTTTGAACGATCATGTCGACGTTGATGCCTCTATCGGCGAGCTCGCGAAAGAGTCGGGCCGCGATGCCCGGACGGTCGGGCACTCCGCCAACGGTGATCTTCGCCTCCGAGGTGTCGTCGGTGACGGCCGAAACGACGGCTTCTTCCATGGTGGGGTCCTCCTCCACAATCCAGGTTCCTGGTTCCCAGGTAAAACTTGAGCGCACGTGCAGCGGTACCGAATGGCGTCGAGCAAACTCGACCGAGCGAAGCATCAACACCCGTCCACCCGTGGCAGCAATCTCCATCATTTCGTCAAACGAGACCTTGGGTAGTCGTCGGGCCGGTAGTACGACCCTGGGGTCAGCGGAGAAGACGCCGGTGACGTCGGTATAGATCTCGCACACGTCGGCCTTCAGCGCAGCAGCCAGCGCGACGGCGGTGACGTCCGAGCCGCCTCGACCAAGCGTCGTGATGTCGCGTTCTGTTGAAACACCTTGGAATCCAGCCACAACGGGCACGAGACCACTGTCGAGCGCTTCGCGGAGTCGGTCGGGGCGAATCTCGATGATCTTCGCCTTCGTGTGATCGGTATCGGTAATAATTCCGGCCTGGCTGCCAGTAAAGGAGGCCGCGTCGACGCCGCACGCTCCGAGGGCCATCGACACGAGCGCCATCGAGATCCGCTCGCCCGCGGTGAGGAGCATGTCAAGTTCGCGTGGTGGCCGAGTTGGCGAGACGTCGTCGGCCAGGCGGATCAGATCGTCGGTGAATTTGCCCATTGCCGAGACGACGACGACGACGTCATTGCCGGCGGCTTTCGTGCGCGATACATGTTCGGCAACGGCACGTATCCGGTCAGCGTCGCCCACGGACGTGCCGCCAAACTTCTGAACGATGAGCGCCATGCAAACAAAGGTTAGTGGAGCTAATCGGAGCGTCTCAGGTGGGCTAGTAACCTCGCGCCTATGGCAACTTCGAAACGTGAACGTCAAAAAGCGGCTCGCCGCGTCAAAATCGAGCAAATGCAGCGTCAGGCGAAGCGTCGCCAGAACATCCGTCGCGGCGTCATCTTCGGCATTGTCGGGTTGCTCGTCCTCGGTGCGGGCACGCTGCTCTTCTCTTCGAAGTCGCCCACCACGACGACCCTGCCAACGACCACGACGTCGCCCACTTCAGTGACGACGACCACGCTCGCCCCCACACCGACCACGATTCCCAAGGCCCAGGCCGCGGCCCTGCAAACGAAGGCAAACGCGGCCGCCGTGGCGGCCGGTTGCCCGGCGTCCACGACAACGCGCGTGAACAACCTGTCGTGGAAAACGGCCCCCGCGGTGACGATCGACAAGTCCAAGACGTACGAAGCGCACTTCGTGACGACGGCCGGGGACTTCGTCGTCAAGCTCGATGCGGCGACGGCACCGATTACGACGAACAACTTCGTCTTCCTCGCCCAGCACGACTTCTACAAGTGCGTGATCTTTCACCGCGTCATCCCGGGCTTCGTCATCCAGGGGGGCGACCCTTCCGGCACGGGTACCAGCGGTCCGGGCTACACCATTGCTGACGAGTTGCCCGCGAAGGGCAACCCGACGTACCCGCTGTACTCACTCGCCATGGCCAATACGGGAGCGGTGCACACGGGTGGCAGCCAGTTCTTCATCGTGACGGGAGCGTCCGGGGAGACCCTGCCAAATACTTACTCGCTGTTCGGTCAGGTCATCAGCGGTATCAACGCGGTCAAGCTCCTCAACAACGAGGGCAATACCGGTCCGGCTTCTGACCCGGGCGTACCACCCGTGGTCACCAACCGCATGCTGTCCGTCACCATCACCGAGTCATAGGAGCAATCATGAGCGCCAACATTCCCAACCCCGACGGATCGAGCGAGCAGCGTCAGAAGTTCGCCGCCGCACCCCCGATGATCATCGACCCCGACAAGACCTACACCGCGACAATGGTGACGAGTAAGGGCACATTGGAGATTGTGCTCGATGCTCTCGGTGCGC
>DATCCA010000018.1:0-22938 GCA_036511575.1 Acidimicrobiales bacterium
GGCGGCATTCCGCTGAATATGCCCGTCGTGTCGTTGGGCGAAACCCAAGTGCGTCCAACTGCCATGTTGTGGCGCAACATGATGGCGATGGCGACCGAAGAGATGGTCCGCGCCAACCCCGTCGACGGAGTCGTCCTCTTGGGTGGATGCGACAAAACAATTCCCGCGCTCTTGATGGCGGCGGCGTCTGTCGACCTCCCCGCCGTACTTATCCCCGGTGGCCCGATGCTGTCGGGCACGTTCAGGGGAGCAGCGCTCGGCTGCGGCACCGACGTGTGGCGACTGAGCGAGGACGTCCGAGCCGGGACGCTCTCCGAGAGCGACTTCAACGCGTCCGAGTCGTCGATGATCCGAAGTCGAGGGCACTGCAACACCATGGGGACGGCGTCGACCATGTCCCTCGTCGCTGAAGCACTCGGCATGACGATTCCGGGACTCGCCGGAACCCCAGCCGCGGACAGTCGGCTGCTCAGCGCATCGCACGATACGGGCCGACTCTGCGTCGAACTCGTCGCCGCCGCACGTCGGCCGAGCGACATTATGACGCGATCATCGTTTCACAACGCGATCGTGGTACTCGCCGCGATCGGAGGTTCAACGAACGCGGTGGTACACCTGTTGGCAATCGCTGGCCGACTCGGCATTGACCTCGATCTCGACGATTTCGACCGAATTGGAGCACACGTACCGCTCCTCGTGAACCTTCAGCCGTCTGGAAAATATCTGATGGAAGACTTCCACCGTGCCGGTGGACTGCTTTCGGTGCTCCGCGAGGTGAAGGATCTCCTCGATTCCTCGGCACTGACCGTCACCGGACGGCCACTCGTTGACTACCTCGACGAGGCACAGATCTGGGACCACGACGTGATCCGAAGTCGTGCGACGCCGCAACAGTCAGACGCCGGCATCGCAGTCCTACGAGGGAACCTCGCCCCCGACGGCGCCATCATTAAACCGGCGGCCGCGTCACCGCACCTGCTCCAGCATCGAGGCCGAGCGGTCGTGTTCGACTCCATTGAAGACCTGCACGCTCGAATCGACGACCCCGACCTTGATGTCGACGCGGACTCCATTCTGATACTTCGCGGTTGCGGTCCGAAGGGCTATCCCGGAATGCCCGAAGTCGCGAACATGCCACTACCGAAGAAACTCTTGCAACAGGGAGTCCGTGACATGGTGCGAATCTGCGACGGTCGAATGAGCGGCACCGCGTACGGGACCGTTGTCCTTCATGTCACGCCCGAAGCGGCCGCCGGAGGACCACTGTCGATCGTGAGGAGCGGTGACTGGGTCATTCTCGACGTACCCGCGCGACAGCTCTCAGTCGACGTTGCGCAAGTTGAACTTGACACCCGTGTGCCGAACCAGGCCACCATCGACGGGTACGCCAAACCGGAACGCGGTTGGGAAAAGCTGTACGTCGATCACGTCACGCAAGCCAACGTGGGCGCAGACCTCGACTTCTTGGTGGGTTCAAGCGGTGATCGAGTGACCCGTGACTCCCACTGATACAGGCGACACCATCTACTTTCGCCCTGATGCCATCGGTATTGATTGAAAGAACACGAGGAATACAGCATGAAGTCATTTGAAGAAATACGGGTCGTCGTCACCGGCGGTGCATCGGGTATTGGCGCGGCAGTGACCGCGCACCTGCGTGAGCAAGGTGCCGATGTCGTCGTTCTCGACCGCGCGCGCGGCGACGCCGATCCCACGCGCTTTGTGCTCGCCGACCTGTCCGTTGCAGATCAAGCACCCGTCGCGATCGACGAAGCAGCACGGATGATGGGCGGAATCGATGTGCTCATTAACAATGCCGGCATTGGAGCGATCGGCGACGTCAGCGAGGCCACGGAGAACGATTGGACCAACCTATGGAGCGTGAACGTCGTCGGACTCGCGCGCACGACCAAGGCGGCCCTGCCCTATCTCAAGGCATCGTCGAATGCCGCGATTGTCAACACGGCGTCGATTGTGGCGGCAATTGGTGTGCCGAAACGAGCGGTCTATGCCGCGACCAAGGGAGCCGTCGTGAGTCTCACCTACGCCATGGCGGCCGACTTTGCCGAGTTCGCAATTCGAGTGAACGCGGTGGCGCCCGGCACGGCCGACACGCCGTGGGTTGGTCGACTGCTCGATGCGTCGGCCGATCCCCGAGCGGAACGCTCCGCACTCGAAGCCCGTCAACCGAGCGGTCGACTCGTACGAGCTGACGAAGTGGCGCTCGCTATTGCGTGCCTGGCTCATCCCTCGTCCACGTCGACCAACGGGACCGTCCTCTTCGTTGACGGAGGGATGGAGCGCCTACGCATCCCGCCGAAAGTGTGAACCTCGGTCCACGTAGATCCACAGTGCACCCGCGAATTCGTACGCAAATGTGCTCGCCAACGCGGACCAGAGCACTCAATGAGTGCAATCAGCGCACTTCGTAACAAGGTTGTTACGCAATTGGGCTGAAATGCAGACAGGCCCAAAAGAACCTCGCAATCCTTATGGTAGGTTTGGGCGCCGTAGTCCATATGCGGAATACGGGCGATTCAACTCACAATCTCGAAACTGATTTACCAAAGGGGAACCATGCGCTATTCGCGTCGACTGTTGGCCGTAGGACTGAGCGTCCTTTCATTACTGGCTCTGAGCTTTACGGCCATTACCATCAGCGCCGGCGCCGCGACGCCGCCCACGACCGTTAATGAGGTCGTGAGTGTCAATGGCGCGCTCAACGACCCCGGTTGTCCCACCTTCACTGGCACTCCGGCGGTATTCGCCAGCTTGGCGGCCGCTATCACTGCCGCCACGGCCACTCAGACGATCTATGTTTGCGCCGGTAGCTTCAACCTCACCAACGCGGCGTACGCCCCAAACTCACAAATCCTGATCAACAAGGCCCTCACCATTGATGGCTACAACTGGAACGTCCCACCCGCGTCGGGTGACACGATCAACACCGCCATACAGTCGGAGATCACTGGCGGTGCGGGCATCCTCGTTGAGTCGCCAAACGTGACGATCAGCGGATTCACACTGGACTACACGACCTCAATTGAAGTGCGCACTTTCCTTACCGGACCTAACGACCAAGGTGAGAATAACGTCACGATTAGCAACAACTTCTTCACCAATATTGGCGGCGCCGATGGTGACGTCCACATCGGCCTTGGTCAAGATGCCAACGGTACGACCATCACTCAAGCCGACGTCACTGTGCTCGACACAGGTGACGTCGTCACTGGCAACGTCTTCGATACGCAGGTTGGCTACGAAAACAACGCCGTTGAACTCTCCGACACGAGCGGTGCCACAATTTCGAACAACACGGTCAATTACCCCACGGACACCACCGGCGGTGCCGATGACGCTGCACTGAGCGCTCTATGGTTGTCCGGCTTTGACCAAGCTTCCCAGGTCACGGGCAACACATTGAACGGTGGTGGCATTGACCAGGACAGTTCTGGTTCCGGAACGCCCAGCACCCTTGACCCCAAGTCCGGGATCAAGGTCATCGACTCTGACCTCGGGGTCAATCCATCAGGCGGCAATTACGGCGATGGTTGCGCACTCCAGAACATCTCGAACAACACGATCAATGGCTTCGTCTACGGCATTGCGATGATCTCAACTGGTTACGACGCGGACAGTCACGCACTTTGCCCAGTCGGTCCAATCAACTTCATCGTGCATGCCAACACCATTACGAACTCACGCCTGTATGGCATCTACCTCTCCTCGGGGGCCACGGGCGGAACTATCAGTAACAATATTGTTACGCACACAGATGCCCTAGGCAACACGTCTCCTGCTCTCACCGCCGGCCAGTATGACTACGTCGACGCCAATGCGGGCGCAACGGCTACCGCGCCCAACACGTGGGCCGCCAACAACAGCGGTGATGGCACGTCCTCCCCAGCGGGTCTAAATGAGACGTCCTCAACGACGACCACGACGGCTCCGGCGACGACGACCACGACGGCTCCGGCCACCACGACGACGACGGTGCCGGCAACCACGACGACGACGGTTCCTCCGACCACGACCACGACGCATCCTGCGGCGACGACGACCACGACGGTGGCGACGCCACCCCCGACGACCACGACGACGCATCCTGCGGCAACAACGACCACGACGGTTCCTCCGACCACAACCACTACGGTTCCTCCGACCACCACCACGACCGCTGCTCCCAAGCCGGCAGTGACGGTTCCGGCCTCAGTTCACTTCACCGGCACCAAGGTGATCGCGGTTGTGCACTGCGCTAGGGCCAGGTGCGCGGGAATTCTTCAACTGACCAAGGTAATAAAGTTCAAGGCCGAAATCGGACACTCCGGCAAGTTCCACATCGTTACGGAGAATTTGCTGCTAGGTAAGTCGGGTTACGGCACTGGAGCGGGCACGTCGAAGACGATCTCGATTGTGTTGAGGGGCGCGGGCCTGAAGCTCATAGATTCGCTCCTTGGTCACAAGTTTACCGCTCTACTCACCATCACGAGTGCCAGCGGTGCGAAGCGCGAGAACATCACGTTCACGGCATAGGTCGGCGCAGGAGGATTTCCTCTTCTCAGTCATCACTGAGGTGAAGGTCGTCATTGCCTGTTCCAAGTTTTGACACTGGTCCCGTTCTGCGGGACCAGTGTATTTTTTGACGCAAGGTTCGTGGGTTGACGCTCACCGCTCTCGCTAGGATTTGCCAATTAATTCTCGTAATGGCGACTCGACCACACACGTGGCACCAGGTGACGTCGCTGGTAACGGGGAACACCAATCAGTCGCTACGTTGCGCGGCGCACCAGTAGAGGTCAACACTCGACAGGTCATTCGCATCGTCACCGCCCTCATCGTCGTAACCCTGGCCGTTCTTTCAGTCACATTCTTCTTGTCGGGCCTGCATCGCAATACCGATGTTGCCAACCTTCGTCTGCACGGCGTGTCGGTTTCGGTCACCGTCACGACGTGCACCGGCGAACTTGGAGGCAGCGGAAGTAACCTCGCTGACTACCGGTGCGTCGGGACATTCATCCTCAACGGTCAAAGGTTTCACGACACGATTCTCGGTCAGGTTTTCAGGGCAACCGGATCAAAGGCCGAGTTCGTCACCGCCAAGAACAGTCCCGGCCTCCTCGCGACGTCTCGCGAAGTGAGAAGCGAAGACGCTTCGTGGAGTGTCTTCATTGTTCCTTTCGTCTTGCTCGTCGTGCTGATTGCGTTCGTGAGCGTTGTTGTGCGTCGCCGCACGCGGCGAACCATCGTCAACTGAATCAGGCTGGAAGGGCCGCTCGATACACTGACGACGATTGCCGCGCAGGCCACTGCGCGCGTCCGAAGGAGTGGCAATGAGCGAAATAACACAGCAGCAGCATCGGGTGCGAGTTGGCTTCGCGGGCCTGGGAACGATGGGCGCGTTCATGGCAGCGAACCTCGTCCGAGCAGGCTTCACGGTCACCGTGTGGAATCGAACGCAAGGTCGGACCGCGAACCTCCTCGAATTAGGCGCACACGAAGCGCCGTCACCAAAGGAGCTCGCCCAGTCGAGCGACATCGTGGTCACTTGTCTCACGGATAGCCCTCAGGTCAACGACGTCCTGTTTGGTGAGCAGGGACTCGCAGAAGGTTTGGCGGCCGGGTCACTCTTCATCGACTGTTCGACAATAAGCCCGATCGGCGCGCAAGAGATCGCCCGCCAATTGTCCGACCTTGGCGTTTCAATGCTTGACGCACCGGTATCAGGAGGTTCCGAAGGAGCGCGACTAGGGACTCTATCCATCATGGTCGGCGGCGATCACGTTGACGTGGAGCGCGCCCAACCCGTGCTCAGCGCTATGGGCTCGACCGTGACGCACCTCGGCGCGGTGGGCGCAGGTCAGTGGGCCAAGGCGATCAACCAGGTCATTCTCGCCGGGGTCTACCTCGGCGTCGCCGAAGGCATAACACTCGGTCTCAAGGCGGGACTTGATGTCGAAAGAGTCGTGGGCGCACTGGAGGGAGGAGCGGCCGCGTCGTGGGTTTTGACGAATCGCAGTGGCAACATGATTAACGACGACAACCCCTTGGGATTCAAGATTGCGCTGCATCGAAAAGATCTAGGCATCGGTCTCGCACTGGCCGAAAAGGTGGGAGCAGTCCTTCCCGTCACAGCGATGGCCGCCACTTTTGAGGACGGCCTCACGTCACAAGGGCACGGCGGCGACGACATCTCCGCGC
Source organism: Acidimicrobiales bacterium (assembly GCA_036511575.1). Lineage (GTDB taxonomy): Bacteria > Actinomycetota > Acidimicrobiia > Acidimicrobiales > RAAP-2 > RAAP-2. Next base: position 6,199 of record DATCCA010000018.1, read on the forward strand.
TGGCGCGACCGATTCGCCGACTCTCTGGTCTGTAGCGACCCTCGCCGCAGTGGTTGCACGTTTCTTCACCTTCGCCAACATCGCTCCGACGTCATCCGGCGAGACGGCTTCTCGTCGGATGCCCACGGGAGAAGTCGACTTACGACTCGCCTCGCCCGGCTGCAGTGTTCAGGTTTGACTGAGCGTCTCGAAGTCCGTTGACTGGACCGCCCGCGAAGAAGTAGCGCTGACCTGCAACCAATAACTCTTCGGCCGGGAACTTTGTGATGACCTCACAGCCGGTGGCCGTGACGACGAGTTCCTCTTCAATGCGCGCTGCCGACCATCCGTCCTTGGCCGGCCAGTACGTTTCGAGAGCGAAGACCATTCCCTCTTCGAGGACCTCGGGGTGCTCCAGTGAGATCATGCGGCTGAAGATCGGTCGCTCCCAGATTGAGAGTCCAATGCCGTGACCGTACTGGAGGCCAAAGGCCGCTTCTTCGCTCGGGAATCCGAACTCCTCGGCCTTGGGCCACAGCGAGACAATGTCGGCCGTCGTCGCACCCGGCTTGACCTGCGCGATGGCGGTATCGATGAGTTCGCGGCACTTGGTATAGGCGTCGCGCTGGGCCACCGAGGCACTGCCCACCGCAAAGGTGCGGTAGTAGCACGTGCGGTAACCGTTGTAGCTATGAAGGATGTCGAAGAACGCGGGATCGCCAGGTCGAATGAGTCGGTCGCTGAAGACGTGAGGGTGCGGTGAGCATCGTTCGCCCGAAATGGCATTGACGCCTTCGACGTGCTCCGAGCCGAGGTCGTACAGCGTCTTGTTCACCAAACCAACGCACTCGTTCTCCTTCACCCCCGGACGCAGGAACGTGTAGAGCTCCTCGTACGCGGTATCGACCATGGACGCGGCGTAGGTGAGGAGCGAAATCTCGTCACTGGTCTTGATGCGCCGCGCCTCGAGGAAGACCTGCTGGCCGTCGACCAAGGTCATGCCCTCTTTGGCGAAGGCGGCCAAGACGGGCATCTCGATGATGTCGACGCCGATCGCTTCGTTCTGCAGACCAAACTGATGCAGCACTTCCTTAATCTTGGTGGCCACCGTGCCGGCGCGGTCGGCACCGGGAGGAATGGCGCCGCGCAACGTGGAGATGCCGGCACGTGCGCCGTCGTAGGGAATCTCGGTGCCGTCCGGTCCGATCTGGACGCCCGTGAGCCACGGGTTGTACATCTGATGGTGGCGCGCGGCGGAACCGAAGTCCCAGACAATGGGCTTGCCGCCGCGCGGTAGCAGGGCGAATCGAATCAGTTTGTCCATGGCCCACGTGCCGATGTGCGTGCCGGTCATGTAGCGGATGTTGTGGAAGTCAAACGTCAACAAGGCACCCAAGTCCGAGCGCTCGAGTTCGGCCTGGAGTTTGGAGAGCCGTTCCTCGCGTAGACGGGGCATGTCAACACGCGTCTCCCAGTCGACGGCGTTGCTTCCATTGGTGTGAATGCCCATTATTCCTCCAGGTAGTGAATGAAGCTCTAGCCTCGGCGCTTTCGCGCCCAGACGTCGAGTCCGACGGCGGCCAGCAGAATGACACCGAGCACGATCGGCTGGTACAACACGTTGAAGTTCAAGAGATACATGCCGTTGTAAATCAACGCAATGAAGAGAACACCAATGGCGGTTCGGGGCACGGAACCTTCGCCGCCGGCGATTGATGTGCCTCCTACGACGATGCCCGCGAGTACCAAAAAGGTCAGCCCGCTGCCACCACTGTTCGCCTGGGCACTGAGCAGTCTTGACGTATCGATGACGCCACCGAGTCCGGCCGCCAAACCGCTGAGCGCGTAGGTGATGATGCGAATCTGGTTCACTCGAACACCCGCGAGACGAGCGGCCTCGGCGTTACCACCGGAGGCGACGACGTAACGGCCAAACGTGGTTCGAGAAAGGACCAGTGCCAGAATCACGACGAAGACGAACACAATCCACACGGCGCTTGGAATCGACCAGAACTGCGCGTTGGCGAACTTGTAGAACCCGGAGTTCTGCGAAAGGACAATGAGGTTGCCGCCCGAGACTTTGAGGGCCACGCCACCGATAACGAACGACATCGCCAACGTCGCGATCAATGGATTGATCTTTAAGTAGGCGACGATTGCGCCGTTCACGAGACCGACGCCGAGACCGACCAGGAGCGTCACGCCAATGGCGATCCAAGGTGAATGATGCTCCGCAAGATTGCCCGACACGACGGTTGTCAGTCCATAGATCGCCCCGACCGAAAGGTCGAGCCCACCGGCAACGAGGACGAGCGTCCCCGCCGCGGCGATGGCCAACGTGGCCGCCTGCTGGTCGAGGATGTTGATGAGGTTCGTCGTCGAGTGAAACGGTGCGCTCCACACGCACAACACGACGAAGAGGACGGCGAAGGGAATTCCAATACCGGCGAGTCGCCACGACCCGAGGAGGCGGAATGCGCCCAGTCGGAATCGCCCAGCGTTACTGGATTCAACCTCGAGCGTCTCTTCAGTTTCGACTCGTACGTTCATGATGAGACCGATCCTTCGGTGGTTGGCTCGGCGAACGCGGCCGCGAGCACTGCTTGCTCGTTTATTCGTTCGCCCGAGAGTTCGGTGATGATGCGACCGTGACGCATGACGAGGACTCGATGGGCGAGACCCAGTACTTCCTCGAGGTCCGACGAGATCACCACCACGCCCATGCCCGATTCGGCCATCTCGGTCAGTAGGTCGTAAATTGCGCGCTTCGATCCAACGTCGACGCCACGCGTTGGTTCGTCGGCGATGAGAACACTGGGCGAGCACATCACGGACCGGGCGAACAAGAGTTTCTGCTGGTTCCCGCCCGACAGCATCGAGACCGGCATTCGCATGCTGGCGGCGCGAACGTTCACCGTCTTCATCAAGTCGCCGACTTTGCGCCGCTCACGAATCCCCGCTATCCAGCCCATCCGGCTCACGAGGTCGAGGCGAGAAAGCGAAATGTTCTCCTTCACCGAACGGCCAATAAGAAGTCCCATCTCCTTGCGTGATTCTGGGATAAAGACCAGACCTCGACGAATTGACCGCGAGGGACTGTGACCGCCAAGTTCCTCACCCTTGAGGCGAACCGTTCCGCCCGTGACTTTGGCGTCGCGGAATATTGCACGGGCCAGCTCGGAGCGACCGGCACCTACCAAGCCGGCGACACCGAGAATCTCGCCCGCGTGCAGTACAAACGAACAGTCATTCACGCCCGGCGCCTGGAGATGTTCGACCTCCAGGACGACGTCCTTATCGTCTTGCGCGACAACCTTCTCGGGAAAGGCGGTCGTCAATGAGTGGCCGAGCATCCCTTCAATCAAGGACTCTTCAGTCGCGTCTTTGGCGTCGACCGTGCGAATCAACTGGCCGTCGCGCAGCGTGGTGATGACGTCCGCCAGGGCCAGCACTTCAGAAAGAAAGTGCGAAATGAGAATGACGGACTTGCCTTCGCGGGCCAAGGATCGGATGATCTCGTGCAGCGCCTTGGTCTCGTTCCCGGACAGCGCCGCCGTGGGCTCATCCATGACGACGATGGAGGCATTTCGCGAGAGGGCCCGCATGATTTCGACCTTCTGCTGGTCGGCAATCGAAAGCGTGCTGGCGCGCCAATCAGGCGAGAGATCGAATCCCACTTTCTTTGCCAGTTCGCGGAACTGACGCCGAGATTCGCGTCGTCGCACAAATCCCGCCGTACTTACTTCAACACCCAGGTACACGTTCTCCGCGACGGTGAGGCCCGGGACGATGGCAAGTTCTTGCACAATCGTGACGATGCCGTGCGCCATTGCCTCGCGCGGCGATCGAAAACTTAGGGGGACGCCCCCGAGCGACATTGATCCCTCGTCGGGGCTAATGACACCGGAGATGATCTTGCCGAGTGTCGACTTTCCCGCACCGTTCTCACCAACCAATGCGTGGACGGTGCCGGGGGTAATCATCAGTGATACGTCACTGAGAGCGGGCACCCCGCCGTACCGCTTAGAGACACCCGTGACGACTAAGTCGCCTCCGGATGCCTCTGCGGTACTGCGGGGTGCCTCATCAATGTTCCTCGTCGACATTTCAGTTCAATCCATCCATGTCAATTTCGAATCTTCGGTCCTTCTGCTATCGACAAATCAACCCGGCCATTCACCCTGAAATTTGCTGGCGTTGCTGGCGGTGACGATGCCGTTGTTCGGCAGCGCGGCGACAGGGTTCTGTGCCTTGGTGCCCTTGCCTGTCTTCATGGCCTTGATGAGGTCGATCATGCCCAACTCACCTTCCGTTGCCGGCTCCTGCGCGACGTCAGAGAACCACGCGCCGCTCTTCACAGCAGCAATTCCCGTCGCACTCGCGCCGTAGCAAACCATCTTGACACTGGTGTTCTTCGCGGACGTGAGGGCCGACTGAGCGCCTTCGCAGTCCTGGTCAGCACCGACGATGACATTCAGCGACGGCTGTGCGACGAGTGTGTCAGCGACAAAGGTCAACGCAACTGACGGCGTGTAAAGACCGTCACCCTGCGCGACGATGCTCGCATTCGTGTCCTTGGCGAGGCCGGCGTCGTACGCGGTGGTAATTGCCGAGTCCGGTTCGTAACCGGTGTAGTTGTGCACCAGCGCGACCTTGCAAGGATTCGCACTGCCACACGCCAGAATCGTCTGCGCAGCCAGCTGTGCACCGATCTTTGATGGGAAGAACACGACGTTGCCCGAGAGACCGTGTACTTCGATCTGGTCACTCGCGTAGTTCGTGCCAAGGATCTGGTCGATGTTCACAACCTTGATGCCCTTTTTGATCGCCACCTTGATCTCAGGAATGAGCACCTGACCGAAAATTGGCTGCACGATGATTCCCTGGTACTTCTTGGAGTTCACGACGTCCTGTAGCTGCGACACCTGGATGGTGTCAGTGCTCTGTGAGTCGAAGACGGTCACGTTAACGTGTCCCGTCGTCAACGCAACGGCCTTCGCCGCAGCCAGCATCGGCGCGTCGTAACTATTGGCGACCCCGTATGACAGATAGGCGACGTTGTACGTCTTTACCTTGTGCTTGGTCGCAGCCTGCGCCGTCGATACCAGACCGATGCCGGCGGTAGACAGAGCAAGTACTCCGGTCATCACAATCGTGATTAAACGACTTCTATTCTTGAGCATTGATTTCCCCCCTGAAGCCGAAAGCACTTTGCTCTCGACAGACAATCTTTGGACCCTTTGCCAATACGGCTTTCCCGTTACCTCTGCGCGAGAGGTTCGATCAAAGACCCGCGTTTCGCTCGGGCGTACAGCCATTGGAGTCCGACAGTACACGCGTTCACTGAACGTGTCAACCGATAGTTAACGTTTATCGTCGGGCTCCTCCGAATGCCAAAGCGAACTCATGGTAGGCACGCTTCCCGCCGTTTAGGGGGTCGCCCGCAAAAGACCGGCGCCCTTTTTCGAGCGCCGGTCTTTCGAAGGAAAAGCTAAGTATTGCGAACTACTTCACGTACTTATACGGGTTCTCCTGGATTACACGAGCCGAGAGTTCGGGATTCTGGCCCTCTGCCCAGGCGGCTTCGCCGACCGTGTCGACGAGATAGGAAACAGTCTTCTCCGTTAAGTCTCGCGCTGCCGCCAAGTCGATGCCGATGAGTTTGCGCTCGTTCTTGAGGATATTGCCGTCGATGACCACGGTGTCGACATCGCCTCGCTGCGCCTGCATCACAATGTGGCCATAAGGGCTGATGATGGGGAACATGACCGGCGAATCGTCGTTCTTAATGAGGACCACGTCAGCACGCTTACCAACTTCAATGCTCCCGACCTTGTCTTCGAGCCCGATCGCCTTGGCCCCCCCGCGGGTCGCCCAGTGGACCACCTCTTCGCAGCGAAGGTCGAGGTTGACGACTTGCTCACCTCGTGCGTGGGCCTCCGAGTGCTGGCGCGACCGGTCCGCACCGACCGTCGTGCGCATTGCGGTGAAGAGGTCCGAACTCCACCAGACCGTCGTGTCGTGCGACAACGAGATCGGAATGTCGAACTGACGTAGACGCCATGACGAGGGGTAGCCCTGACCAGCACTTTGCTCGCTCTCCGTCGCCACCGATGCTGACCCGCCGCAGGCCGCAATTCGGTGGTAGGAATCCTCCGAAAGGGTTGAACTATGAACGAAAACGGTGTCTTCGTTCATGCAGCCGTTCTCGTGCATCAAGCGGATACTTTCATCACCGGTGATGCCAAAGACGCCCGCGTGCGTCGTGACCGGCACTCCCAAATCCTTTGCCACATCGAAGGCCGCCTTTTCTTGAAATGCGGCATCGCCCAGGACATCGAAGGCCATTGAAAAGCCCAGCATGTCGCCCTTTCCGTCGAAGCGACGCTTGTAGAACTCTTTGAAGGCGGGATCGATTGACCACTCCCATGGTGCGACCTGAATATTGCCGTAAGCGAGAATGAAGCGACCCGGTACTGCTTCGAGCGCGTCCACTGCGGCGTCGGCGTGCTGCGTCGTCTGCAGTCCGTGCGACCAGTCAACCGACGTGGTGACACCGGCGTCGATTGCGTCTATCGCCGACAAGAGGTTGCCCGCGTAGATGTCCTCAGGACGGAAGTTCTTTCCGTACTGCAGGTAATACCAGACGTAGTACTGCGCGAGACTCCAGTCCGCTCCGTAGCCGCGCATTGCGGTCTGCCACATGTGGCGGTGCGTGTCGATCATGCCCGGCATGATGATGCCGCCGGTCGCGTCGATACTGAGCGCATCGTCGGGCGCGGCGATTTTCGTGCCGATCTCCTTTATGACGCCGTCGACGATTAATACGTCAGTATTCGTCAGCACTCGATGCGAGCTATCCATGGTGACGACGATGCCGTTTCGAAAGATAATCGACCGTCCGTGCTCGAGTGATTCGCCTTTCGAGTTGACGCTATTGCTCATTGCAATCCCCCATTAACTATGTGTTAGGCGCTGAGCGTAGCACCGTGTTCACTGATGTCAATAGTGACTTCACGCACGATTTGATCACGGATAATCCGACAAACCCCGTACGTGGTCAACGATTTCTCGCAGTTGTGGCAACGTTGGCCACGCGAATTCTCTTGGCAAAAACCAGAATCATTGGAGTATGTTTGACTTCACTGAACACTCAGAAGGGGGATCGCAAATGTCAGAGAGCCAAAAAGGACGTACCGCTGTCGTCATTGGGGGGTCCAAGGGCTTAGGCAAAGAGGTCGCGCGAACATTGGCCTCGAAGGGCTCGACGGTCTACATCTCTGGGCGAACAATCGAGAGCGCCCGCGAAGCCACCGATGAGATTGGACTGGGATCAATTCCCATTGTGGTCGACCTCTCGCAACCCGAAACTATCGCCGAGTCGCTCGCGCGCATTGCGAACGTCGATGATCTCGTCATCGCCGCCATCGAGCGCGACGCGAACACGATGGCCAACTACGACATCAAAGCGGCGACGCGATTGATTGTCCTCAAATTGGTCGGCTACACCGAGACAATTCACACCCTTCGCGATCGATTTACTCCCCAGGCGTCGATCGTCCTCTTTGGCGGCTTGGCGTTCGAACGTCCCTACCCGGGTTCGACCACCGTGTCTACCGTGAATGGTGGCGTCGTCGGCATCGTTCACTCGCTCGCCACTGAACTGGCGCCGGTGCGAATTAACGCCATTCATCCGGGCATCATTGGTGACAGCCCCTACTGGGAGGGCAAGGACAACAGCCACATCATCAATCGCACGCCACTCGGACGTCTCGTGACGATGGATGAAATCGTCCATTCAGTTGAGTTCTTGCTCAGCAACACTGGCATCAACGGTGTGAATTTGCACGTGGACGGCGGCTGGCTACGTAAGTAGCTATTCGCCGCGACGAAGGAGAAAGACCACGCGAAAGAGAGGACCATGTACCACGTAACGGTGATCGACGATGAAACTGCGGCGACGCCCGCGACGTTCACAGCGCACTCGTCAGGATTTCGCCGCCAGATTCTGGTGAACCGTGCGACCGGATCGCCGCACATGACCCTCACCGTGGATTACTTGGATGAGGGCGGGCATGTTGACGCAGTGCTGCACTCCTTTGAGACCAGTCTCTACGTGCTTTCGGGGACACTCGCCGTGACCACGCTTGGCAGGACCAGCGAACTGGGACCGGACCACTGCATTGTGCTTCCACTGGCCACCACGTACACGATGCGTGCCGTCGACGGCCCTGTGAAATGGCTACAGATGGAAGCGCCGGCCGAACTTGATGATGGCCGACGACAGGACACCTTCTTCACCGGCGACACTCTCGTCGAAACGACTCCCGACATACCCGACATGCGCGATCCACGAAATCGAAACGCAGTTCGTTTCGACGGTGACTCAATGGACCTTCGACGACTCTCCGGTGGTTCGGACGTCGCAGCACCCACCGTGTCGCCCAGCATGGCAACCGCACTCCTCGCCTACAGCGGCATTGCCGTGAAGATGCTCATCGATCAACAGATGGGTGCCCAGTTGCACACGATGTTCATGGTGGACTACCAGCCGACCGCCATCGCACATCCGCACGATCACCCATTCGAAGAGGCGTACGTCTTCGTTGAGGGTGAAGTTCACGCTCTGGTTGACGGTGAATTGATGGTCCTGCATCCCGGTGACGTACTCTGGGCCGGCGTTGGTGCTGACCACGGTTTCGAGAATCGCAGCTCGGGACTCGTGCGCTGGATCGAGGTCCAGGCGCCGGCGCCGCCGCTGCGCCACTCGTATCGTTTCAGTCGCGAATGGGAGCATCTCGCAGAGAAATTGACGGAGGGCAAGTAGGTGTCAATAGAATCTGATACTTCACGATGTTCCAGAAGTCGTCACACTCGCCGTAGGTTTGCGGGTGAGGCGTTCAGGAAGAGGGATTGTTAGATGGCGGTTTCCAAGCCGGTAGCTACCGAACCGAGGGAGACCACGCCTGCGCGCGCAGCCAAGACTCCTCGTAAGGCTGGCGGCACTGAACCGCAGCCGCTGCCAGGCACGAACCGCCTTGCGCCGGGCCTCGTGGGGGCACGCCTTCGTGAGCGTCGCATGGCGCGAGGTATTTCTCTGCGCCAATTCGCTCGCGACATCGACGTGTCGGCATCATTCATTTCACAGTTGGAGACGGGCAAGGCACAGCCCTCGGTCGCGACGTTCTTTTCAATCTGCGCGGCGCTCGACATATCCATTGACGAACTGTTCACCGATGAGGAGTCACCCAACGCCGCCAATGGCGACACCACGACCGGCCTCACTGACGCTGCGAATAATAAGTGGAACAGCCCAGAGAAAATCACCGGAGCACCCGTTCAGCGAAGTGATACGCGCGGCGCATCGTCGCCGGTCGTGCGACCAAATGAACGAAAGGTGCTCGTACTCGACTCCGGCGTGACGTGGGAGTCACTCACGTCGTCGCATCACGAGAAGACCGACTTCATGTTCGTGCGCTACGAGGTTGGCGGCAGTTCCACGCTCGAGGATCGACTTATTCGTCACGCCGGGATGGAATATGGCTTCATACTGAGTGGCACACTGCAAATCGCCTTGGGATTCGACACGCACGTTCTCAACGCGGGGGACTCCATCTCATTCGATTCGAGTCGACCGCACCGTCTTTACAACATTGGCGAGGTCGCGGTAGAGGCAATCTGGGTCAATATGGAGTTTCGAGGGAACTAGTCGTTCGCGTGGGAGAAGATGCCCGACGCGTGGGTTATTCGACCACCCATGATCGTGAGATCACTTCGAATCGATGAGAGTTCGCCGGGTTGACAACTAAGTGCGTCGAGGTTCAGCACGCAAAGGTCCGCGTCGAAGCCAACAACGAGGCGACCGTGTCGTTCTTCTTCGCCGACGAACCATGCCGCCTGACGATTGAAACATGCAAGGGCCTCTTCAACACTCATGAGATGTTCATCGTCGCGAGGAATCGCGCCGTCAACTGTCTCACCGGTCACTAACCATCCAATTGACGCCCACGGCGAAAAACGGTTCGCTCTCGTCGCATCGGTACCGCCGCCAATGACGATTTGGTACTCGCGCATCAGGGAGATAGGCGGCGCTGAACGAACCGCGTCGCTGCCCCATGTCGCGACGTAATCCGTTGCTTGCAGATTCATTCGATTCTGCACCATGACGCCAGCACCGAGCGCCGTAATGCGCTCAACATTTCGTTCACAGGCCTGATCGGCGTGCACGATTGAGAATCGCAGCGTGGAGAGCTTCCCCGTTTCGTGCTCCACCAACTCCCACGCGTCCAGTACACGTCCGAGTGACGAGTCCAGCACCGCGTGCACCGACATTCGCCAACCTTCAGCGACACACTTTCGAGTGATGTCGACGAACTCCTCGAACGCGTCATCGGAGATGGAGAACTCTTCGAATCCCTCCATGTCGTGACAACCGAGGTGCGGAATCTCACCCAGCCCGGCTACTTGGAGCAGTCCATCGCCGAAACCGGGATGAACGAACTGCATCAGTGTCTCAATGTCGCCACGCTCGTCGCCGCGGGTCCACGCCGAAACAAATAGTCGTGTCCGAACGTCAAGACGATCCTCGTTCCAGAGTCGATACAGCGGCGCGTACTTGTCGGGCGTCATAAAGAGTCCGCCGCCGTCAAGAACCATCGTGATGCCATGTGTCGCGAACTCGGCAAACATTTGGCGAGTGCCCTCAACCGACTGCTCCATCGTGGGTCGTAGTGCCAACGCGAGCACGACTGCGAACGCACCCATGCCCACAACTTCGCCCGTGAGATGACGGGATTCGTCTCGTAGCAAGTGGCCGCTCGCCGGATCCTCGGACTGGTCGTCCCACCCGCACGCGGCAAGCCCAGCCGAGTTCATCACCGCCTTGGCGTAGAGCTCCTGGATGTACACGGGATTGTTGGGTGCGACAGCATCGAGTTGCGACCGAGAAGGAAGTCGCGCTTCGTCGAGTTGACGCGAGTGCCAACCGCCGGTCACGGTGATCCATTCCCCCTCCGCGACCTCTTTCGTTGCCGACGCGAGCAGAGCGAGTACTTCTGCCAAAGAGCGAACGTCATCGAAGTGGAGTGAAAGTGACCAGGTCAACCCGGCCCGTACGGCGTGAATATGGGAGTCGATCAGTCCGGGAACCACCCGTCGACCGTGAAGGTCGATGACGCGTGCTGAATGGGGAGCCAGGGTCGAGAGTTCTTCCGTCGAACCGATCGCCACCACGATTCCATCACGCACTGCGAGCGCCGAGACCTCATTTGGATCCGAGTCCTGCGCCTCACTCCCCGTCCAGATGCGGCCATTGGTAAGGAGCACATCGATCGACGGTGGCATTGTGCTGTTTGTCACGATCTCCCGCTCCTTCGTTCCGCACTCTATGTTAAGTGGGACCGTACATTACAGTTTTTTCTACCGGCTCGGATTCGCCGTCTCACTTTGAGTAACGGTATGGCGAGATTGAGTCACGTCGGAGCCCATCCGACACGTGCGAAGGGAAGTGCGATGCAACAGAGCGAGCGACCGGTCATTGCGGTGCTGGGTATGGGGAAAATGGGGCAAGCACTGGCCGGACGTCTCCTCGACCAAGGGTGGCCACTTCGACTCTGGAACCGCTCGCCGAGAGATTTGACGCACTTCGAATCACGCGGCGCCGTCCTGCACGACTCACTCGACACCTTGTGGGAGCGCGCTCAAGTTGTGATCACCTTCCTAGAGAATGACGACGCCCTCGCGAGTGTCTGTCTCGGCAATGGTGGGTTGCTTCATTCAGGATCTGATGGCCGTGTCCTTATTGATATGTCCACCGTGTCGCCGAGCATCTCTCGTGACGTCGCTGCTCGGGCCACCGAAGTCGACATCGCCTATCTCAGGTCGCCCGTAAGCGGCAATCCCCAGGTGCTCGCCGCAGGCGCCATCACGCTCTTGGTGTCGGGACCCCGGGAGACCTTCGATGAAATGGAGGAGTTGCTCCAGTCAATCGGTCCAACCGTCCTCTACCTGGGAGAAGAGGAGCAGGCCCGCACGCTCAAACTGGCCATCAATTCCGCGTTGGCCGTCACCACCGAGATCATGGCCGAACTCATTGTGCTCGGCGAGAACAACGGCATTGACCGCGCGACTCTCCTCGACGCGCTGGGCCAGTCGGTCATCGGATCGCCGTTCGTTCGCTACAAGACCGCCGGACTGGTCAACCACGACTATTCCGCGACCTTCACGACCGATCTACTTGTGAAGGACATGGATCTGGCACTCGACCTCGCACGCGCGGGAGGTCTCACGCTTCCCGCGATCGAACTCGTGAACGCACTGGCGAAAACCGCGTCGGCCAAGGGCTACGGCGCGATTGACTTCGCGGCACTCCTGCCGAGTCTGCAACTGACGATTGGTCAGACTCCCGACGTGGAGCCGGCTGGCTGAAACTACGAGTTCATCGACTGTTCAATCGTCGTGACAATCCGTTCGACCGACGGGATCGCCAGGTCCTCGAGGGCGTCAGCCGCCGGCAAGGGAATATGGGGCGTCGTGATGCGGACAATGGGACCATCGAGGTCGTAAAAGGCCTCCTCGGAGACGATGGAGGCGAGTTCGGCGCCCCAGCCACAGAGCCTGGGGTTCTCTTCGACGCTGAACATCCGGCCGGTCGCCGAGACCTCGCGCAGGATCGTCTCGGTGTCGAGGGGCACCAGGGAGCGCACGTCGACGACGGTGACGTCGATGCCAGATCCGGCCAGCTCCTGCGCCGCCAGGAGTGCCCGTGGGACCATCGCGCCCAGGGCGACGATGGTGGCGTCGGGTCCTCGGCGCAGCACCTTGGCCGAACCGAGGGTGTCGAGAATCTCTCCCTCGGGGACCTCCATCTTGGAGGCGTAGAGGGACTTGGCCTCGAGGAAGATGACGGGGTCCTCGTCACGGATCGAGGCCGCCATGAGCCCAATGACGTCGAGGGCGTTGGAGGGCACGACGACCTTGAGCCCGGGGATCATCATCGCCCAGTTCTCCACGCTCTGGGAGTGTTGGGCCCCGAAGCGCAGTCCCCCGCCGTTGCCCGAGCGGATCACGAGCGGAAAGGTCAACTGTCCGTTGGTCATGTAGCGACTCTTGGCGATCTCGTTGGCCACGATGTCCCAACAGACGGCGAAGAAGTCGGCGAACATGATCTCGGCGACTGGGCGAAGCCCGGTCATGGCGGCGCCCATGGCGGCCCCGAGGATGGCCTGTTCGGAGATGGGCGTGTCGCGCACGCGTCGCGGACCGAACTCCTCTAAGAGTCCCACGGTCCCCTTGAAGACGCCCCCGGCGGCGCCGATGTCCTCACCGAGCGCCACGACGTTCTCATCGCGGCGCATCTCTTGGGCGATGCCGCGAGAAATCGCCTCACGAAAGGTCAGTTGCGCCACTGGGCACCCCCATTCGCCCAGACGTCACGCAACAGGTACTCATCGCCGGGGATATCGCCCGCTTTGGCCTCTTCGGTCGCGAGATCGACCATCGCGGCGACCTCGGTCTCGATCGTGACGAGCTCGGCTTCACTGACGCCCTCGGCCAAGAGTCGCTGGTGATAGATGATGATCGGGTCCTTCAGCTTCCAGGCCGCGACCTCGTCGTCGGGCCGGTACTTGCCCGGGTCGGCGCGGCTGTGGCCGCCGTGGCGATAGGTGAGGGCCTCGATCAGGCTCGGTCCCTCGCCGGCGCGCGCGCTTGATGGCTGCGGTCGCGACCGCGAAGACGGCGTCGGCGTCGTTGCCGTCGACGATGATCGACGGAAGTCCGTAAGCGCTGGCGCGGTCCGCGGCTGGGTTCGGAACCGCCGTCACCTCGCTCGTCCGGGTGTACTCCATCCAGAGGTTGTTCTCACAGACGAAGATCACCGGCAACTTCCACACGGCCGCTAGGTTGAGCGCCTCGTGAAAGGCGCCAATGTTCGTCGTGCCGTCGCCAAAGAAGCAGACCGCCACCTGGTCGGTGCCGCGGTAGAGGGCGGACCACGCCGCGCCACAGGCAATGGGGAGGTGCGCGCCAATGATGGCGTAGGAACCCATGACGCCGTGCTCGACGCTGGTGAGGTGCATCGAGCCGCCCTTGCCGGCCATCAGACCGTTGGTGCGCCCCATGAGTTCGGCGAAGACGGCCGTCATCGGGACCCCGCGCGCCAAGGTGTGGTCGTGGCCGCGGTAGGTGGCGAAGGTCCAGTCGCTCGGCGCCATCGCGGCCGCGAAGCCGGCCGCGATCGCCTCTTGGCCCACGGCCAGGTGACTGGTGCCCTTGACGAAGTTCTCCAAGAAGAGGTCGTAGGCGCGGTTCTCGAACTGACGCAGTTCCACTTGGCTGCGGTAGAGGGCGAGTTTGTGGCTGCGCTCGGGGGACGTCGCGACGTCTGTACTTGCCATCTCGTGATCTCCCGAAACTTTTTCGAACTTCTGATTTCGCCATTCGACTGAACGACGAGCTTAGGCAGAGGTTCGTCTTTATTGTTCATCTCTACTTAACGTCGTGTATCCTAGAACTTCACAGATGGACGAGCAAGCAGACTTCTGCTCAACTTGGTGGGAACTCCCTGAGCACCGTAGGTTCAATCTCAGTGAGCCGTGCGTTTCATCGAGGATCGAAGGACCAATTTCATGACCAACGTGAAGATGCCCCAATTGGGAGAGACCGTTGCCGACGGCACCGTCACAAAGTGGCTGAAGAGTCTCGGCGACATGGTCACCAAAGGCGAGCCGCTCTTCGAAGTCTCAACCGACAAGGTTGACACGGAAATCCCCGCACCGGCCGACGGCATCCTTTCAAGGATCTTGGTCGCCGAGGGTGAGACCGTTGATGTGGGAACCGTGCTCGCAGTCATCGGTAGCGACACCGAAGGACCTGGCGATGAGGTTGTCGAGCCGGCGGCGGCTACGGCGAAGATTGCCCCAAGCGTTGCGAACACTCGTGCATCGAAGCAACCGGATTCGGCCAGTGATGGTTTGCAACTCTCCCCTGTGGTTCGCCGCCTTATTGAGGAACATGACCTTGACGTCGGCAATCTCGATGGGACGGGGCCGAATGGCCGAATCACCAAACAGGACGTCCTTGACTACGTCGCGAATGCTGAGAAGCAGCCATCGTTGCAATCAGGCAAGGCGCAGTCGCCCATCGTTCGCCGTTTGATACGTGAGAACAACATCGATCCCGCGACCGTCACTGGTTCGGGACCCAGTGGCACCATCGTTCGTAACGACGTCGAGTCGAAGATTCAGGCGAACACTCGCTCCGCGCCGACGTCCGATGGCGACGACGAAGTGATTCCCTTTACGAAGATCCGTCGACTGACCGCTCAGCACATGGTGATGTCTAAAGCAACCTCGGCGCACACCTTGATGGTGCGAGAGGTCGACTACGAACGCGTTGACATGGTGCGACGACAACATGGAGCGAAGTTCAAAGAAGATGAGGGTTTCAGCCTCACCTATCTTCCCTTCAACGCAGTCGCCGCGATTGAGACGCTGCGCGAGTTCCCTCACCTGAACGCCTCCGTTGGCAACGATGAACTCATCGTGCACAGCAGCGTCAACCTAGGGATTGCCGTTGACCTCGAGAACGAAGGCCTTGTCGCACCGGTACTGAAGGACGCTCAGAACGCCAGCATTCGCGACCTCGCGCGTGGAATTCGAGATATGGCAACGCGCGCGCGATCGAAGAAGCTCGGCGTCGACGAACTAGCCCACGGCACTTTCACCATTACGAATCCCGGTCCGTACGGGACATTGTTGACCGGGGCAATCATCAACCAACCCCAGGTCGCCATTCTCTCGACCGACGCCGTCACCCGAACGCCCGTCGTCGTGACAACCGACGACGGAATCGAGTCAATTGCCATTCATTCGGTCGGTATGTTGGCGCTCACGTTCGACCACCGCGCCGTCGACGGCGCGTACGCCGCGCGCTTCCTTCGCCGAATGGCCGAGATTCTGACGACGCGTGACTGGGAACAAGACCTCCTCCAGTAGTCGTTTCCTCTGTGTTGCAATTTTGTTGCGACCCGGCCCACGAGCGAACAGACAACTACAATAATTCTCCGGGCAAATCGGCAGCTGGCGGTCGCCTAGGTCCGTGTAGAAGTAAATATTGGGGGCGAGTGTCACAACGGCGTGAAATTATTTGCGCGATCGGCGTATTGCCTTCTTGAGGGAAAGTTCCTAGGAGTCCTAAGTGAAGTTCGCATCGTGTTCGGTCGAGCACGCTCTTCGACGTAGTGGTGGTGTCTCGTGAACTATGGACACATCCTCGAAGCACGTAACCTCGTCAAGCGATTTGGCGACTTCGAGGCTGTCAAGGGTATCGACGTTGCCATCGATCGAGGCGAGAGCTTCGGATTCCTCGGACCGAACGGTGCGGGCAAGACCAGCACAATGCGGATGATTTCCGCCGTGTCACAACCAACGGACGGCACGATTGAAATATTCGGACTCGACCCCCGCATTGATGGCCCCGAGATTCGTCGTCGTCTCGGCGTTGTTCCCCAGGAGGACTCACTGGAACTCGAACTCTCGGTCAAGAACAACTTGTTGATGTACGGCCGCTACTTCGATCTCCCTCGCAGCGTCATTCGCGAACGAACAACGGAACTCCTCGAATTCACCCAGCTCACTGAACGCGCGAACGACAAAGTTGACAACCTCTCGGGAGGCATGAAACGTCGCCTGACCATCGCTCGCGGACTGATGAATCGGCCGGAAATATTGATTCTCGACGAACCGACCACGGGACTCGACC
>DATCCA010000019.1:0-32578 GCA_036511575.1 Acidimicrobiales bacterium
GAGGTCCGGGCGGTGCGTACGAATGACACGGGCAATCTCGCGACGAAGCAGGAGTGTCGGTTCCACTTGACCGTCGGGCCAGCGAAGGAACGTGATGTTCGTGACGCCGACTTCGCGCGCCGCGGCGCGCTGTTCGGTCTCGCGAATCTCGGAGCGCTCTTCGCGCGTGAGGGTTGAGCCGTCGCCTCCGGCGTCGCCCGACGTGACGAGGCAGTACGCAACGTCAACACCCTTTGACGTCAGCGTCGCAATCGTGCCCGCAGAACCGAAGTCGACGTCGTCGGGGTGCGCAACCACAACGAGGGCGCGCTTCAAGGACTTGTTGTACTTGAAGACGGGCAACGCCTGCTTCTTCTTGCTCACAGTACTGAGTCCTCCTTGGACGGATCCCAGTTTGCTAGGTCCTTCAAGTGCGGGTCGTTAGAGAAAACCTCCATGATCGGGCGCTTGAGTCCAAGACGGCGCATAATCACTTCAGCCTCAATAATTTGGTTCCACAGTAACAAAGAGACGACCACACCCGTCGAGCCGGCTCGAGCCGTTCTCCCTGATCGGTGCAGGTACGCCTTGTGATCTTCCGGGGGGTCGAAGTGCATTACGCAGTCAACCGCGTCAATATGCAGTCCCCGGGCGGCGACGTCAGTGGCGACCAACACCGCTAGGCGGTCTCCCGAGAAGTCGGCCAAGGCCTTTTCGCGCTGACTTTGGCGCAAATCACCGTGAATTGCGGCGGCGTCGACGCCCTCTTTTTGGAGTTGCTCGACCAGACGGTCGGCTCCACGCTTGGTGCGACAGAAGATCAGCGTCTTGTCGAAGGAGGCGCAGATCGTGGCGGCGACCTTGATGCGGTCCATTTGGTGGACATTCAAGAAGTGATGGACCATCAGCGAGACGGTCTGGGTATCACTCGCGACCTCGTGGAACACGGGATCGGTGAGGTAGCGCTTGACCAGTCGGTCAATGGCACCGTCAAGGGTGGCCGAGAAGAGCAGCGTCTGGTGGGGGTGCTCGGCAATTCGTCGAAGTACCCATTCAACCTGGGGCATGAAGCCCATGTCGGCCATGCGGTCGGCCTCGTCGAGGACCAGCACGTCAAGATTCTCAACGTTCACCTCGCCGCGGTCGCCCAAGTCAATGAGTCGTCCCGGCGTCGCGATGATGATGTCACAGCCCTTGCGCAGCGACTTCACCTGTCGTTCAATATCAGCGCCGCCGTAGACGGCGCTGACGTGCAGTCCGAGTGCGGTTCCGAGGGGCTTTAAGACTTCGTACACCTGGACAGCGAGCTCGCGGGTTGGCAGTAGCACCAGTCCCCTTGGTCGGGCCGGACGGCCTTCTTGGGCCTTGAAGGTTTCACCAGCGGAGATTCGCTGGAGCATCGGGAGGCCGAATCCAAGCGTCTTGCCTGATCCGGTCTTGGCTTTCCCACAGACGTCACGACCGGCGAGGGCGTCACTAATAGTGAGTGCCTGGATCGGGAAGGCAGTGGTGATGCCTTGTTCTTCTAGAACCTTCACGAGCTCTGGCGCGACGCCGAGTTCAGCAAAAGTCTTATTGGTTGCGTACGAATCGGGTGCCGACGGCACCGACTCCTTGGTTTCACTACTCACGACGACGACGTTTCTCGGTAGGACCCGGAACCGGCGTTCGAAAGTGTGGGCCCAAGCTCAATTTCTAGAGCTTCAGTTACAGTCTATGGCGTAGAACTCGATATTTTCCGTAAATAAGGAGGAAACGCTATGGCACGACTGGACATTGGCACCAAGGCACCGGCCTTTAGCCTCCCAAATCAGGGTGGGCGACCCATTTCACTCAAGGAGTTCGCCCGAGAACGGTTCGTCCTCTACTTCTACCCCGCCGACGACACTCCCGGTTGCACCAAGGAGGCCTGTCAGTTCAACGACGGATTGGCCGGTTTTCGCAAACTGTCCGTGAAGGTCATCGGCGTTTCGCCCGACGGAGCCGAGAAGCACGTCGCCTTTCGCACGAAGTACGGACTCAAGTTCGATCTACTCAGCGACCCCGAGAAAAAGGTCATGGCGAAGTACGGCGCCTACGGCGAAAAGATGATGTACGGCAAGAAGGTGACCGGCGTCATACGCTCGACGTTCGTCATTGGACCGACCGGGAGAATTGAACAGGCGTGGTACGGCGTGCGCGCGGACGGCCACGCCGCCAAAGTCCTCAGCTCGCTCGAGGGTTAGGTTCGTTGTCGCGACGTACCGAGCGGATCCGATGCCACAGTACGAACGCAATGCCCAGCACGACGAGCGCGATGATTGGATACTCCGCCGTCTTGAAGTCGGCACTCACGTGATTCCAGTTCTTGCCGGCGGCGTAACCGAGGCCCGCGAGTAGTGCGACCCACACCGCGGAGCCAATCGTCGTGAGCACCGCAAAGCGAGCTCGATTCATCTCGGCCATACCCGCGGGCACCGAGATGAAGCTACGCACAACCGGCAGGACCCGACTGATCAACACCGACGCGCTGCCGTATTTCTCGAACCAGCGTTCACCGCGATCGAGGTCCTTGTGCGTGACGAGAATCCATTTGCCCCAACGGTCCACAATCGTGCGCCCCGCGCTTCGACCGACCTCGTAGGCGATGATCGCTCCCACCAGCGAGCCGATTGTCCCCACCACAATGACGCCCCACAGCGTGAAGCGAACGTGGCCCGTGACCGCCGCTGTGCACAGCGCGCCGGCGAAGCCGTACGCCACTTCGGAGGGGATGGGAATGCACGCCGAAGAAAGCACGGACAATGCGAAGAGGGCGTAGTAGCCGTAGTGCTGGATGAAGGACTGCATCAGACCATTCTTGTCGACAGAGCGCGGACGAATGAAACGCCGTATTCTCGGGCAGACTGACCGGGGGGTCTATGACGTTGGTGCCAACGATTGACGAGATTGACGCGCGCTGGCTCGCACAACACCTGACGATGCCCGACGTCACGCACATCACTTCATCGAGCGTCGGTCACGGCCAAGTGGCGAACTGCTACCGCCTCGTGGTCGAGCGGAGTGACGCGCCGCCTGCCTCGTTCATCGCCAAGGTCCCCTCACTCGACACGGCCAGTCGATCGACCGCGACGCTGCAGCACCTCTACGAACGAGAAGTCTCCTTCTACCAACTCCTCGCGTCGAACGTCTCGATCCGAACACCGCAATGCTTCTACGCACAACGTGACGAAAAGGACGACTTTCTCTTGATCCTCGAGGACCTCAGTCCGGCCGCATTGATCGACCAGTTTGGCGGGATCGATGTGGAGGTGGCCCGCCACGGTCTCGCCGCGCTCGCCGCACTTCACGGTCCAACGCACGCGCTCGACGACCTGCATCGTTCATCGTGGCTACGCGGCGTCAGCGAGGAACTCGCCCCGCTTTACGCAGTGGTGCTGCCCGCGCTGTTCGACCAGTTTCTTGCGCGCTACGACGAACGACTCGACGACGACGTTCGCGCCATGGTGACGACACTGAGAGAGCGACTGGCGCAGTTCAGCAACTACGCGACGCCGCATCCCTGCGTCACGCACGGTGACTTTCGTACCGACAACCTCTTGATCGACGCCTGCGACGGCGCCGTGCCCCTCGCCGTCGTGGATTGGCAGACCATCGGCGTGGGGAGTCCGCTGCTCGACGTGGCGTATTTCCTCACCACCAGTCTCGCCCCCGAGGACTGCGTCCGCCACGAAACCGAACTCATTGACTACTACCTCGACGCCATGAGTGAGCAACAGGTTCGCATTTCGCGTGCCGTCGCGCGTCACGAATTCGCGCGCTACACATTGCAACCAATCGTCATGCTGGTCGCGGCCTCGGTCATTGTGGAACAGACTCCGCGAGGCGACGAGATGTTCCTGTCGATGATCGCGCGAGCAGTCGTGGCGGCGACTCGTTGGAATGCACTCGAGGAGTTGGAGCATCGTGTTGCTCCCTGAGGACGACTACCCCCTCCACCAGACCGCACTCCCACTGGCCCACGTCATGAACGGCCACCCCAACGCCTACGACCGCTTCTGGTTCAACGGCTACAACGAGGAGTTCTACTTCGCCTTCGCCCTCGGTCTCTATCCCAACCGAGGTGTCATCGACGGAGCGTTCTCCGTCGTGCAAGGACATCGTCAGTACTCAGTCTTCGCGAGCGACGCGCTCCGTGGTCGCCCGACCCAGGTGGGCCCACTTCGTGTCGAGATCGTCGAACCACTACGCGTCAACCGACTTCTCGTCGACGCACCTGAACAGGGACTGCGCGCTGACCTCATCTACACGCGGCGCTCCGCAATCGCTGAGGAGCCCCGCCAAACCATGCACGACGGCCCCCGCATCTTCATGGACGTGACCCGCGCCACACAACTCGGCACGTGGAGCGGCTGGTTCGAGACGCCCAACGGCCGCGTGGACCTCCACGCTCCCCTGCTCGGCACGAAGGACCGCTCCTGGGGCGTTCGACCCGTCGGCGAACCTCTGCCCGGTGCGCCAGGCATTCGCGTTCCCCAACTCTGTTTCTTCTGGGCCCCCCTCAACTTTGACGACGGCGGACTTCACTTCATGACGTTCAACGATTCGAACGGCACGCCGGTCAGTCGCGCGGCGAGTTATCTTCCCTACGACGGCGTTGCCGAGTCAACAGAGGGTTCGTTAGCCCTGACGATGCAGCCCGGGACGCGGTGGATGAAGGACGCGATCCTCACCATGGGCGATGAGGAGATCTACCTCGAGCCGCTGCTGCGATTCCAGATGCGCGGTGCAGGCTACAACCACCCGCAGTACGCGCACGGACGCTGGCACGGTGGTCCGATCGTGAGCGACGACCATTTGAATCTCGATCAGCTCGACCCACTCGACTATCCCAATATCCACGTGCAGCACGTGGTGCGCGCGACCCGCGCCGATGAGGTCGGTCTCGGCGTCCTCGAACAGCTCGTCGTCGGTCCCTACGCGTCGACTGGGCTCAGCGGACTACTCGACGGCGCCTAGGCCTGGTGCTTCGAACACCAATAGGTTGTTCGTCCGCCAATCGTGGCGATGAGCATTGGCGCGCCATCGCGCGGACAGTACGCGCCGGGGTATCGACCGTCCATGTGATCGCCCAAATGTGAGCCGCCGCGACGTTGGAGCGTGCGCATTGTCTGCGTGAAACCTTTGTACAGGGCGGCGCGCTGTACCTCGCTAAGGGTCCCCGTGGGCGTTCGCGGGTCGATGTTGGCGCGAAAGAGAATCTCATCGGCGAGTAGGTTCCCGACGCCCGCGACGGCCGACTGGTCGAGCAGCCGCGCTTTGATGGCCGGGCCGTCACCACGGGTGCTCTGCACGACGCCGTCGAACTGTTTGCGCGTCAAGGACAAGGCGTCCGGTCCGAGTTCACTCAAGTCCGGATCGACTTCAAATCGTCCGAGACGTCGCGGATCGTGCAGTAAGAGCTTTCGTCCGTCGGAGAATTCCAATCCCCCTCGGACCCATTCGCGCTTGAAGGTATGCGGCCCATAGAAGAGTCCGTCGATGCCGGCATCGTCGTCGATCAGCAATACGCCGGTCATGCCGAAACGAATGCCCAGTTGCACGCCGCTCGTGTCCAAGAGCATCAGCTTGCCCCGTCGGCAGGTTCCCGTGACTGTCAGGTCCTTTACCGCCCGGTTCCACGCGGCAATACTCGTTAATTTCTTGGCGCTATAGGCGTCGGCCCACCCGCGCACGATGGTCGCGCCCACGACACGATCAGCCAGTCGTCGATAGGACTCGACTTCGAGAATTTCGGGCATTGCGCGAGCGTATCGGGAATCCACATTTGCTCTTCGTCAGTAAGGTTGCTCCATGGCACTTGAGAAGCCGCAGTGGAAAGAACTCTTCAGCGAGGTGGTGACCTCGGGACTCTGCACGGGTTGCGCGGCGTGCGTCATCGCCTGTCCTCACCCGGTACTCGACTACGAAACCGCGAACGGGGTCTACAGGCCATTCCACCTCGACATCGACGGAGGTCCCGAGGACTGCACGCACGGTCAGAAGGGCTGCACGATGTGCACGAGGGCCTGTCCGCGCTTTCGCCATTGGGAAACCGAGATTGACACCCACAAGTTCGCCCGCGAGCGCACCGAGGACGAAGTGTGGGGTATCGGCAACGTGCTGCTGGCCCGCGCAACCGATGACACGCTCGTCGAGAATGGCCAGGACGGCGGCTTCGTCTCGGCGTTGTTGATCTACGCATTGGAGAATGACATCATCGACGCCGCACTGGTGAGCGGTCTCGAGGGCGATGGTTCAACCTGGCGCGCGGTGCCGCGCGTCGCGCGCACTCGCTTCGACGTGATCGAGACCGCGAAATCGCGCTACACCTACAGCGCCAATCTCCTCGCGTACCCCGAAGCGGCGGAGGGTGGCGCCGAAAGAATTGCGGTTGTTGGCATGGGTTGCATGGCGTCCGCGCCGGGTGCGATGCAGTCACGCAAGGCCGGCAAGATCGCACGTCGACTGAGTCTCACGATTGGGCTCATGTGCTCCAAGACGTTTGACGACTCGATCTTTGAGGAACTCTTTGAAGAGAAGTATGGGATTAAGCGGTCCGACATTTTGAAGATGAACATCAAGGGTGTCTTTCAGATCTGGACCAAGGACGGCGCGTTCCACGAAGTTCCACTGAAGGAAGCGCACGCGTACACCCGCGAGGGCTGCAAGGAATGCCCCGACTTTGCCGCCGAGCACGCCGACATCTCAACCGGTGGCATCGGCGCCTTTGGTGACTGGACCCTCGTCATTGTGCGCACCGACGTCGGCCGCGAGTTGATGACCGCACTGAAGGACCAGGGACTCATCGAGACGCGCCCCGGCGATGACGATCCCGGTGCCGTCGCGCTCTTGCACAAGTTGGCGGTGGTGTCGAGAAAGCGCTGGCCGCTCGACGCGGCACCGGCTCCACGTCGCATCTCAGTCGTCATTAAATAGTGCACCGGTAAGGTCGAGTTGTGCCGACTCGTCCAACCTTCACCACCGTGCTCCTCGTGCGTCACGGCAACACCGCCACGACTGGCATCGTGCTGCCGGGACGAGCGCCGGGTCTACACCTCTCCGAACGCGGTGTCGCCCAGGCCGAGGCGGTCGCCGCACGGATCGCAGAACTGAGTCGCAAGCACGTCGCCCTTTATGTCTCACCACTCGAGCGGGCCCGTGAGACCGCGGCACCGATCGCTGCGGCACTTGGGGTGCGTGCGCACATCGAGCGTGGCCTGTTCGAATGCGACTTCGGGCTGTGGACTGGCAAACGTCTCAGCCTTTTGGCGAAGAAGCCCGAGTGGCGAGCTGTTCAAAACGCCCCGAGTACGTTTCGTTTCCCCGAGGGCGAGTCATTCACGGAGATGCAACTACGAATATGGACGACACTCGAGCGACTGGCGCACAAGCATCGTAACAAGACCATCGTGGTCGTGAGCCACGCCGATCCGATTAAGGCCGCCGTCACGTACGCCCAGGGCGTTCCCCTCGACCTCTTTCAGCGCACGGTCATCTCGACCTGCTCGATCAGCGCCATTGGTTTCACGAACTCCACGCCCGTGGTCTTGACCGTCAACAACACGGGATCGCTCAAAGAGTTGGCTCCGTCATGAACTACGTCTTCGAGAACCCCGACAAAGTCATGGTCGGCGTGCGCGGTGAGGTCGGGAACAGGCTCTTCCTCTTGCAGGTTCGCGAAGGTCGCCGACTCGTCATCGTCAAATGTGAGAAGCAGCAGCTCCAGGCACTCGGCGAGTGGCTGGCCCAGGTGATCGCCGAGTTGGGACGACCGGGTCACCTCCCCGACGACTTCGCGCTGGAACCGGAGTACGAGTCGGACTTCGCCGCCGGCGACATCGCGGTCGCCATTGACGAAGAGTCCCACACCGTTGAAGTCACATTCGAGTCACTCGAAGGTGAGGACGAGTTGACACTGACACTCACGCGCGAGTGGGCCGGCGGTCTCGCGATTGCCATCACTCGTCTCGTCGAAGCGGGTCGACCGATTTGCCCTCTCTGCGGAGGACCACTAGATCCACGGGGTCACGACTGTCCACGCACGAATGGCCACAACCCCCCGATCAGGTAGAGCGTGGACCGCGACGAGCAACAGACCCTGTTGTTGAAGGGGGCCATTGAAGTTGAAGGTCGTGTCGTCGGATCGTCCAATCAAGCGCTGCTCGTCACCGTCTCGCTCGACGGCCTCGAAGCGCAGGCCTGTTACAAGGCCGAAGCCGGCGAGCGTCCGCTCTGGGACTTTCCCGATGGTCTATGGCGACGTGAAGTGGCGGCGTACGAACTCGACCTCGTCTTGGAAACGAACCTCGTGCCACCGACCGTCGGTCGCGACGACGGCCCGTTCGGCGTGGGCTCGTTGCAGTGGTGGGTCAACGACAACATGGAGGACCACTACTTCACCCTTCGCGAGAACCCCGAGTTCCACGACTGGTTCGCCGAATTGGCGGCCTTTGACGTCGTAGCAAACAACGCCGATCGCAAGGCCGGCCACGTCATCTATGACGGTGAGCGCTGTTGGGCCATCGACAACGGACTCTGCTTCCACGAACAGGACAAACTGCGCACCGTCATCTGGGAGTACGCGGGACTGGAAGTGGAGGGACACCTCCTCGAGCGATTGTCGCGTTTCGCGAACGGTGAGACTGGCCACGTGGGCACTTGGCTCAATCCGATTGAACTCGCACTGGCGCAGACGCGCGCGCACGGACTCGTTGAGAACGCGTACTACCCGATCCCCGACGAACACGCCGACTGGCCGCCCTATCCGTGGCCACTGATCTAAGCGGCGAGTACGGGTCCCGCCTCTACGTCGGGCTCGCCTGAGTGCATCAATCCGAGTGCGAGTAATGCGCCGACGTCGAAGAATCCGGCCGCTCACCAGAACGCCACCGCGTAGCCGTGCAGCGTGCACCAAAAATTCCATTTGGCTCGGCTTCGACAGAACTCTGTCCAGTCTCGGGAAGCATCCGCGGAATCGCGCAGGCCGTCGCCGATACCGCGATGGAGTTGAACAGCGCGAGCCTCTCGAGCCGCCAATTGAATGGGTTGTGTTGCTATAAGTCAAAGGTCCGAGAGCGGCGGTTTTGGGATTTCCGCCACCTTCACTTCGCTCCATTTAGGTGGGAAATGGAGCGGAATGCGCAGCCAATCCTGTTCCCTCGCTGGGCGCCAATCTCCTTCGAGTTGAGGATGAAATGTTCGATCTCGAAGTGATTAGATTAGGCAATCGGTCGTCGAGTCGTCGTACTCATCAGTAACTGACCTTCGTCATCAGGACTTATAGATTTAGTCTCCTTGATGTTGACGAAGCCCTTTGATTCTGATAGTAACTATCAAGTTCAAACCAAGGCTAACGAGGCGAGGACAACAGTAGGGGGGGAGCAGTGCAGTTGTTCTGGCTGTCGTTCGGTTTCGGTTTAGTCACTGCGTCCGTTTTGGCCATCTCGGCCGTGGGCCTGACTTTGCAATTCGGCATCACGAATTACATCAATTTCGCCTACGGCGACTTCATGGCGCTTGGCGCGTACATCACGTACGTCTTGAACAACGAAGTGCTGCACTGGAACATTTGGCTCGCGTTGGTGTGCGGGTCGCTCGCGGTGGGTGTCATTGCCGTCATCTTGAGTCGACTAATCCTGAGCCCATTCGCACGTCGATTTGATAAGACGTTCTACGTCCTCATCGTGACGTTCGGACTCTCACTTATTTTGCTCAACGTCATGTATGCCATTTGGGGCGCGTCGGTTCGTTTCTACAACGTGCCGATCAATCGCGCCATCCATGTCGGTCCGATGTTGTTGACCGCGTATCAGATGATCGTCATGGTGATTGCCGTCGTGATGATGATCGGCGTTCACTTTCTGTTGAAGACGACCCGACTGGGCAAGTCGATGCGGGCGATGTCCGACAACACCACGTTGGCGATGACGAGTGGTATCGACACCAAGATGATTACGACGATCACCTGGTTCCTCTCAGGCACACTGGCGGGCTTGGCGGGATCAGTGCTCGGTCTGACCGAGGGCAACCTCACTCCCGCGGCGGGTGAACTTTTCCTCTTTGTCATCTTTGCCGCGGTCATTGTGGGCGGCGTCGGAAGTATCTATGGCGCGATGGCGGGCGCAATTCTCATCGGCATCGCTACCGAGGTCTCCGCGGCCTTCATTGACCCGGCGTACAAATTGGACATTGCGTTTCTGATATTGATTCTGACCTTGCTATTTCGCCCCAATGGACTTTTCGTGCGATCAGGAAAGGCGTAAAGCATGTCCGCCGTTTGGTACTACGTCTTCACCCTTGTGTTCTTTCTCTTCGACTACTTCATTTTGGCGATGGGTCTCAATATTCAATACGGCGAAACAGGAATCCTGAATTTCGCGTACTTTGCTTTCGTTGCCGTTGGCGCGTACGTCACCGGGGCGGTAAGCCTGCCCAACTCCGTTGGGACTGGCCAGCATTACATCTTGGGTTGGGGCATTCCTTTCCCTTTCAACCTCCTCCTGGGCGGCATCGCGACCAGCCTCTTGGCGGTCCTCTTGGCTTTTATCACGCTTCGACGTCTGCGCACCGACTACCTGGCGATGGTGCTGATTTCGTCTTCACTCATCCTCTATGACATTTGCAATAACTTCGTACCGCTCTTCAATGGAGCCGACGGACTCTACAACGTTCCACCGCCGTTTGCGAGCGCGCTGAAGCTGACGACCAACTCCTTCATTCCGTTCTTCGCGGCAGTGACCGGTGTCATCGCGCTCCTCATGTGGTTCGTCATGAGTCGAATTACGCGCTCTCCGCTGGGCCGAACCTTTCGAGCGATTCGAGATGACGATGCCGTGGCGGCCGCGCTGGGCAAGAATGTCTTTCGAAGTCAATTGAAGTCGATGGTCATCGGATCCTTCTACGCAGGCATTGGTGGCGGACTCATCATCCAATTCGCCGGATCACTTAACCCTTCGGCGTGGTTGCCAGGAGAGACATTCGTCGTCTTCGCCGTAATCATCGTGGGTGGCGTTGGCAACAACGTTGGCCTCCTCGTCGGCTCGTTGCTCGTCGAAACGCTGCTCGTGCACCTCACCCAATTCCTGCCGGCCATTCCGGGGCACCCCAGTCTCATTGAGTACATCGACGCAATGTTGATCGGCGTGTTCTTGATGGTGATGCTGTGGTTCCGTCCCCAAGGAGTCGTACCCGAACGACCGCGCCAGAGCGCGACGATGGTTCGCTACTTGGGCAAGCGAGGTCGTGGCAAGAACGAAGCGCCGATCGAAGTTGATGTTCCTGACGTCGCGCTGAACGACGGGAGCCTCCCATGAGCGACGTCACCCCGATGGATCCGACGAGCGAACCGGCGAGCGAACCGACGGGCGATACGCCGTCGATGGCTGTCTCGGCCCTGCGCTGCGTAGGACTCAATAAGGCGTTCCAAGGCGTGCACGCGGTGAACGGCGCCACCTTCGATGTGCCGCAAAATCAAATCACTGCGTTGATCGGACCCAACGGCGCGGGTAAGACCACCGTCGTCAACATCTTGTCCGGATCGATGAAGTGCGACAGTGGCACCGAATTCCTTGGCGATGATGACGTGACCAATATGGAGAGCTACGAGATTGCCCGCCTCGGTCTCATGCGCACGTTCCAGCTCTCTCGTGAGTTGGGCGGACTGACCGTTCTCGAGAATCTGTTGGTCGCACCCAAGCTGCAGCCCGGCGAGTCACTTTTCAACGTGTTCTTCCGACCGGGCAGCGTTCGACGTGCCGAGAAAGAGAACGTCGAACGAGCCCTCGAGCTACTCGGTACGTACGGTTTGAATGCCGTGCGCGACAATCGCGCGCGCGAGCTGTCCGGCGGACAGAAGAAACTGCTCGAAATTGCGCGCGCCGTAATGGCATCGCCTCGAATTTTGCTGCTCGACGAACCCATGGCCGGCGTCAACCCCGCGCTCATCGAACGAATTGGCGGTTACATTCTCGACCTCAAGGCGCAGGGTGTGACGGTACTCATGGTGGAACACAATCTGAACGTTGTCGAAAAGATTTGCGACCACGTGATCGTGTTGGCGGAGGGTCGCACGCTCGCGACCGGCCGGCTAGCCGAACTTCGCGCCAACAAAGAAGTTGTCCGTGCCTACTTAGGTGAGGTGATCGATGCCCGCACTACAAGCTGAGAACATAACGGCCGGCTACGGCCGCACGCCGATCATCACCGGTATCTCCCTGACCGCCGAAGTGGGCTCGATTACAACGATTGTTGGTCCCAATGGCGCTGGGAAGTCCACCTTCGCCAAGACATTGGTCGGCATATTGCGCACGACCACCGGCCGGATCTTGGTCGATGACGTGGACATCACAAAAATGGCGGGTCACCTCATTCCTCGCAACGGCCTGGTTTACGTGCCACAGAATGACAACGTCTTTCGAAACTTGACGGTGCGCGAGAACCTCGAGGTCGGTGGTTTTGCCGTAAAGGGTGACCACTCCGCTCGCATGGAGGAGATCCTTACCATCTTCACTGATCTCGCCGTCGCACGCGAAAAGCGGGCCGGCTTTCTCTCCGGCGGACAGCAGAACCTGTTGGCGATCGCCCGGGCGTTGATGGTCGATCCCAAGGTCATTGTTCTCGACGAGCCGACCGCGGGACTCTCGCCCGCCTATACCGACGTCGTGTGGAATCAAATTGAGTTGATCTCGATGACCAAGACCGCGGTGCTGGTGGTCGAGCAAAACGTCGAGCGAGCGCTCAAGCAATCGGACTTCGTTCACATTTTCGTGGCCGGATCCAACCACGTGCACGGTCCAGCGTCGGAAATCGCCACGCTGGATTTGGCGTCGATCTTCCTGGGTCGCGCCGAGGCAAAAGGGTCGTAAAGGTGGGATGGTCCTGCTGGTACGAATGAGAAAGCTAAGGGGAAGTCTGAGATGAAGATAAATAGGCGGTTACCGCTTCACCGTCGTGGCGCCGCGCTCACACTCGCGTTCGTCACGTTGGCGTCAATGGCGGGCGCTGGCATCAGTAGTAGTAGCGCCGTGGCTGCTGCCAAGGCGAAGCCACTGGTGGTCGGCGGCATGTTCCCATTCACGGGTTCAAAGTCGCTTCTCTCCCAGTGGGGAACGCATGGAGTGAAGGTGGGGATTTACGAGGTGAACCAGGCGGGCGGCGTACTCGGTCACCAGTTGAAGAGTGTTTACGTCGATGACGCGGCCGACTCGGTCGACGCGTTGCCGGCCTTTCGCAAACTAGAACTGAGTCACCCCACGGAGATTATCGGCCCGTTCTCGCCGACCATTGAGGCCGTCATCAATCAGTTCAAGCCCAACGACGTGGTGGACTTCATGGTGGGTGGACTCACGACCTTGGACAACATGAATTACTCCAACGTGTTCCGCACGTCGTCTTCGGACTCGAACGAGGCCATTGCAATGGCGTACTACGCGATCAGCAAGGGATACAAGAACGCGTCGTTGATCTTTGACAACTCGGACAACTCCCAAGGCTTCATCGCGCCGCTTGAAGCGGCCTACAAGGCGCTCGGTGGCACGATCCAGCAGAACATCACGTTGACCCCTGGTCAATCGTCCTACAGCACCGAATTAACGCAGGCCTTCTCCGGTAGTCCTCAGGTCATCTTTGACTCAATGGACTCCCAGACTGCAGCGACGCTGTTCACCGACGGCCAACAGCTGGGCTACATGAACATTCCCTGGATCGGCGACGACCTCCAGTCGGCGCCCAAGGGATCGTACGCGGTGTCCTTTGGCCCGACCGCGTCGACGGAGTTGACGGCCGCACTGCCAGCCTCTCCCTCGACAGCTGACAATGCGTACAACCACTTCCTGTCCGACTACCAGTCGGTGTGGCGCACCACGACAATTTTGCCCACCACGTTCAATGAGTACGACTCGATCGTCATCTCCGCGCTGGCGATGACGCTCGCCAAATCGACGGACCCGAAAGTCTGGGTGAAAGACATCACCAAGGTGTCGAATCCGCCGGGCGTGGTCTGTGGGACGTACAAGTCGTGCCTCGCTTTGATCAAGCAACACAAGAAGATCAACTACGACGGGGCCGCCGGCAATGACGACTTCAACAAATTCCACAACGTCTTTAGCGGCTTTGAGATGTTGGGCTTCGACTCGTCGCTCAACAACGTCACGCGGGCCATCGTCACTCCGGCGAACCTCGCGACGGTAGTCGCGAAGGAGTCTTAGGAACTGGAGTCGTAATGTATTAACCCCCTTCCCTGGCGCGGCGGTCGTGACCTCAACCACCCGCCGCGCCAGGGCAGCTTCCCACCCGACTCCGGGCGGAAGTGAACCCAACGAAAGTGATCGACCGCAAGTTGGGGCGGTCGATGACGAAGCGAGGATAGAGAAACCGTGTCAGGACTGCTCGCCGGCATCCGCGTACTCGACGTCACCACCGTCTTGGCGGGGCCCTTCGCGTCATATCAGTTGAGCATGTTGGGGGCCGAGGTCATCAAGGTCGAGATTCCCGGCTCCGGCGACCTGGCCCGCGAGATGGGTGAGGACGCGGCGCTCGTGGCGCAGTCCATGGGTGCACCGTTCTTGGCCCAAAATGCGGGCAAGCGTTCGATCACGGCGGACTTGAAGAGCGAGGGTGGCGGCCGCGTCTTCGCTCGATTGGTAGAACAAAGCGACGTCATGGTCCAGAACATGCGTCCGGGCGTAATGGACCAGCTCGGCTTCTCCGCGGCACGACTACGCGAACTCAATCCGCGATTGATCTACTGCGCGGTGTCCGGCTTCGGTCAGACCGGGCCGCTCGCGCAACGCCCGGCGTACGACCAGATCATTCAGGGGCTCTCGGGCATGTGCGACGTGACCGGTTGGCCCTCAGACGATCCGCTGCGCGTGGGCTTTCCAATCTGCGACACGCTCGGTGGTTTCGTAGCGGCCTTAGGCATCAGTGCGGCCCTGGTTCGCCGCGAACGCGAAGGCGTGGGGTGTGAACTCGACATCTCGATGCTCGAGTCAGCGATAACCGCGATGGGCTGGGTCGCGTCAGAGCAACTCATTTCGGGTCGCGAGGCGACGCGTCACGGCAACGACAATGCAGCCTCGTCCCCCTCGGGCACCTTTCGAACCGGCGATGGCCTGTTGAACATCGCCGCGAACACTCAACGGCAATTTGAAAATGTCTGTGCGACGGTGGGTCGCGCTGACCTCGTCGTTGACGAACGTTTTTTGACCCGCGAACTGCGCAGGCGCCATCGCAACCTCTTGACGGTTGAGCTCGAACAGGCCCTCAGCGCACACTCGTCCCTGGAATGGGAGGAGCGACTCGTCGAGGTGAAGGTGCCCGTCGGCCAAGTCCTGTCGCTCGCCGACGCGATTGATCAGGAACAAGTGAAAGTCCGCTCGCTCGTCCACGACATCGAGGTGAATCTCGATGGTCGTGAGCGCGTGGCCATCCTCGGCAGCGGCATACGCGTCGACGGCGACGCGATTGCCCCGTCATCGCCGCCTCCGCGTCTGGGTCAACACACCGAGGAGATCCTGCTCGAACTGGGATTCGACGATCGTGAAATCGCGTTGCTGCGAAGCGAACACGCGGTATAGGGGTCGTGGAGTCAATGAACGTGCAACCAAGCGACGCGATGAACTTCCCGAAAGTGGAAATCATCGAAGAAGGTATGCGCGAGGGACTTCAGATTGAAGACGTCTCCATCAGCGTGGATGAGAAGTTGAGGCTGCTCGACGCGCTGTCGCGAAGTGGACTTTCGACGATCGTCGTCGGATCCTTCGTGAGTCCGAAGTGGACGCCGCAGATGGCCGACATCGACGAACTCGTCGAACGTTTCACGCCGGTGCCCGGGGTTGCCTACACGGCCCTCGCCCTCAACGAGATTGGCCGAGAACGGCTTCGCCGTC
Organism: Acidimicrobiales bacterium; assembly: GCA_036511575.1. GTDB lineage: Bacteria > Actinomycetota > Acidimicrobiia > Acidimicrobiales > RAAP-2 > RAAP-2. The sequence continues at coordinate 15,888 of DATCCA010000019.1, forward strand.
ATGTCCCGCCGCTCATGAGCCCCGACCGCGTGCCCCAAACGCTCGTGCACGCGTGCGACGTGTTCGTACGTCGTAACACCAATCGCTCCCAGGCTGAGGAGATCGCCGGTTGGGACGAAGTTATCGAGGGCGCCCTGAAGGCCGGCGCGCGCCACGCTGGCATCGCGCTCAACGCCGCCTGGGGGTCAAATTGGTCGGGTTCGTTCGACGAGGCGACGCGTAGCGAACTCCTCGAGCGACAGTACGAGCGATGGCGAGCGGTCAACATCGAAGTGGACCGCGTATGGCTGGGTGATCCCATGGGATGGAACCTCCCGTGGGATGTGGCCTCGCAACTTCGAGTGATACGGCGTCGGTGGCCCTCGATCACTAGATTCCACCTGCACCTGCACGACGCTCGGGGCACCGCCCTCCTGTCGGCCTACCAAGCGCTCTTGAGCTTGGGACCCGACTGCACGCTCGTCCTCGACACTTCAATTGGCGGAATGGGGGGCTGTCCGTACGGCGGCCACGGGCAGATGACGCGCATGATCGCCACTGAAGATCTGGTCGACTTGTTGCACGAGAGCGGTGTCGAAACGGGGGTGAACCTCGATCGACTGATCGACGCCGCCGCAGTTGCCGAAGAGGTCGTTGGTCACGCGTTGTGGGGACACGTGTCGAAGGCCGGTGCCCGGCCCCGAGGGGATCGGCTCTTCCCGATGGACTTGCCCGTCATCCAAACCGAACACCAGGCGCAGCACTTTCGACTTGGGCCGAGCGCCTACGCCGGAGTGCCTTTGCCGTTATCAAGTTCGATCGAATCACCGTTTCGCACCGCAATGCGCGAAGAACAGATAGAGTTTCGCGCGTGAGGCGGGCGTGAACCGAGTGACATCCTCGCAACCCGGAGCGCGCGAAGGCGACGCCTCGAACCAACCAGCGGATGGTGACGTCGAATCGGTCGATTCGAATGAGCGAAACGACGTAGACGTCGACGATGGCGCACTCGCGGGAGCGCGATCGCTGGATCGCCCGTTCCTGATTCTGAGCGTCCTTCGAGAGAATCGCGCACCGATGCGTCTCACCGAGATCGCCACGGCGACCAAATTGCACCTGGCGACGACCCAGCGCTTGGTCAATCTATTGATCAAGCACCGCTACGTAGAGCGCGACGGATTGGAGTACCGTCTAGGACTCGTCTCACTCATCGACGGCTTCACGTACCTCTTGACGAACAGCCTCACGCAGATCGCGGAGCCGATCTTGTTGGAACTCACCGCCTCTACGAAATTGACGTCGACGCTGTCGGTGCGCTACGACCTGACCCAGGTCCGAGTCCTACGCGTCCTATCCTCCCCTCCACCTCGCTACCAGGCCACCATCGGTGAGCAGGTGCCCCTCACTCTGGGCGGAGCGCGCGTCTTTGCCGCGGGACTCTCCCCCGACGACCTCGACCGACTCCTCGAAGGTGTGGAGAAGATCCCGTTCCCGAGTGGACAGGTCTTGGACCGTCAGGAGTTTGTCCAAAGCCTCGGCGCTATCCGAAGTCGCGGCTATGCCTTTGGGCAGGGTCAAGGCGAAGGCGGCAGCGTCTCGATCGCCGTGCCCGTCCTCAGTCGCGACGGCGAAGTGTTAGCGGCCATCCAAGTCTCGGGACTCATCGAGGATATTCCGGTTGACGTGGACTCGCTCGTCACCGAGCTCCAACGAGCGAGCGCGGCGATCACCCGTCGCATCCCGTGATTCGTCACGAACTGCGCACGTACGCCAGCGGCGAGACCCTCGTTCGAAAGGACCAGCTCGCCTGGAAGTTGGCTGAAGTTGCCGCCGATCCTGCAGACGTCGAGGACGACGTCACCGAGATGGTGATCAATCGTTTTATCGACGACTTCGCCGTGGCGGCGGCGTCTCTACTGCGAACGCCCGTCTCGAGCGCACGCGACCAAGCCGGACATCACGGTGCCCTTCCAGGGGCCGCGATATGGGGGATGTCCCGCGCTCAGCGCGTGTCGCCCGAGTGGGCCGCGTGGGCCAACGGCGTGGCCGTACGCGAACTCGATTTTCACGATACTTTTCTGGCCGCGGAGTACGCCCACCCGGGCGACAATCTGCCGGCCCTACTCGCCGTAGCCCAACACCTCGCGCAGCGTCGAGGACTTCGGGGCCACGACGTCATTCGCGCTTCGGCCACGGCCTACGAGGTACAGATCGACTTGGCTCGAAGCATAAGTCTGCATTCGCACAAGATCGATCACGTCGCGCACCTCGCACCCTCGATCGCCGCCGGACTCGGGACTCTGCTTTCTCTTGACACGGCCGTAACCTTTCAAGCAATCGGACAAGCGTTGCATACGACGACCGCCACCCGTCAATCCCGAAAGGGTGCGATCTCCACCTGGAAGGCGTACGCGCCAGCCTTCGCGGCAAAGGTCGCAATCGAAGCGGTCGACCGTGCGATGCGGGGTCAGAGCGCCCCGGAACCGATTTACGAAGGCGAGGACGGCGTCGTGGCGTGGCTGTTGGACGGACCCGATGCTCACTATGACGTCGAGCTGCCAGCGCCGGGCGAAGCCAAGCGAGCGATTATGGACTCTTTCACGAAGGAGCACTCGGCCGAATATCAAGCTCAGGCGTGGATCGACATGGCGTTTCGTCTTCGTGCGGCGCACCCTCAGTTGCTCGACACGACCACAGTTCGCGAGGTGGTGATCTACTCATCGCACCACACGCACGCCGTCATCGGCTCGGGTTCGAACGACCCTCAGAAGTACGACCCAGCCGCGTCGCGTGAGACGCTCGACCACTCACTGCCGTACATCTTCTCGGTCGCGCTCCAAGACGGACAGTGGCATCACGACCGTTCTTACGATCAAGCGCGCGCCACACGAGCGGACACCGTTGCGCTCTGGCGCAAGGTGCGAACGGTCGAAGACCTCGAGTGGTCTCGTCGCTATCTGGCTCTTGATCCCCGGACGCGCGCCTTCGGTGGGCGCGTCGAGATCGAATTCGAAGATGGAACTCGAATCGTCGAAGAGATCGCCGTCCCCGACGCTCACCCCAATGGTGCTCGGCCCTTTGGCCGAACCCAGTACCTCGAGAAGTTTCGGCAACTGAGTGAAGACGTGATTACCGAGCGCGAGCGCGAGCGATTCTTGGACGACGTGCAACAATTGAATCAGCTGACGACGGCTGAGTTGGCGTCACTGACCTTCAGCGTTCCCGAGGGATTCCTCGGACGGGCGTCATCGACCGAGGGGATTTTCTAGTGCTTCATTCGCCCATCACGCCCTCGGCTAAACGTCTGGCACTGCGAGAGCGCCTTGACGCGCGTGACATTCTGATCTTGCCCGGCGCGTTCAATCCGCTCTCGGCGATGTTGATCGAGCAGCGGGGATACGAAGCCGCGTATCTCTCGGGTGCGGTGATCGCGGCGGACCTCGGACTACCCGACGTCGGACTCACCACGTTGAGCGAGGTGGCGCAGCGAAGTGGACAAGTGGCGCGCGTCACCGCGCTGCCGCTGCTCGTCGACGCCGATACGGGCTTCGGTGAGGCGATGAACGTGGCGCGCACAATACAGATGCTCGAAGATGCTGGGGTCGCGGGTGTACACGTGGAGGACCAGGTGAACCCCAAGCGCTGCGGACATCTCGACGGCAAGCACGTGGTGGCTCCCGCCCTGGCGCGTCAACGCGTGGCCGCCGCCGTGTCGGCCCGTCGGGATCCGAATCTCATGATCGTCGCCCGAACCGACGCTCGGGCCACCGACTCGTTGGACGAAGCGATCGATCGGGCCCGAAGTTACGTGGACGTCGGGGCCGACGCCATATTTCCCGAGGCGCTGCTCGACGAGAGTGAGTTCGCGGCCTTTCGAGAAGCGATCGGCGTCCCGCTCCTTGCCAACGCCACGGAGTTCGGCAAAGGTGACCCACTGAGTGTGCGGGCGCTGAACGACCTTGGTGTCGACATGGTGATCTTTCCGGTGTCATTGCTGCGACTCGCCATGGGAGCGGCCGAGCGGGGACTACGCGAACTGGCCGAGCGCGGCGAGCTGTCGAGCCTCTTCGATGCGATGCAGAGTCGCGATGAACTCTATGAGTTGCTGGACTACCAGTCGTACCAAATTTTTGACAGTGAAGTCTTTAATTTCCGATCAACAGACTGACCTCCATTGCAATGACGCGGTTCATGGTCCGATCACGGATACCTTTGTTGCCTCGCCGGATTCATCCACGCGCCCGCACTGACTCAGGTGGATGACTGATACTCCAAATGGTCGCACGCCTACGTTCGCGCGACGTTAACGTCAAGCTCGGGCACGCCTGAGGGCATCAATCCGAGCGCGAGGATCGCGCCGACGCCGAAGAATCCGGCCGCCCACCAGAACGCCACCGCGTAGCCGTGCAGTGTGGCGTTCACCAAGATGGTCTTCTCTACGGCGCCGGGAATACCCGGACTGATCTTGATCGAACTGTGCAGCGTCGCTCGAGCCGTCACCGATACCGCAATGGTGTTGAGCAGCGCGACGCCCATTGAACCACCAATCTGTTGGGTCGTGTTCACGAGAGCGGACGCGGCGCCGGCATCACTTGAACGCACGCCTGAGGTTGCGGTCGCCACCGCGGGCGCGAAGATCAGCCCGAGCCCCAGCCCCGTCACGACGAGTCCCGGCAGCACGTTCGAGAAATAATCGTTGCCCGGCGACAATCTGGTGAACAGGATCATGCCCATCATCGACAGCAACATTCCCGCGGGCACCAAGGGGCGCGGTCCCGAGACCGCGAGGAGCCGGGCGCTGGCAATGAACGCCGAGAGCGCTATTGCCACGACCAACGGCAAGAACGCGACGCCGGTGCGAAGTGGTGAATAGCCAAGGGTGCCTTGCAGGTAGTACGCCAGAAAGAGCGAGATGCCAAAGATCCCAATACTCGTGAGAAAGAGTGTGATGAGCGAACCCCCTCGCGCTCGGTTGAGGAGCAGTCGAAGGGGCAGCAACGGGTACTTCGTGCGCTGCTGCCAGAAAGCGAAGGCGGTGAGGAACACGACGCCAAGAAAGAGACTCCCCCACGTCGCGTAGTTCGCCCAACTGGTGGTGACGGCGTGCGCGAAGCCGTAGACAACGAAGAAGAGTCCGGCGCTCCCGAGTAGGGTGCCGAGCACGTCAAGGTGGGTCTCATGCTCGCGCCGGCCCCCCGAAATGAAGAGCGCCACCCCGATGATGGCGACGCCCGCAAAGAAGAGATTGATAAAGAGGCACCAGCGCCACGAGGCCCATTGGGTCAGTGCGCCACCGAGGAGCAGCCCCATCGCCGCACCAGATCCACCTAGTGCGCCATAGATCGAGAAAGCCTTGGCGCGTTCCTTGGGATCACTGAACGTCGTTGTCAGTGCGGCCAGCGCAGCCGGCGCGAGCAGTGCGCCAAACGCTCCTTGGACGGCGCGGGCAGCGACCAACGTTGAGAAACTGTGCGCAGCACCTCCGACCGCCGATGCCAGCGCGAAGCCAGCCAAGCCAACGTACAGCGACGTGCGCCGGCCCCAGAGATCCGAGAGTCGTCCCCCGAGCAAAAGCAACGAACCGAACGAAAGTGCGTAGGCCGTGATGAGCCACTGTCGATTCGCCAAGGAGAAGTGCAGATCGCGTTGTGCGTGCGGGAGTGCGATGTTGATCACGGTGGCATCGAGGGCCACCATCAACTGTGTGATACTCACGACACCGAGGACCCACCACCGAGTAGTTGGTGACGTCGCGGGAGCGCTACTCATCGTGTCAACAGCCTAAATACACGCGGTGCGTTGATGAACGATGCGCCTGACCACGGACGAACCACGATCCTCCGCGAAATGGCAACGACCTGTTACCCGCGCGCCTTCAGGGCTTCGATAAGGGCCGGCAGCACCTTATGGACGTCGCCGACGATGCCGAGGTCGGCGATCTGGAAAATGGGCGCGTCGGGGTCCTTGTTGATCGCGACAATGTTCTTCGAGCCCTTCATGCCCACCATGTGCTGGGTCGCACCCGAGATGCCACACGCGATGTACACCGTGGGCTTGACGGTCTTTCCGGTCTGGCCGACTTGGTGGCTATAGGGCACCCATCCGGCGTCGACGATGGCGCGGCTGGCGCCCGCGGCGCCCTTCAACAACTTCGCCGTCTCCTCAATCAGCGCGTACTTGTCAGCTTCTCCGAGTCCTCGACCACCGGACACCACGACGGCAGCCTCTTCCAGCTTTGGACCAACGCGCTCTTCCACGTGACTTGTCGCAATCGTTGCGCCCCCGGTCGAACCGAGGTCGCCGGGCGCTGCGGCGACAACGGCGGCTGGAGCGCCGCCGGCCGGCTCTGCGGCGAATGACTTGGCTCGCACGACGATGATGCCCGGACCTTCGCCGGTGAAGTGCGCCTTGACGGTCTGGGACCCACCAAAGACGGGGTGCTCGGTGACGAGGCCACTTTGGTCACTGAGACCCGTGACGTTGGTGAGAACCGGTCGGTCCAAACGGGCCGAGAGGCGTCCGGCGATGTCGCGGCCGTCGTAGCTCGTCGGAATAAGAATCGCGTCCGGTGCGCCAACGCTCGCGACGAGCGCGGCAATTGCCGATGCGACCGGCACGCCCGGCAGGGCGCCACCCAACGCGCCGACGTTGTAGAGCGTCGCGGCCCCTCCATACTCTCCGGCCTGTGCCGCCAAAGACGTGACGTCCTCGCCCCACGTGATGGCTGAGACGGTCGCGCCGTATGTTCGCGCCTGGCAGAGCAGTTCAAGTGACGTCGTGGTGAACGAACCATTCGATGGCTCGGCGACAACCCAGATATTTGACAATGGCATTTCGATCTCCCTACAGAACTTTGATTGACTCGAGGAACGCGACGATTTTCTCGGCGCCGTCTCCCTCGTCGACGTACTTCTCTCCCGAGGCGCGCGCCTCCGCAGCGACGATGTCGGTGATCTCTTCGCGCGCGCCGACCTGGCCGGTCTCGGTGCCGAGTGAAAGATCAGCAACACTCAGCACTTCGAGCGGCTTGGACTTGGCGGCCATAATGCCCTTGAACGACGCGTAGCGCGGCTCAACGACGCCGGCGGTGACCGTCACCAGTGCCGGCAACGGCACGGTGACTTCGTCGTACCCCGAATCAGTCTGACGCTCGACCTTGACGGTCGTCCCGTCGATCGCCACCGACTTGGCGAACGTGATTGACGGCAGGCCCAATAGCTCGGCGATCTGGACCGGCGTCGTCCCGGTGTAGCCATCGGACGACTCGGTGGCGGCGAGCACGAGGTCGGGCGAGATTCGCTTGATGACTGCGGCGAGCACCTTGGCGGTGCCCAGCGCGTCGGTACCGCGCAGCGACACGTCACTCACGATGACCGCCTTCGCGGCACCCATGGCGAGCGCATTGCGAATGCCGCCGACGTCGTCCGCTGAACCCATCGACACGACGGTGACTTCACCATCGCCAGCCTTGTCGACCAACTGCAATGCCATCTCGACACCGAAGGTATCGGCCTCGTCCAGGATCAACTTCCCCGTTCGATTGAGATTGTGCTGCGCGTCAAAGGACTGGGGCGCGGCGGGGTCTGGTATCTGTTTTACACACACGACGATATTCATGGCATTCAATCTAGGCCATTGGCACGCGGCGCTCTGGGGGTCAGCGAACGACCTGTCGAGCCAGCGCCGGTTCATCGGTGATGATGCTCGCGACGCCGAGCGATGCCATGCGCTCGAGATCGTCGAGGCCATTGACGGTCCAGACGTTCACGTCCAATTGGAGTTCACGCGCCTGGGTGACCACACCGGCGGTGACGGCCGAGAAGTGCGGGTTGATGGCGTCGAGCTCGAGCACGTGCGCGCGGATCATCGCGTCGCCCAATTCAACGTCCCACAAGAGCCAGTCGACAGTGATATCGCGATCGAAGGACCGTACGACGGCGCACGTCGCGAGGTCGAAACACGAGATGCTCGCTGATTCGTGCCAGTCCATCTCTCGAAGCGTGGTCACCACCTGACGCGCCAAGTCGCCCGTTTCGTCGTAACTTGGCTCGTTCGGAGCGCGACTGTTCTTGATTTCGACGTTCACCCGAACGCCCTTTAAGGAGTTCAGAGCCTCTTCGAGCGTCGGCACGTAGGAAGGTAGTGTTCGGCGGCCACTTTGGGCGATGATCTGGTCGCCAATCGAGGGATCATGGTGGACCACGAGCGTCCCATCAAGGGTCCGACGAACGTCCAGTTCGACTCCATCAACGCCAAGAGCCACCGCGGCAGCGAACGCCCCGATCGTGTTCTCACGCTCAATGGCGTGCATTCCACGGTGCGCATAGACGACAATCACCGCACGAGTTTGGCAGAGGCGAATGCGAATTACATGGACGTCATCTCGATTATTCGTGAATCTGCCCTTGTATTTATGTTTCAAATTCGTTAAAATTGAACTCCCACCACTGCACGTTTCTCAGGAAAAATGCCGTGGAATTACCCCCCAATGTAAGGATTTGAAATGTCGTTGATCTGGAACCGTACTCACGCCTGGGACGACGCTGACTGGCGTTCCGACGCAGCGTGCCGAGACACCGAACCGGAACTGTTCTTCCCAATTGGCACGACTGGAATGGCGACCGACCAGATTGAATCAGCCAAGCGTGTCTGCCTCAACTGCGACGCACAGAAGGCCTGCCTCGAGTTCGCACTGGCAACCAACCAGGAATCGGGTGTGTGGGGTGGCACAACCGAGGACGAACGTCGCAAGCTTCGCAAGCAGTGGCTGGCGGCGCGGCGCCGCGCGAGCGCGAACTAACAGCGTTCCTTTGCGCAGTGGCCGTGCGTCGTTTTCGACGCCGGTCGCGCACGAACGTTCGCCAATTCGACCCAGAAGTGCGCGACCGGTAGTCGTACACTCGATTGATGCGATCGATTGACGACGTACAGCGACCGAACTGGCCGACGACTGGCAGCGAAGAGCACAGCCTCTGGACGTTCGTCGATTTTGAGCGAGCGACGCTCGCGATGAAGTGCGCGGGGCTGTCTGACGAGCAACTCGCGACGGTGGCAAATCCTCCATCAACCCTCTCCCTTTTGGGTCTGCTTCGACACATGGCGAATAACGAGCGCTACTGGTATGAAGAGATATTCCTCGGGAGGAAGGTACCAGCGCACTTCGCCTCCAAAACCGACGAAGACGCCGACTTCGACCAGCTTGACTCGATGTCCGTGTCGGAGGTTGTTGACGTATGGCTCACCCAGTGCGACGTCACTCGTTCCATCGTCAAAGGACGCAGCTTGGACGAAGTGAGTGTTGACAAACCTGAATACCTCGAGAGTCCGGCGAATCTTCGATTCCTGGCCATGCACTCAATCGAAGAGTACGCACGCCACTGCGGTCACGCCGATTTTCTGCGACAACAGATTGATGGCTCAACCGGTTATTGACGAACTGCACACCTCGTTGTGCTTGCTCATCCGCATTGGCAGCAATGTCAGCGTTACCTGATACCGTTCGCGCGTGGTCGTAGCTCGACGTGGAATCGTCTCATTGGACTGTGATGATCCGGACACCCTGGCTGAGTTCTGGGCGGCAATGTTGGGTGGCGAAGTTATGTTCAGGCATGACACATCCATCGTCGTTCGAACCGAATGGTTGTGGATGAGCGCGATGCGCATACCCGACTATCGGGCCCCCACGTGGCCGAGTAACGATGTTCCTAAGCAGATTCACCTCAATCTCGCGGTTGACAATGTGGAATCTGCCGTCGCCGAAGCGCTACGACTGGGCGCGCGTATCGCAACGTTCCAGCCCTCACCGAGTGAATTTCGCGTGATGCTTGATCCTGCCGGACACCCGTTTTGTCTTACAACACTCCCGTCGGAAGTTAGCGAGTAGTGGCGACGAACCCCCGCCCGTAGAATTGGGTCAAAAGGAGGGTCCTTGGAAATCAAAGAACTCGGCCACCTTGTGTTGTACGTACGTGACTTGAATGCGTCGGCACATTTTTACCGTGACGTTCTCGGCTGGCAACCGATTCTCGACCACGAGGAGGAGTCTCCCTTCCCCGCTATGGCGTTTAACTCTTCGTCACATCGCACGCACCACGAACTGCTACTCATAGAGGTTGGTCCCCACGCCGCGCCGATAGCGCCGGGCCGTCGCGTCGGCCTCTATCACTTCGGACTCAAGATTGGCGATAGTGACGATGAGTTACGTGAAGCGCTAGAGCGACTTCGCGAGAACCAAGTGAAAATAGTGGGCGCGACGGACCACGGAATGACACACAGTCTCTACATCGAAGACCCGGACGGCAACGAGATTGAACTCTATATCGACGTACCGGGCATCGATTGGAAAGATCCGTCGTTGTGGTTAACGCCAACCATGGAACCCCTCAATCTCTAACGGAGATGGAATCCTTAGGGGCCACCAATTACTTCTGCGCTACTCCCGAAATGATGAGCGATACGGATTGATTGCCTGACCCGCAACGTTTACGTCGACACTGAACAGTCGCCCGGCATTCGGCTCTCGTTCCAACTGTTCTGGCGTCATGTGTTCGCGCGCGGTGGTGATGTAGAGCGTCGTTTCGTTCGCACCACCAATCGCACAGCATGAGGGTTGCGCCGTGTCGATTTGGACTCTTCCAATCTGCTCGCCGGTCGGCGAATAACGTCGAACTTCGTGGCCTCCCCACACCGCGACCCATATCGCTCCATCGCTATCGACGCAGAGTCCATCGGGCGCGCCCTCCGACTGAACGTCGAACTGTGCAAAGAGGCTCCGGTTGCTAATCTCCCCCCGCTCGTCGACGTCGAAGAGAGAGATCGTCCCGGGGGCACTGTCGACGTAATACATCCTGCGCTCGTCAGGACTCCAGCCAATGCCATTGGAGATTGTGACATCGTCGAGAATCATTTGTGAACCAGTGGATTCGTGATACCGGTACAGGCTCGCGCGACCCGGCTCGTAGTCGAAGGCCATTGAACCTATCCAAAATCTCCCCCACGGATCGGCCGATCCGTCGTTCATACGAACGAAGCCAACATTGCGGGCCTCGGGCTCATCGAGCTGCGTGATGTCACCCGCTTCGCTCAGCGCCACGATCGACTGTCCGCGAGCCACGATCCACCCGTCACGCCGATTCTGCATCGGTGCGACTGCCGTCGCGTAAGCACCGAGGTCGTAACGCTTCACGATGTCAATGGCGGGTCCATCGGCCGTCGCGCGAATGAACTCACCGGCGTCGACGTTCACCCACGAAAGCTCGCGACGCACCTCGTCCCAGCGACAGCACTCGCCGAGGTAATACGTGTCAGTCGTGCACGGCTGCGCTACGAACTCTTGCATCGACTCTCGCCTTCTCGTGTGTCACCCGGTCTAGGGCCGCAGCGACAAGGGTACCGAGACCTTGACAAACGTGCCGCCGCCACCCGCGTAGCCCACGCTCTTCATGTCAATCGTGCCGTGTAGTTGGGCTCGAATGATGTCACGAACGATCGAGAGTCCGAGACTCGTGGTCACGTCGAGTGAAAAGTCGCCGCCGAGGCCTCGACCGTTGTCGCGGATCTCCGCGATCGCGTTACCGTCCTCGAGGTAAAGGTTGAGCGTGACGACACCGACGTGGTCGTTGTCGGCCCCACCGAAGTCGACAAACGCGTGCTCAACTGCGTTGGTCAAAAGCTCCGCCAGGGCAACGGCGAGGGGCGTGGCAAGGTCAGTTGACAACGTTCCGAGTCCACCGTTGACGTTGATCTCGACGGGGTGCAACGCCAAGACGGTGTCTTCCACCAACAGGACCAGTGAACGCACGATCTCGTCGAACGAGACCTCTTCGCCCGGCTCTCGACTGAGCACCTCGTGGACGACCGCAATGGAACGAACGCGTCGCTCAGCCTCACCGAGGGCGATCCGTGTCTCCTCCTCATCGCTTCGGCGAGCCTGGAGACGTAAAAGAGATGAGATGGTCTGCAGGTTGTTCTTCACCCGATGGTGGACCTCTCGAACAGCGGCCTCTTTATTGAGGACGAGACGATTGAGTTGACGAAGATCGGAGACATCTCGCAACATTGTGACGACGCCAGTAACGAGACCGTGTTCCAACAACGGCACGCAGTGAAAGAGAATCGCGACGTCGTGACCCCGGTCGATCTCCTCCATCGCCGGAAGCGCGAACTCGAGCGATCTTTCTACGACCCGCACGCGAAGTCCGAGCTCGGGCAGGGTCTTCCCCTCGGCCGCTCCATACACGCCCATTCGGTGCAACGCATTTGACGCATTGGGCGTGGCGAATTCGACTCGTCCGTCACCGTCAATGAGAATGATGCCGTCGCCGACCCGCGGCAGTCCCGGTCCGGCAACGCCCTCTTCGCGAAAGGGGAATGTTGCGTCGGCGACCATGAGGCACAGCCGTTCAAAGATCGAGAGATAGGCCTGTTCGTAGAGGGATGCCGGACCACGCAACGGCCCCTGCAAACGAACCATCACCGCGACAATCTTTCCGTCGAATCGAACGGGAACACACCACACCGGGACCACGTCGTCAATCGCGTCGACGTTCACCTCGCCGATGATTCGCGTACCACTGTCAAAGGCCAACTGGACGAGGGGCCAGGCGTCGGGTCCCTGCAACGTGCCAACGAGGTCATCGTTGATCATCGTCGAGCGGTTGTTCGGGCGCATCTGGCCGAGCACGACGAAATGCTGGTCGTAGCGATTGTTCGGTTCGTCGACGCGGGCCATCAGCAACATGTCGGAGAAGGAGAGGTCCGAGAGAAGTGACCACGACGCGGTGAGTCGAAGTAGGTGGTCAATCACGGGTTCGCCGAGCGACGTTTGTTGCGCGGCGAGTTCGGCCAGCGTCGCCACTAGCTCGCTCGCAGAGGAATCATGGAGCGCTGGCGACCTTCGTAGGAGGCGACCTCGTGCACGCCGCGTGCTTCGAGCAAGAGTGCGAGGTCGTTGCTGCGTTCGCCAACGCGCTCCAGACTGTGGGCGTCGCTGGCCGTGGTAAAGGTGAGTCCCTTCGACACGCATCGATCGAGGAACCCCTCCGCGGGGTACTGCTCCGCGACGGGCTTCTTCCATCCGGCCGACGAGCACTCGATCGAGAGGTCGGACTGTGCTGCCGCCTCGACCATGAGGTCCCAGTACTCGGCGGGGTTGGTCGCAATGAAGCCCGCGACCTTAATCAGGTCGGGGTGCGCGAGAACGTCGACTGAGTTCGATGCGCAGAGCTCCTCGAAGGCACGCGCGTAGTCGGCCCAGCACTGATCAACGTCACGCACGGTCCATTCGTGAAAGTGCTCAGGTACGTCGTAGTCGTCGAACTGCCAGGTGCCGAGCCAGTGAATGGATCCAATCAACACATCGAAGGGGTACTGCGCGAGCAGGGGCGACACGACGTCCATCTGATCCGCGTAGTAGTCAACTTCCAAGCCAATCTTGACGGGCAGACCCTCATCCTTCGCTCGTTGGGCCAGCGTGACGTACTCCTCGAGGGAGTTGCGTGCGTGAAAGTCGAGATACTCCGCCAGCACCGGGCTGGTCGGTTCGTGGCCGGATTTGAGCCAGAACGGTCCGACGGCCGAGAGCACGTCGACAAAGCGGCTCGTGTGTTCCGTGAGCGCCAACTCAGTGACACCGTGAGCGGCCGCTTCGTCGCAGTACGCGGCAATTTGATCGAGTTTGTACCAGACGGACGACTCCGAGTGGGGCCACAGGTGCAGGTGGTAGTCGATCACCGCACGAAACCAGTCGCTATCAGGCCGAGCCGAAACCGACGATGCGTTCGCTCGAGGACGTACCGAGCTCGACGTAGGCAATTCGAGCCGCGGGGACGCCGACGCGGCGACCTTTGCGGTCCGTGAGCCACAGCACTGCGTCGTCGCCCATGGCGGTTTCGATGTCCTTCATGACCTTCTCGGGCTTGGCGTCTTCGGGAAGCAAGACCTCGATCTCCTTCATCGACTGCACGATGCCTATGCGTACTTCCATTGCGACCCCTCTGAAACGTTGACGATGCTCTCTATGCTACGGGGCTGACGCATTATGGATAACGAGACGAACGAACCAATCTCCGAACGCAGTCGCCGGTGGGCTGCGACCATGGAGGGCTACGAGGGCTCCTCCGACGACGTGACCGTTGCCCACAGGGACTCCAGCGCCTCCATTGACGTGGCCGACGGCCCAGCCGGTGTGGCCGGAACGCTGCGAGAGCGTGAAGAGCAAATTGACGCCCTGCTCGCCGGTGGCGCCACCCGAGGTCACGGGGCCGGTAATCGTGCACGTCAAGAGGAGCCCGACGAATTTCGGACGTGCTTCGAGCGCGACCGCGACCGGATCCTGCACTCCAGCGCCTTTCGACGATTGGCTGGCAAGACCCAAGTCTTCGTCTTCCCTGACGACCACATGCGCACTCGTCTCACCCACGCTCTCGAAGTGGCCCAGGTGGCGACTGGCGTGGCGCGCGCAGTCGGGCTCAACGTCGCGTTGACCGAGGCAATCGCCCTCGGCCACGACTGCGGCCACGGGCCCGGCGGCCATGCGAGTGAGGAAGCGCTTGACCCCTTCGTACTCGGCGGCTTCGATCACGCCACCTGGGGTGCGGATGTTTCTCTCGTGAGCCTCAACCTCTGTATTGAGACGCTCGACGGTATTCGCAACCACTCGTGGTCACGGCCGGCACCGGCCACGCCCGAAGGCGAAGTCGTCAGTTGGGCCGACCGTATCGCCTACAGCTGCCACGACTTCGAAGACGCCGTCTCGGCGGGCATCGTCAAGGCCGAAGATCTTCCCGCAGTCGTCGCCGAACGTTGCGGCACACGCCGCAGTCAACAACTCGGCTCATTCATCAACGCCATGATCACCACGATTCGCACGACGGGTGTCATCGGAATGGACGCCCGGCACTCCGAGGCCCTCGCCGCCTTTCGCACCTTCAACTACGAGTCCATCTACCTGCGCGGAGCCTCACGCCAACAGGCGCAAGCCGTCGTGTCGATGCTTCGCGCGCTCGTCGAATACTTTGCCCAACATCCGTGGCTCATTCCCGATGTCGCTGACGCGAGTAGCGACATCGAGAGCGAGTCGGCGGCGATGCGCCTGAGCGTGGCCTACGTCGCCGGCATGACCGACCGCTTCGCCTGTCGCAGCGCCGTCACGCTGCTCGACTGGCCCGAAGATCAATTACCGAGTGGAATCGACCGTTAGCTTTCGGGCGTCGTGAACTTCTTGGCCCGTGGAGGTCGACCGCCGCGCATCCACTCGAGACGCTGCTCAGTGATTCGCGTCGCCGAGCGCTCGTTAGTGAGAATCCAGAACTTGTTCTGGACAATCGCGTCCTCGACGGCGACGGCAACTTCGTCTGCCTCGATGCCGGCATTGACGAGATCGTCAGCAATCTTCTTCACCATCTTGGTCATCGGGTCATCAGGATTGCCGCGAAGTTCGACCGGCATGTTGCGCTGAGAGTCGTTGATGCGGGTGCGAACAAAGTTCGGACAGAGCACCGTTACATGAACGTCTTTGCCGCTCAGGGCCAGTTCTTGGAAGAGGGCTTCGGACAGTCCGACGACGGCGAACTTGCTCGCGCAGTAGGGACCGGAGCCGGCGCTGCCGACCAGTCCCGACTCCGATGCGGTGTTCACGACGTGTCCCTCGTTCTGTTCGAGGAAGAGTGGCACGAACGCGTTGACACCGTTAATGACACCGCCAAGGTTGATGTCGAGCACCCAGTCCCACACTGCTTTGGGCGTGCCGATCGCCATGCCCCCACCGACACCGGCATTGTTGAACACCACGTGCGCGGCGCCGAACTCAGCGAGTGCCGCGTCGCGCATCGCCACCACGTCGGACTCTTTCGAGACATCGCCCTGGACCCCGATCACCTTCGCCCCGTCTGCGCGCAACGCCTCGACTGCTTCCTGGAGCGGTTGATCTTCGATGTCGCCTAGTACGAGGTTCGCCCCCGATGACGCAAACTTTCTCGCGGTGGCGAGGCCAATGCCACTCGCCCCGCCCGTGATGACCGCGGTCTTTCCCTTGAGTTCCATCAGTCACCTTCTCTAATCTCGAACGTCTCAGGACCCGACGCTATAGGTGCTTGGGCACTAGACACCGAATCCTTGGAAGAGCCCCTTGGCCTGCAGGGACTGCCAGAACTCCGGCTCGTACGCGAGTTCCGGCGTGGCGCGCAGCATCTCGTCAATGACCACGGCGTCCTCTCCCACGAGGATTCGCCACTGATTCTTTCGAACGCCGTCGAGGATGATCGTGGCCGCCGACGCCGCACTGAGCGGTGCGAGGTCACGAAATGCCTCGCCAAACATGGCCACGCCCTTTCGCAGATCTTCATCAGCAACGTCGTCCACGGGCATGCCGCCCTGGAACAGTTGGCGACGAATCTTGACGAGGTCCTCTTCGTTCAGGTCATCAGGTTCCTTACCGTGGACGATGCCCGTATTAATGACGATTGAAGTACCGACGTGACCGGGCATGACGACCGAGACGTTGATGTGTGGCGCGTTAATACGCAAGTCGGTGATCAGCGCCTCGCTAAAGCCGCGCACGGCGAACTTGGCGGCGCAGTAGGCGGTGTGCGGAATGGTCGGGCCGACTGACGCAAAGATGCCGTTGATCGAACTCGTGTTGACGATATGGCCCTCCGCTGCCTCCATCAACATCGGGAGGAAGGTCCGAGTGCCCAGGTAGACGCCACCCCAGT
>DATCCA010000020.1:0-14643 GCA_036511575.1 Acidimicrobiales bacterium
CGTACGTGGAGCGACTCTTCAAGCGCTCGATCGGCCCCGACGGGAGGACCGTACTCTTCGACTTGCCCGAGGTCAGTGCGTGAACGACGTCATTGAACTGCGCGAACTTCGTGTCAGCGCCATCGTCGGGGTCTTGGCTGAGGAACGAACGCGGGCCCAGCCGTTGGTCTTCGATCTCGAGATGGTGCGACCATTCGAAGTGGCGGCGATCAACGACGACATCACCGAGACGACCAACTACGCCGACGTCCTGACGCTCACCAGTCGCACCGCCGCCGAAGGCCACTACCTCCTGCTCGAGACATTGGCCTACCGCGTGGCGTATGAGATTCTCGCCTTCGACGAAGAGATTGCGTCGGTCACGGTCGCGGTTCGAAAGGTTCGTCCGCCGGTCGTCGAAGACGTGTCGTCGGTCGGGGTTCGCTGCACCGTTGCGCGGACGTAGTGCGACTCGCGTATCTTTCGTTCGGCTCGAACATTGGTGATCGCGGCGAACACCTCGCTCTCGGCGTCGCCTCCGTTGCCGGCGCGGAGGAGTACCGACTGTCGCTCGTCTACGAAACCGAACCGGTCGGTGGTGTTGCGCAGGACGACTTCTGGAACCTCGTCCTCGAGCTGGCCACGAATGCGACGCCCCGCGAACTCCTCGAACGAGCGCAGCGCGCGGAACTAGAACGTGGACGCACTCGCGACATTCATTGGGGGCCGCGCACGCTCGACGTCGATGTCTTGTTGGTCGGAAGCGACACGAGCACGGACCCGGCGATCCTCGTGCCTCATCCTCGGCTGTACGAACGGTCCTTCGTCCTGGTCCCATTGCACGAACTGGCCCCCGCACTGGTGAGCCAAGCACAATTGGACGCTGGCGTGGGGCAGGTCACGCCACTGGGTACACTCGAGTCGTTGCGATAACCGAACGGCACCCGCGAGGGGCTGGAACGGACAGGAGCAGTCATGAACATTGAACTCATCGGCGCCGGTCGGGCCGGTTCGTCATTCTCACTCGCCCTTCGTCGGGTCGGACACAACGTCCAACTGCTGCATCACGATGTGCTTTCTGCGTTGGGTTCGCCGGATCTGATCTTGCTGTGCGTTCCCGATGACGCCATTGCGGACGTGGCGGCGCAGATTGCGCTCAGCGACGAGTACGTGGTCGCCCACGTTGCCGGTTCACGCACGCTCGACGTGCTGGCGCCCCATCGGCGCGTCGGGTCGTTGCACCCGCTGATGGCGCTACCCGACGCCGAGGGTGGTGCGGAGCGCCTCATCGGAGCGACGTACTGCGTGGCCGGCGATGATCTCGTGCGCTCCGTTGCCGCGTCGCTGGAGGGCCGGATCATTTCCCTCCCTGATTCGCAGCGCACCGTCTATCACGCCGCCGCCGTCGTGGCGTCGAATCACCTGGTCGCGTTGATGGGCCAAGTTCGAACGTTGGCGGAGTCGATCGGCCTCACGCTCGACGACTTCTTACCCCTCGCGCGCCAGTCGTTGCGCGACGTCGCGACACTCGGACCCGACGAAGCGCTGACCGGCCCAGCCTCGAGGGGCGACATGGCGACGATCGACGCGCATCTCGCGGCGATTCCCGAGAACGAACGCGCGACGTACGTGGCGCTCGCGAATGCCGCGTTCGAGCTCGCTGAACGGCGACGCTCCCAGACGCGTGCCTGATGCAACTGCTGCACGACGTCGCGCAGTGGCGCGCGTACTGCAACGACCAACGCGCGAGCGGTGAACGTGTGGGTCTGGTCGCGACCATGGGTGCACTCCACGCCGGGCACGCAGCGCTCTTTGACGCCGCGAAGGTGCACGGCGACATCGTCGTCGCGACACTCTTTGTCAACCCGCGCCAATTCAACGACGCGAACGATCTGACGCGTTATCCGCGATCGCGTGAGGAAGACCGAGCGCTCGCGAGTGCCCACGGCGTCGACTGTTTGGTCGAACCTTCCCTTGCGGAGATGTGGCCCGACTATCCCAACGCCACGGCCACCACCGTCTCGGTTCGAGGGATTGGTGAGAACTATGAAGGCGCCTCACGCCCCGGTCACTTCGACGGAGTGACCAGCGTCGTCGCCAAGCTCTTCACCATCTCCGGACCGTGCCGGGCCTACTTCGGCGAAAAGGACTTCCAACAGTTGGCGATGGTGCGCCAGATGGTGCGCGACCTCTCCTTCGACATTGATGTCGTGGGCTGTCCCATAGTGCGCGACGAAGACGGATTGGCCCTTTCGAGCCGCAACACGCGACTCGGTCCCGTTGGTCGACAACGGGCGCTCGCGTTGTCGAGCGCGCTGCGCGACATCGGATCGTCACCAGCGAATGCCCGCACGCTCCGCGATCGCCTGCGTGCGTCGTTGGTCGATGCGCAGCTCGATGTTGTCTACGCCGACGTCGTCAATCCCGTCACGTTTGAGCCATCGAGTGACGACGAGATTGGTGAGGCTCGAGCGTTGATCGCCGCGAACGTCGACGGCGTGCGACTCATCGATAATGGAACCGTCACCTTGGAACGAGAGGAACGCTGATGCTCCTGGCAATGGACGTAGGTAACACCGAGACCGTCATTGGTCTCTTTGGTCCCGAGACGCCGGGGTCGCCCGACGCCATGGGATTCGCGCGCGCGACGGACGAACGCGGGCTGGCGTTCCACTGGCGCATCTCGACCGTGGCCGAACGCACCCCCGACGAACACGCGATGGTGTTGACGCAACTACTCGACCTCGAGGGGCTCGATCTGCGCACCGCCGTGACCGCGATTGCGATTTCGTCGTCGTCGCCCATGGCCAATACCCAGCTTCGCCGGATGGCGAACCGCTGGTTCTCAGAGCTCGACATCACGGTGATTGGACCGGGCACCAAGTCGGGCATGCCAATCCTCTACGACAACCCCCGTGAAGTAGGCCCCGACCGAATTGCGGACGCGGTCGGTGCCTACGACCTCTATCCGGGTGCCTCGATTGTGGTCGATCTGGGCACCGCCACCGTCTTTGACGTCATCAGCGCGAAGGGCGAGTATCTCGGCGGCGCCATCGCGCCGGGCGTCGCGATCTCTCTCGACGCCCTCTACGCGCACGCCGCAGCACTGCGATCGGTCGAACTCGTTCGACCCCGCTCGGTGATCGGCAAGTCCATGGTCGAATCAATCCAGTCGGGCGTCCTCTACGGCTTCGCGGCCCAGGTCGACGGGGTCGTCGAACGCATCATTGACGAACTCGGGGAGGCGACCGTCATCGCGACGGGAGGGTTGGCGGGACTCATCGCACCACACACCAAACACGTCCAACACGTCGAACCCTGGTTGACCCTCCACGGATTGCGTATCGTTCATGAAAGGAATCATTCGGGAGACGCTTAGTGACATTGCCATATTCGTTCGCGCACAACGCCTACGCCGGGGCGTTGCAGACGACCTACGACCATCTCGCCGACGGCGACGAGTCGGGTGACAACGTAAATGTCGCAGGTCGACTCATGCTCCTACGGCGTCAGGGCAAACTCGCCTTCGCGACGATGCGCGACTCCAGCGGTGAGATCCAATTGTTCGCCCTGGCGAACGTGACCAACGACTTCGAGGAGTTCGCGAAACTTCACCTGGGCGACTGGGTGGGCGTGAGCGGTGAAGTCGTTCGCACCAAGCGCGGCGAACTCTCGGTCAAGGTCGAGACGTGGGTGACGCTCGCCACGGCACAGCACAACTTCGGCGACAAGTGGGCCGGCATCACGGACTACGACCTTCGCTACCGTCACCGCGAAGCGGACCTCTGGGCCAATCCGGCGACGCGCACGTCGTTGCAACGTCGCAGCGAGTTGGCTCGCGCGGTGCGCGAGCGCTGCTGGGCGCAGGGTTTCGTGGAGGTTGAGACACCTCTTCTCAATACGATTGCGTCGGGCTCGGATGCCCGGCCCTTCGTGACGCACCACAACGCCCTCGACAGTGACTTCTTCTTGCGAGTCGCCCCCGAGTTGTGGCTTAAGCGGCTCGTCGTCGGTGGATTCGAGCGGGTCTTCGAGATGGGTCGCGTCTTTCGAAACGAAGGCGTAAGCCCTCGTCACAACCCTGAATTCACGATGCTCGAGGTTTACTGCGCCTACTGGAACTACGAGGACATGATGAACTTCACCGAAGAGTTGACCGCCGGTGTCGCGATGGACGTGCTCGGCACGACCGAGGTCGAGTATCAAGGTCGACCGTTCTCGTTCGCCGCGCCGTGGCCTCGTCGCACCATGGCCGAACTCGCGAGCGAAGCGGTCGGCGAAGAGGTGTCGGTACACACGCCGAGAGAGAAGTTGGCCTCGATGCTCGAAGAACGCGGAGTCGACGTGCACCGAGCGTGGGGTCCCGGGCGTTGCCTCGCCGAACTCTTTGAAGCAACGGCCGAGGCGGCGTTGTGGAATCCGATCTTCGTCACCGACTTTCCGGTGGAGATCTCGCCGCTCGCTCGACGACACCAGAGCGACCCGGACCTCGTCGAGCGCTTTGAGTCCTACGCGGTCGGTCGCGAACTCTCGAACGGCTTCTCGGAACTCATCGACCCGGTGGATCAGCGACTCAGGTTCGAGGACCAAGCCCGTCTGGCCGCCGAGGGCGAACCCGAGACAATGCACATCGATGAGGACTACATCAGGGCACTCGAGTGGGGGTTGCCGCCGACCGCCGGTCTCGGACTGGGTATCGACCGACTCGCGATGTTGATCGCTGACGAGTCAAATATCCGCGAAGTGATTGCCTTCCCCACGCTCAAGCCGTTGGCCAACTAGAAGCTTGGCAGGTCCTCGAGCAGCGATTCGATGAGTGATGAGAAGCCCCGACGCAACTCTTGATTTGGCACGATGTCGAGGACGGCGTGCGCTCGTTGTAGGTACGTCTGCGCCGCCACGATCGTGCGTTCAATGCCATCGGTGGCGACGACAAGTTTTCGAGCTCGTTCGCGGTCCTCGTCGTCGAGGAGTGCGCCAAGCACACCGCGAAGTTGGTCACCAACGTTGGAGTCTCGCAAGGCGTAAATGGTCGGAAGGTTGTAGATACCTTCGGCAAGATCCTGACCGGCCGGCTTGCCCAACTGGTTGTTGGTCGCGATGATGTCGAGGATGTCGTCGCGCAATTGGTAGATCATTCCAAAGCACAGACCGAACTCGGTCAGCGCCTCCTTCTCTTCGTCAGGCAGACGAGCCGTGAGGGCGCCGATGCGACAGCTCGACGACATCAACGCCCCCGTTTTGCCGCCGATGGCGGCGAAGTAGTCGTCCTCGGTGCGCTCGACGGAAAAGGCCGTTCGAACTTCACTCACTTGGCCGCGCGTTAGTTCCGCGAGGGTGTCCGCGAGCAGCCCGGCGACCTCCACACCGAGGCCGGCCGCGATTCCGGCGGAACGGGCCATCAGATAGTCGCCGGCGACGATGGCAATCAGGTTGCCGTAGCGAGCATTGACACTGTCGACATTTCGGCGCACGTCCGCCTCGTCCATGACGTCGTCGTGGTAGAGCGAGGCCAGGTGCATAAGTTCCAGGGCGACGCCACCGAGCAGGTCCTCCTTCGATGCCGGGCGAGCACCACTGGTGGCGGACGCAATGGCCAGGAGGGGGCGAAGACGCTTGCCGCCAGCGTAAATGAGGTGCGTGGTGACCGAGTCGAGGTACGCGTCGCCGAAGATTACGGACTCGGCGAGTAAGGTATCTAACCCCGCGAGGTCGTTCTCCACCGATGCCAGCTGTAATCGCTCAATCGGGTTCACCTGTCCACCTTAATTGAGGGCCGATTGGCCATTCTCGGTGGTCGCGGGGGTGGGACTCATGTTGAACAGTCCACCGGTACACTTTTACTTATTGACGCACAAAGGATGACTCTTGTTCGAACGATTTACTGACCGTGCCCGCCGAGTGCTTGTGCTCGCGCAGGAAGAAGCACGTGACCTCAACCACGCTTTCATTGGCACCGAGCACATTCTGCTCGGTCTGATTCGAGAGGGCGAAGGCGTCGCGGCCAAGGCCCTCGACGCCCTGGGCGTCACATTTGACGTCGTGCGCGAAAAGGTGGAGGAGGCGATCGGGGCGAACACCAACCCGTCGCCCGGTTCACCCCCCTTCACGCCTCGCGCGAAGAAGGTACTGGAGCTGTCACTCCGCGAAGCCCTGCAACTCGGCCACTCCTACATCGGCACCGAGCACATGCTGCTCGGGCTCGTGCGCGAGGGCGACGGCGTCGCGGCGCAGGTCCTCTCGGACCTCGGCGCCGACATGGCTCGGGTTCGCACCCAGGTCATCCAGATGATGTCCGGACAGGCCGGCAAAGAGGCTGGGAGCCAAGGCGCCAGCGGCGGTACCAAGAGTGACCCCGAGGGCGCCGGCGGTTCGGCCGTGCTCGACCAGTTTGGTCGCAACCTCACGCAGTTCGCTCGCGAAGGCAAGCTCGATCCGCTCGTCGGACGCGAGAAGGAAGTCGAGCGTGTGATGCAGGTGCTGTCACGTCGCACTAAGAACAACCCCGTGCTTATTGGCGAACCAGGCGTTGGTAAGACCGCAATCGTCGAGGGTCTCGCCCAGAAAATCGTCGCGAACCAGGTGCCCGTCACACTGGCTGACAAGCAGCTCTACACGCTCGACCTCGGGGCGCTCGTTGCTGGCAGTCGCTACCGTGGTGACTTCGAAGAGCGTCTGAAGAAGGTGCTGAAGGAGATCCGTACACGCGGTGACATCATCCTCTTCATTGACGAGATCCACACCTTGGTCGGCGCGGGAGCCGCTGAAGGCGCCATCGACGCTGCGTCGATCTTGAAGCCCATGTTGGCTCGCGGTGAACTGCAGACCATCGGTGCCACCACCATCGACGAATATCGCAAGCACATTGAAAAGGACGCCGCGCTCGAGCGTCGCTTCCAGCCCGTCAAGGTGGAGCAGCCGTCGGTCGCGATGACCATCGACATCTTGAAGGGACTTCGTGAGGTCTACGAAGAGTTCCACGCCGTCAAGATCACCGACCAGGCCCTCATCGCGGCGGCGAACCTCGCCGACCGCTACATCTCGGACCGGTTCTTGCCCGACAAGGCCATTGACCTCATCGACGAGGCCGGCAGTCGTCTGCGCATCCGTCGCATGGACACCCCACCTGCGCAGCGCAAGTTTGACGAAGACATCATGAGGGTTCGCGCCGATAAGGAGAGCGCGATGGCCAGTGGCGCCCTCGAGCAGGCGAAGGCCCTCGAAGAGCAGGAGCGAGATCTCGTCTCCAAGCGCGAAGAACTCGAACTCACCACTCAGGCCTCCGGCGGTGTCGTGTTTGACCTCGTTGACGAGGACACCATTGCTGAAGTCCTCGCGGTCTGGACCGGCATTCCGGTCTACCGACTGACCGAGGAGGAGACGAGCAAGCTGCTGCGCATGGAGGACGAACTCCACAAGCGCATCATTGGTCAAGACGAAGCGGTTATCTCGATCAGCCGCGCGATACGTCGCACCCGCGCCGGTCTGAAGGACCCGAAGCGTCCCGGTGGCTCGTTCATCTTCCTCGGACCGACGGGAGTGGGAAAGACTGAGCTCGCCAAGACACTCGCGGAGTTCCTCTTCGACGACGAAGACGCACTGATCCAGCTCGACATGTCGGAGTACATGGAGAAGCACTCGGTGAGTCGACTCATTGGCTCGCCCCCCGGCTACGTCGGCTACGACGAGGGCGGTCAGTTGACCGAAGCCGTTCGTCGCAAGCCCTTCTCCGTCGTGTTGTTCGACGAAGTGGAAAAGGCGCACCCCGACGTCTTCAACACGCTGTTGCAGATTCTCGAAGATGGTCGTCTCACCGACGCTCAGGGTCGTGCCGTCGACTTCAAGAACACGATTCTGATCATGACCTCGAACCTCGGCACCGCCGACCTGCGTAAGGCCGCCATTGGCTTTGGCAAGATGTCCGACGTCGCCGATCACGAGCGCATGAAGGAGAAGGTCAATAGCGCGCTGAAGGCCCACTTCCGTCCCGAGTTCCTCAACCGAATCGATGACACGATCGTCTTCCACGAGTTGACCAAGGAAGAAGTGATCCTGATCGCCGACATGTTCATCACGCGACTGCGCGATCAACTCGGCGTCCAGGGCCTCGGACTCGAGTTGTCCGCCGCGGCACAGGGATTCCTCGCCGACAAGGGCTACGACCCCGAACTCGGTGCGCGACCACTTCGCCGTGCGGTGCAGCAGTACGTCGAAGACGCCTTGAGCGAGAAGATTCTCTTCAAGGAGTTCCACGCCGGTCAGACGATCGTCGGCGACGTCGCCGAAGGACCTGACGGACCGTACTTGACCTTCGAAGGCGTCGAGGGTCTACCGCCCTCGATCGACTTCGAGGATCTCTCCGACAACGCCTAGACGTCACAGCGAGCTCCTAGCCTCGCGGAGGTGAAGGTCCATTCAGTTCATGTCTGTCGCGAATGCGGCACGACGTCACCACGTTGGACCGGACGATGTTCGGGTTGTGGCGAGTGGAACACACTCGACGAAGAGAAGACGAACGTTAAGGCCCGCGCCTCCTCGGCCGTGACGACGTCGCTCCTCGACGTCGACGATATCGGCGCGCAGGTCAACTCGACTGGAGTGGGCGAACTCGACCGCGTCCTCGGAGGTGGGTTCATCGCCGGTTCGACGACGTTGCTCTTTGGTGAACCGGGCGTCGGCAAATCGACGCTCGCGCTCATGGCACTACGAGCCCTCGCCGGCACCGGCGAGCCGGTTCTCTTGATCGCCGCCGAAGAGTCGGTCGCCCAAGTGGCACAACGGGCCCGTCGATTGGGTGCGGTTCCCGCGGGACTCGATGTCGCGGCATCAACCGACGTCGACGTCGCTGAGGAACTGTTGCAGTCCCGGCGACCGACGCTCTGCGTCGTCGATTCAATTTCGGCGATGAGCGCCACGTCACTTGGCGGCGTCGCGGGGTCCGTGCCCCAGGTCCGACACGTCGCCGAACGACTGTGCTCGGTAGCCAAGGAAACCGGCGTCGCGCTGCTCCTCGTGGGTCACGTGACCAAAGACGGAGAGCTGGCCGGGCCGCGCGCGCTCGAACACCTCGTCGACACCGTGGTGCGAATTGAGGGCGATCGCAACGGTTCGCTTCGGCTGTTGCGGGCACTCAAACACCGCTTCGGTCCCACTGATGAGGTGGGTCTACTCGAGATGGTAAGTGACGGACTGCGCGAGATGGCCGACGCCAAGGTACTGCGCGGACCCGAACTTGACGTGCCGGGCGTCGTCTTTACGGTGACCAACGACGGATCTCGCTCGTTTCTGATCGAAATGCAGGCGTTGGTGGCGACCAGTTTCGGGTCGCCACGTCGGGTCGCCCACCAGGTCTCCTCGCAGCGACTGGCCCTGTTGCTCGCGGTTCTCGAGTCACGTTGCGGTATCAATACCGCGAGTTCTGACGTCTTCGCGGCAACCGCGGGTGGACTTCCGGCCAACGAGCCCGGGGTCGACGTGGCCCTTGCGCTCTGCGTGGCGTCCGCCTCGCTCAACTTCGCGGTCCCGAGGACGCTCGCCGTGATGGGCGAGGTGGGACTGGCGGGGGAGTTGCGGGCGGTGTCGGGGCTCACGCGTCGAATTCGCGAAGCCCAGCGCCTCGGCGCGACCGACGTGCTGGTGCCCTGCGAAGGGGAACTGGAGGACGTGGCGGGCGTGAACGTTCATCGCCGACGCACGCTGGCCGAGGCCATCGTTGTCGCCCAATCAGGCACGATTTGAGCAAAGTCTGGTAAACTAACTAATCCCCCTTCCGCCACTTAGGCTGATTCTCTTTGAGGAGAACCTCGTTTATGACTGCTCGCAAATACAAAAAAGGCGATCGCCTCGTTTACCCCCACCACGGGGCCTGCACGGTCGAAAAGATCGAGAAAATGACGGCTTTTGACGTAAAACAGGACTACTTGAAGCTCAAGGTCGCCTACACCGACCTGGTCTTGATGGTTCCGGTGGCGAACGCCGAATCAGTGGGCCTGCGCGACGTCATCAACGACGAAGAGGTCGAAGAGGTCTTCGCGGTGCTTCGCAAGAAGGAAGCTCGCATGCCGACCAACTGGTCACGTCGATTCAAGAATCACTCCGAGAAGCTCCGTTCTGGCGATATCTACCAGGTCGCCGAAGTCGTGCGAAACCTCTCGATCCGTGACAAGGACAAGGGCCTTTCGGCCGGTGAAAAGCGCATGCTCACCCGCGCGCGTCAGATCCTCGTCTCCGAGCTGACGTTCGCCTTGAACGTGGACACGGAAGCGGCTGAAGAAAAGCTCGCCTCGGTCCTGCCGTAGCCATGTCGGTCGCGGCCGTAGTCGTCGCCGCCGGCCAGGGCGTGCGCTTCGGTGGTCCCAAGCAGTTCGCCATTCTCAACCACGACACCGTCGCCGCGCACAGCGTGCACGCCGCACGATCGGTGGCGCAACGCGTCGTGCTCGTTGTCCCCTTGAACTATGACGGCAACGGTGAAGGCGCCGACGTGGTGGTCGTTGGTGGCCCGACTCGTGCGCAGTCCGTCCGTGCTGGTTTGGCGCAATGTGAGGACGTGGACGTGGTGGTCGTGCACGACGCCGCTCGACCAATGGCATCGGCCGCGCTCTTTGGCGCGGTCGTCGACGCGGTGACCAACGGCGCGGACGGCGCGGTCCCCGGCCTCGCGATCTCCGACACCGTCAAACGTGTGACGACGCAGGGCGCCACAACCGTGGTCACCGAGACCGTGTCGCGCGCAGAGCTCGTGACCGTCCAGACGCCCCAGGCCTTTCGCCGCGACGTGCTCGTGCGCGCCCACGCCGACGGTGCGGACGCGACCGACGACGCCGCACTCGTCGAGGCAAATGGGGGGCGAGTTGTGGTGGTGCCCGGCGAGCGTCAGAACATGAAGATCACCGAGCCGGTCGATCTCTCGAACATCGCATCCACGGTGCGCTCGTGAGGATCGGTCACGGTGTTGACGTGCACCGTGTGAGCGACGACCCGTCGCGGACCCTTTGGCTCGGCCTCGTTGCCATTCCCGATGCGCCGGGGCTCGTTGGACACTCCGACGCCGACGTCGTGACACACGCGCTGTGTGACGCGCTGCTCGGCGCGGCAAACCTCGGCGATCTCGGGCGCCACTTCCCCGATACGGACCCAGCGTTCGCTGGCGCGTCGTCACGCCATCTGCTCGTCGACACGGTCGCGATGGTGCACGGCGCGGGCCTGCGCGTCGAGTCGGCCGACGTGACGATCGTTGCCGAACGTCCGAAACTGGCTCCGTTTATGCCCACCATGTCCGATGAACTCTCGGCCGTGGTGGGCGCGCTCGTCACGGTGAAGGCGACCACCGCCGAGGGGCTGGGCGCCCTGGGCCGCGTCGAAGGCATCGCCGCCACTGCGGTCGCCTTGTTGAACGAGGTCGCGTGACGCCGCGTCCCGCTCCTCGAAAGGGACCGCCCGGCCGATCATCTCGTCAAGGCGGGCGTCCCATGACCGGCGGTCAGGTCGGTGGGCCGCGACGTGCGCCGAGCGCTCGTGAAAAGGAAGGACTCGGCGGAGAGCAGGTCGAGGGTCGACACGCCGTGCTCGAGCTCTTAAAGGCTCGCCGGCGCCAGGTCCAGAAGATTTTCGTCGCCGACGCGCAGGACACCTCGGAGATTCTCGACGCCATCGAGTTCGAGGCGCAGCGCCAGCGCGTGCCGGTGCAGGTCGTGTCCATGACGCGTCTGGACCGCGAAGCGCGTACCGAGGGCCACCAGGGCGTGATGGCCATTGCCGCACGTCTCGAGACGGTGCATCTCGATGATCTGTTGACGCATCGCCATCCCTTTCTCCTCGTCTGTGACGGCGTCACCGATCCCCGCAACCTCGGCGCGATGTTGCGAAGCGCCGATGGCGCGGGCGTCACCGGCGTCGTCGTGCCCCGTCACCGATCGGCGCGAATCTCACCGTCGGTCACGAAGACCGCCGCCGGCGCCATTGAGTATCTGACGTTCTGCGACGTGGGTGGCGTACCCGCGGCGCTCGACGTCCTTAACAAAGCGGGCGTCTTGACGGTCGGACTGGCCGGAGAGTCAAATGACTCGATCTACGACTTGGACCTTGGAACAACACCCGTCGCCCTGGTCGTCGGCGGCGAAGAAAAGGGACTTTCTACGCTCACGCGCAAGCGATGCGCGGCCGTTGTGTCGATACCCCAGTCGGGGAAGATCAGTTCCTTGAACGCCGGTGTCGCGGTTTCGGTGGCGGCGTTCGAAGTCGCGCGTCAACGAAGTCGGCGTTCGTAGATCGAGTCAACTCGGGACTTTGTGCCCTAGTCATTACGGATAGTGGTCCCGTATTGTGAGGGGGCAAGGGAGATTCGGCTACGCGCTGTACTCGCCACCTAGTTGCACGGTGACGACATCATCTTCTTCGAGGCACGCTTTTCTCCCATCGGAGTCGTAGCTGCCGTACGTACGTTTGCATGTCCAGGCGCACCTTCCTACTTTCTAAGGGTTCCAAATGCGTCGTACTGTCAAATCTCGTCTCCTCAACCTTGCCGTTCGGTCAGAGTCATGATCAATGGACCAAAGCGTGTTCGCAATTCACTTTTCTGCGGTATTGGCGTCTTGGCTTTAGTTGCGAGTTCAATTGTCATCGCATTACCCGCAGCGGCGTTTCCGATTGTCCACACCGTGACCTTCATGGAGAACGTCAATGTCGCCGACCAGGTCAATCAACTTGAATCGAGCAGCGTCCCAACCTCGCTGACTCCTTTCGCGGATATGAGTCCGGCGTTTACAGATCCTGGATATACGTTCACTGGCTGGAATACATCCGCCGACGGAACAGGAACTTCTTTCACCGACGACGAAACTTATTCCTTCACAGATGACACCGGTATGTACGCTCAATGGCTCTTAATTCCGATGTCGCACTCGGTGACATTCTTTGAGAATGACAACGGGACCGACACTGTGAGCACCTTTATGACAGCGAGCCATCCCACGCAACTCACTGCCTATTCAAACATTCGACCAGTCTTCCAAGACGCTGGGGGTTCGTTCACAGGCTGGAACACTGCGGCTGATGGAAGTGGAACTTCATATGCGGATGGATCATTGTATTCATTCAACGTGGATATTGGCCTGTATGCCCAATGGACGGCTCCAATCGTAAATCATGAGGTCATTTTTGATGAGAATGCGAGGGCTTCAGATGCGGTTACCTCTTCTCAAACCATGAGCGCGCCTTCATCACTAACTCTTTTCTCAAACTTGCAGCCGACTTTCGTCAACGCCGGGCACCTTTTCACAGACTGGAACACCGCCGCTAACGGGAGTGGTACCTCTTATGCGAATGGTGCGAACTTTGGATTTACGTCTGACATCGAGGTTTTTGCCCAATGGAGTCAGGCGGTCCCTTCGACAATCGAGATCACGCTTAATGAAGGGAGCATTGGTTCACCCATCGTTAGCGGACTGGTAGGAAGCACAATCATTTTGCCGATTCTGAGCGGTTCGTTGAATCCCGGTTTTTCATTTGAAGGCTGGAATATGTCCGCGAACGGAAGCAGCACCGCGTTTGCTGGCGGCGCATCTTTTGTATTGAACGACGACATAACTCTGTTCGCACAGTGGATAGCGGTCTCGTCTGACCTAGTCACAATCACTTTGAGCGCCAATGGGGGAAGCGGGACCGCAGCCTCATTGACGGGTGATCTTGGCGGATTGACCACGCTGCCCGGTCAGTTGGGACTAATTCGTTCCGGCTTCGTAATGATTTCCTGGAACACAGACTCCAACGGCAAAGGCGTTGTTTTTTTGGTTGGTCAAGTCATAACTCTGACTAATTCAATGACTCTTTACGCGCAGTGGAAGGGACATGAGCCAATCTCACTCTTTGGCGCAGTGGGGTCTTTCAGAAAAAACTCATCGTTGCTTTCGTCCGTGCTGAAGAGTCAAGTTGAACGATTGGCTCTGACCGTGAGAATTAAGAAGTATTCAAATGTCACTCTGTACGGGTACACCGCGACTACCGGACTGGCGTCACTGAATTATTCATTGAGTCGAGCGCGTGCTCAACACGTTGCGAGCTACCTTCGATCGAGGTTGAATGCGCTTCGTATTAAAGGTGTGTCAATCCGTTTCGCTGGCGAAGGAGCAATCGCAGGTGAATCTGGTTCGGCGTATTCGCGGGTCGAGGTCTTTGGCGTCTGATCTGTCGTGTTCTCCGTTCGCGTTCGAGTCACGACGTATGGAACGGTGGCCTTTGATGCCGCGACCTTCGAAAGGGATGCAAGTGATCCACCCGCTGACTGGATCGCGCTGGCGACGCGTTGGGAACGGCTCAATACGGCGCGCACGAGGATGGCCGTTTCAGCCTTCGCCTGCGTTTTAGTTGCACTTGGGATTCGGCTCGGCTGAATACGCACAGCGAAGGTCACGATTGTCATTCATCAAAAATCGGTGGAGAGCCGGTGGAGGGATTCGAACCCACGACCTGACGATTACAAATCGCCTGCGCTACCAGACTGCGCCACACCGGCTTGGAAGTACCAAGGTTAGACACCCCTTGACCCCATCTCGTCAAGCGGCGAGATCAATTCTGTGCTTCCAGGCGAGATTTTCGTCGTATTCGACCTTTTGGTCGATGCAAGCGTGCAAGATGCCGACCCAACGGTTCGCTAGCTGGCGAAGT
>DATCCA010000021.1:0-2253 GCA_036511575.1 Acidimicrobiales bacterium
GAAATGATCTGCTCGCCATCCCACTCGCCACCTCGCAGGTACAGGAGTCCAAACTTCGCGAAGTCGAGCGCCTTCGCGTGGACGAAGCTCGACGCGATGAAGACGCCACTGTCGTCGAAGGAAGCGACCGCACTCGTCATACCCAGGGGAGCGAAAAGTCGTTCGTGCAGGTAGGCGTCGTAGTCGCTGGCGTAGCCGACGAGGTCGGCGACGATGCGACTGAGCACGTTCGTCGTGCCGCTGGAGTAGTTGTAGAACGTGCCCGGTTCGTGGGCGAGCGGGAGCGCCGCGGTAAAGGCTGCCATGTCCTCCTTACCTTCGCCAAAGAGCATCTCGATGACGTGACTCGTGTGGCCGATTTCGTACTCTTCGATGAAGGCCAGTCCGTCGCGCATGGCGAGCAAGTCGCGCACCTGAATCTGGTGGCGCGGGTCGGCGTGGTCGCGCCATTCGGGCACCGGGGCCAGTTGGTCGGGGTTGAGACGACCCTCGTCAACGAGGGTGCCCACAATGGCGTGCAGGACTGACTTGGCCATCGACCACGACAGCAGCTGGCTCTCGGCGGTGATGGGCTCGCTCGGTCCATCGAAGCGGGCCTGTTCGCCGCCGTAGCGTTCCACCAAGACCTTGCCACCTTGGATGACCACCACGGCGTTGGTTTCGGCGAGTTCCTCGTCGCTGAACATCTCGTCGACGACGCGTTCGAGTTCCTCCTGGTGTGGTGAGGTTCCCCTCGGCCACTGCTGCGTCGGCCAGGGGACGCCACTGGGCTGGAGGGCGAAACGCGGTCGTACCTGGGGCAACTCGGTGCTCGCACATTCCATTCCGCATTGTGTCACACCCTTTCGGTACGTTCGCCTGATGACGATCAACGACGAGGGCCGAGCAGAACAGTATTTCTATCGTTCGCTCACCACGTCGAGTCGTCATCGTGGGCGGGTGAGCGCGTACTTCGTACAGCGTTTCAATGGATCAAAGGTCGTGGCACGTATCGAGCCCCTCGGTCTGGTCCACGCGACAATCGGTGATGAGCAACTGGCGATTCAACGTCTTCGCCGCCACCTCGTCATCGCGGGAACGTGGCAGAGCACTCCCAGTCAACGCCACGCCCGGATTCGAGTAACGCCCGCCGAAGTGACCACCACACAAAAAGTCGCCCCACAGAGTTCGTGAAGATTCCGTGGGGCGACTTTTTCTGGTGGTCGAGACCGGCGTCGATCCGGTGACCTCACGCTTTTCAGGCGCGCGCTCTACCGACTGAGCTACTCGACCTCCTCGTCACCCTTGCGGGTGTCGAGCGGACCTGACGGGATTTGAACCCGCGACCTCCGCCTTGACAGGGCGGCGTGCACTCCGAGCTGCACCACAGGTCCTCGGTGTTCTCGAAGTCGAGACTCCGAGACGCGAATCGTAAGTCTATACGGTGACGGATGCGCACTCCGGGGCCAGCTTCACGGGTGAACGACAGCGACCATCTTAGGATTCTCATTGTGCGAATGGAAGATGAAACGACTTTGTCGTGAGTCTTACCATCGTCCTTCTGGTTCTTCTCGCGGGACTTATTCACGCCGTATGGAATGCCCTCGCCAAGGGGATAACGAGCCAGACCACCAGTTTCGCGCTGATGAATCTCGCCATCGCCGTGGCCAGTTGGAGTGTGCTGCCCTTCATTGGCCTACCCCGGGCGCAGGCGTGGCCCTTCGTTTCGGCGTCAGTCGCCTGCCACATTGGCTATGAACTCTTTCTTATGGGTTCGTATCAGCGTGCGAACTT
The DNA here is from genome assembly GCA_036511575.1 of Acidimicrobiales bacterium. Classification (GTDB taxonomy): domain Bacteria; phylum Actinomycetota; class Acidimicrobiia; order Acidimicrobiales; family RAAP-2; genus RAAP-2. Next base: position 1,774 of record DATCCA010000021.1, read on the forward strand.
CTCACGGGCTTATCCGATTGCGCGCGGGGTCGCGCCACTGCTGGTGTCACTTGGCGGACTCGTGCTCGCCAGTGAACGCGTTGGGCTTAAAGGACTGGCGGGCATCGTCTTCATTGTCATCGGCGTCATCAGCGTTTCCTACGTCCGCAACTCGACGAAGCTCGACAGAGTTGGTGTGTACTGGGCTCTCGCGACGGGCGTGGCGATCGCCGTGTACACCGTGGTCGACGGTCTCGGCGTACGGCGAAGCCACGACACCCTGCGCTACGCCGTGGCACTCTTCGCACTCCAATCGACAATCTGGGTCGTCGCGGTTGTTGTTCGTCGCGGTTGGAAATGGAATGCCAAGCCTTCAACCATCAGCATTGGCATCGCGGCGGGACTCATGTCGCTCGTTGCGTACACGATGGTGCTCTACGCGCAGACGAGGGCGCCGCTCGGCGTCGTCAGCGCGCTGCGCGAAACCGGCGTCGTATGGGC
>DATCCA010000022.1:0-15237 GCA_036511575.1 Acidimicrobiales bacterium
TATAGGTCTTTAACTCACTCGCGGAGTGCTTCTTCACGATTGCGTCGGTTTTGAGGGCGACGACGGACTGTTGCACGTCGTAGTAGCTGACCGAAAAGGTGACGGCCTTCGCGCGTGGCGCGGTGTAGGAGACCTCATTGATGTCAAAGTCAAAGGCCTTGGGACCGGGTTCGTAACTCGAGTCAAAAGGCTCGTGCACCCACACCACGTTGGACTTCGCCACGCCCAGTTCACTCGCTACCGCGTAGGCGACGGCCGACTCGTAGCCCTTGCCGTTGGTGGGCGTGTTGTTGACGAACCACGGGGTGTAGCCGGGGTCGTCGGTGGCGACGGTCAGTTTGCCCTTCGTGTGCTCTTGACTCGTCACGGCCGTCTTGCACGAGGACAGCGTCGGCAGTGCGGACGCGTTCGCACTGACGCCGCTAGAGAGCGACACCGTCGCCAGCGTTGAGAGCGTGATAAGTCCCGCCAGCGAAAGTCGGAGGTTGCGCATGGATTTCCCTTCTCGGTGCAGCCACTCTAGGTATTTCTCTAGCGCAATGATAGAGAATGTTCTCGATAGCGACCGTCGCGACGACTTCCCGGGTCGTCGCTCAGGGAGAGCAACGGTGAACGACGAGCGGCTCGGTTTGACATTGTGTGTCCACAACGCCCTTTTAGTAGGATGGCGTGGCTGGGAGAGGTGGGTGAGTTCGGTTTAAACCACATTCCTGCTAAGAATGCGGCCTGCGAAAGTGGGCCCGAGGGTTCAAATCCCTCCCTCTCCGCCATCACCACTGAGCGCGTAGCTCAGTGTCGTCGTGACTAGAGGAGATGTTCTTGCGGTACTGGATCGAGACGCTTGGGTGCCCCAAGAACCACGTCGACTCCGAAAAGCTGGCGGGACTGCTCGAGTCCCAGGGTTACACGGTCGCGGTCTCGGCGACCGCGGCCGACCTCGTCGTCGCGAACACGTGCGCCTTCATTGAAGCGGCCCGTGAGGAGTCGATCGAGACGGTGCTCGCGCTCGCCGACGTCAAGCAGAAGGGTTCGCGCCTTGTCGTGACGGGTTGCATGGCTGAGCGCTACGGCGATGAACTCGCCGCCGCGCTGCCCGAGGTCGACCTCGTTGCCGGCTTCGGCGAGAGCCTGACGGCACTGGCCCCCTCGACGCCCGTCGCGCTGCGCAGCCGGCCGTCAAGTTCATTCGACCTCTTGAATTTGCCACGCCCGAAGTCAAAGACCCCGTGGGCGTACGTGAAGATTGCCGAGGGCTGCGATCGACGCTGCGGCTTTTGCGCGATTCCGTCATTCCGTGGCGACCAGCGTTCGCGTTCTACCGAGGAGATTCTCTCCGAAGGCCGTGCGCTCGCCGAAGGCGGTGTCCGAGAGTTGGTGTTAATCGCGCAGGATCTCGCGAGTTGGGGCTACGACCGCCGACGTGCGGGCCGAGGCGAACCGGTCGAGGTCCTCGACGAAGGCGGCACACAACCACTCATTGAACTGACGCGCACCCTCAGTCGCGAGGTCGATCGCGTTCGACTTTTGTACCTGTACCCATCGGGGCTTACCGGCGGTCTCATCGAAGCAATCCTCGAAAGCGGTGTCCCGTACTTCGACCTCTCCTTGCAGCACGCGTCGCGGCCGCTCCTTCGCGCAATGCGCCGTTGGGGCGACGCGGAGCGCTTCCTCGAACGAATTGCCGCGATTCGCGCGAGCGATGCCGACGCGACGTTTCGCTCGTCCTTCATCCTCGGCTACCCCGGTGAGACCGAGGATGACCAGCGTGCTCTGCTCGACTTCATCGAAGAGGCACAACTCGACTGGGCCGGTTTCTTCACGTTCTCCTCGGAGGAGGGGACCTACGCGAACGACCTTGGTGCGCAGGTTCCACATGAACTCGCCCTCGAGCGACTCCGCGAGGTGAGCGAGTTGCAGGATGCGATTACGGCTCGACGTCGCGACGCGTTGGTCGGTATGCGACAGCAGCTGCTGATTGATGCACCGGGCGTGGCTCGAAGTGTCCGCGAGTGCCCCGAAATTGATGGCATTGTGATGGTGGACCGGTCGCTCGAGGTTGGAGCGATGGTTGACTGTGAAATTGTGGCGAGTCACGGAACGGATCTGGAGGCGGTGCTGGTATGACGACCAAGCCCACCTACGGGGAGTCCGCGCTGCTCACACCGGCCAACATGCTCACGGCGTCGAGGCTGCTCGTCGCGCCCGTCTTCATCTACCTCATCGTCTTTGACCGAATCTCGTGGTGGACCGCGCTCGTTGGCTTCTTGGCCGCGATGTCGGACTACTTCGACGGCATCGTCGCGCGTCGCCACGGCACCACGACGTCGGGTGCGTTCCTTGATCCACTCGCCGACAAAGTCATTGTCCTTGGTTCGCTGTACGCGCTGATCTTGGCCCGTCCCCACGGCCTGAAGGACTTCATTGTCCCGGCCGCCATTATCACCCTTCGTGAGATCTGGATGAGTGTCTTTCGCGCCAAGGCGGCCAAGCGCGGAATCTCGATTCCCGCCAGCAAGCTCGCCAAGTGGAAGACGTTCGCCCAGGACTGGGCGATTGCGTTGTGCGTCATTCCAGTGACGGCACACCACGGCTGGATCGGCGTGTCCGTGATCTGGATCGCGGTCGTGCTCACCATCTACACGGGTTGGCAGTACTACGACGAAGGCAAGAAGGTTGGCCTGCGTGCGCGTTGAGATTGTCGCCGTCGGTACCGAGTTGTTGCTGGGCCAGATTCCCGACACGAACTCACAGTGGTTGGGCGAGCACCTCGCCGCCAGCGGCATCTCCTCGCAGTTCCATCAGCACGTTGGTGACAACCACGAACGAATCGTGCTGGCCTTTCGAACGGCACTCGCGCGAAGCGACGCGCTGATCGTCTGTGGTGGACTCGGCCCCACCCAGGACGACATCACCCGGGCGGCGCTCGCCGAAGTAATGAACGTGCCGCTGGATCGCGACGAGGACATCGTCGAGAACATTCGCGCGATGTTCGGCTCGCGGGGACGAACGATGCCCGAGAACAACCTGCTGCAAGCCGACGTGCCACGTGGAGCAACAGTTATCCCGCAGACGCGCGGCACGGCGCCCGGACTTATCTGCGAGGTTGGCCTGAAGGTCGTCTACGCCGTACCCGGCGTGCCCTATGAGATGACCGACATGTTCGAACGCGCGATCCTGCCCGACCTCCTGGCGCGCCAACGGGCCGACGGATCGACGTCGGTCATCACGAGTCGGGTGTTGCGCACGTGGGGCGCGAGCGAGTCGGCCCTCGCCGAAGCCGTGGCCCAGAGATTCGATGCGTTGAGCGACGATGATCGCGTCACCATTGCGTTCCTCGCCTCAGGGATCGAAGGCATCAAGGTACGTCTTACCGCGCGCGGCGATGACGCCGCGCACGCGTCGTCACTGCTCGCTAGTGAGGAGCGACTCGTTCGCGCGCTCATCGTCGAGAAGTTGGGCGACATCATCTTCGGCGTTGACGACGAGACCATGGAGGACGTCGTCGCCACGCGACTGCTCGCGCGCGGCGCCACCTTGGCGGTTGCTGAGTCGGTGACCGGCGGACTCATCGCCAGTCGACTCGTCGCGGTCGCCGGGGCCTCCACGTGGTTTCGTGGTGGCATTGTGAGCTACGCCTCGGACGTGAAGTACGACCTCTTGAAGGTTCCCGTGGGACCTGTGGTGAGTGCCGAGGCCGCCGAGGCGATGGCCAAGGGAGTGCGCGAACTCCTCGGGTCCGACGTTGGTCTTAGTGTTACCGGCGTCGCGGGTCCCGATGAACAGGACGGTCAGCCGGTCGGCACCGTGTTCGTCGGACTTTCGTTTGGCGAAACCTTGGAGCACGCCGCGCTTCGCTTGCCCGGTGACCGGCCCCGGGTCCGTGCGTACAGTGCGATTAGTTCGCTCGACGTGCTGCGACGCGCTCTGGACCGGCCTTCCTGAGCACTGTCGGGCTCGCGTAATCTCGTCCTAACGCGGAGGTGCGCATGTCGTCATTGGAGATTCAGGCCGATCCTTCGGCGATGGGTTTTGACCCCGAACGTCTGGCACGCATCAAGCCGCACTTCGATGCGTACGTCGACGACCGCCGACTGCCCGGTTGGCTCGCGACGGTGTCGCGCGGGGGCGAGCTCGTCTGGAGCGACAAGGGCGGCTTCCGTGACCGTGAAAGGAATCTCGAAGTCACCAATGACACCATTTGGCGCATCTACTCAATGACCAAGCCAATCACCTCGATTGCGGTGATGATGCTCTACGAAGAGGGACGCTTTGATCTCAATGACGACGTCGGTCAGTGGATCGACGCGTTGAAAGAGCCCCATGTATGGTCGGGCGGCACGGCGTCCAAGCCCCAGACGGTCCCCGCGATTGAGCCAGTGCGCGTGCACCATCTGCTCAGTCAGATGAGCGGACTCACCTACGGTTTCCACAACGCCCACCCGACCGACGAGATCTATCGACTGAAGGGCTACGACTTCGGCTTTGCGCCCGGCGCCGACCTCGCCCAGGCCGTGCACGACTGGTGTTCGAGCCCGCTCGTGTTTCAACCGGGCAGTGGCTGGAACTACTCAGTCTCAGTCGACGTGCTTGGCCGACTCATCGAGATCTGGAGTGGTCAGTCGTTCGAGTCGTTTCTTCAGGACCGCGTCCTTGGACCGCTGGGCATGGTCGACACCGACTGGTACTGCCCCGAGGAGAAGTGGGACCGGCTCGCGATGCTCTACGGACCGAGCAATGGGGATTCATTCCCTTACGAGGAACTCGCCAAGGGAGCGACGCACTCGCCGCGGATCCATGGCGGCGGCGGTGGTCTCGTCTCGAGCGCCAGCGACTACCTGCGCTTCATGACAATGCTGCTTCGCGGAGGCGAACTCGACGGCGTTCGTCTCGTCTCCAATCGAACCCTCGAGCTGATGACCCGCAACCATCTGCCGGGTGACGTCGACTTAGAGGAGTTCGCCACTGACTCATTCTCTGAAATCGACTACGCCGGCATTGGATTCGGTCTGGGTTTTTCGGTGATGCTTGACGCGGCGAAGAACAAGAGTCTCGTTTCGGAAGGGTCATTCGCCTGGGGTGGGGCTGCGTCAACGGCCTTCTGGGTCGATCCGGCCGAGGATTTGACGGTCGGTTTCTACACCCAGTTACTGCCGAGCGGCACCTATCCGATTCGCCGCGACCTCCAGCAACTCGTCTATCAGGCGCTGGTCGATTAGAGCTCGAAGTACCTGAAAGACTCTGTCGTTTTGCCCTCGCGCAGGGCATGATGTTGTGGTTGGCGAAATACCCGCATACGAACGTGTGTTCGTATAAAGTAATTACAGGTGGGGACCGACCGATGTCACAAGAGGTTCGTAGCGTTCCTCTGATGACAAAGAACAAGGAGACAGTAATGGCAACCGATGACCGCGCCAAGGCTCTCGAGGCCGCACTCGGCCAGATTGAGAAGCAGTTTGGCAAGGGCTCGATCATGCGTATGGGCGAGAACCTGCACATGAACATCGAGTCGATTCCGACCGGTGCCCTTGCCCTCGACATGGCCCTCGGCATTGGCGGACTCCCACGGGGTCGCATCGTCGAGCTCTACGGTCCCGAGTCCTCGGGTAAGTCAACCTTGGCCATGCACGTGGTCGCTGAGGCGCAGCGCAACGGTGGTGTCTGTGCGTACATCGACGCAGAGCACGCGATGGACCCGGTCTACGCACGTGCGATCGGCGTCAACGTCGACGACCTGTTGATCTCCCAGCCCGACACCGGCGAGCAGGCGCTCGAGATTACCGACATGCTGATCCGCTCCGGTGCGCTCGATGTCATCGTCATCGACTCGGTGGCGGCGTTGACACCCCGAGCCGAGATCGAGGGCGACATGGGCGACACGCACGTCGGACTCCAGGCCCGTCTCATGAGCCAAGCTCTTCGCAAGTTGACGGGCGGACTCTCCAAGTCCAACACGGTCGCGATCTTCATCAATCAGTTGCGCGAAAAAATTGGTGTCATCTATGGAAGCAATGAGGTCACCCCTGGCGGAAGGGCACTGAAGTTCTACGCCTCCGTCCGACTCGACATTCGCCGCATTGAATCAATCAAAGACGGTACGGACGTAGTGGGCAACCGCACGCGCGTAAAGGTCGTGAAGAACAAGTGCGCTCCACCGTTCAAGCAGGCCGAGTTCGACATCATGTACGGCCAAGGCATCAGCCGTGAGGGCTCAGTTCTCGACGTCGCGGTGGAACTCGGCTTCGTGAAGAAGGCCGGAGCGTGGTTCACCTATGAGGGCGAGCAGATGGGCCAGGGTCGCGAAAACGTGAAGGCATTCCTTCGTGAGAATCCACAGACCATGGCTGAAATCGACGATCGAGTGCGTGAGCAGATGGCGAACGCCCTGCTTCCTGACATCGTCGGCACTGGCGTCGAGATCGATATCGACGCTCCGATCTCGTTGGATTAATTCACTCGGATCTCCACTTCCGACCACCAGGGGATCCGAGACGAGAGCCATTCGGGCTGGAACTCTCAGTTAGCGCCGTCGGGACCGAAACAATGCGGTCCTAGGGGACAGTATGTAATTGGTGAGTGATTCTCGTACACGATGGCTTGGCGGCCTGTGGTCTCGGCGACTGTGTCATGGGAGTGCAATGGCTCGCTCTCTTTCGGCGTTGATGACCTTGTGTTGCCTGATGGCGGGAACAGCGCTGCCGGCATTCGCATCCGGTGGCTCAAGTTTCGTCGTCCACAGCATTTATCTCGGTCCGTCCGATGCAAGTCGAATCCTGTTAGCTCGAGCCGACGCCCATCGATTGCTATCACTCGCGTGGTATCCGGCCGGTGCGCGAAGGCTCTCCACGTGGATTCACTTGAAGGGATTCGATCTGTCCGAACCCGGAGCGTCCATCGGTGATCCGGACCAAATTGACATTGCTCGTTATTATCTCGCGGGACCGAAGAGCCAAGGCGTCTCCTGGCTCAACGCGCGAGCCCCAGCGGGTGGAACGTCAGAGGGCTCTGGCGGTACTGACCGCGCAAATCTCGAGTGGTCCTACGCCTTTCCATTCACACCGATTCTCCCGCAATCGGATTTGCAGTACTCCAAACGCATTCTCCCCGACGGAGATGTTGAGTTCCGTATCGACGCGCAGGTTGCATGGACACCGCAGAAATCTCGATTCTCGATTATTCCGAGTGGTGCGACCTTGGTGGAAGCCGTGTACTCGGGTAGCAATGACCCGAATTTCGTGTCGAAGAGACTGACCGCGCGCACAACCAGTGTTGCGACCATCGCGACGATTCGTCGTCAAATTGACGCCCTCCCCGTGGCGTACCCGGGCCCTGTCAGTTGTCCATTCGAGGGAGCAGGAACCGTAACGGTTCGTTTTTTCGATGCAGCGCATGCTCGAGCTTTTGCGACGGTGTTCTTTGCCAGCAACAGTTGCGGCGAAGTTCGGATTAATCAGTTTTCATCGACCCATCAACTTTTGGGAAGTGGTAACGACGGTGGTGGTTATGGTGCCGTACCGAGCGTCGTGAAACTCCTCGGTATAAAGAGTCCAGTGTGATTGTGGCCGGGACTGAAACAGATTGACTCACAATGCGATGAAGTACTGCCTGTAGCGTGATTTCGTGAAGAATCGCATTCGTTTCCGGCAGTTTCTTGGTGCACGCGTTCGCGCCTGGCGTCGGTATCTCAATGAGGTTGCAACCGTTGGGCCGGACGACCCCTATTCCAAGAAGTTTCAACATTTTGGGACTGGGGCGGCCCTCATGGCACCGCAGGGCGTTATCTACAACGAGCGCTATCTCTCGATAGGCGACGAGACATTGATTGGGCCGAACGTCGCTCTCACGGCGGGCATCAGCGGCGAGCAGACGATGCTCAGTTCACCGGTCGTGACGATCGGGCGCAAGTGCATCATCGGACGCGGGTCCCACATCATCGGCCACTGGTCAATCGTGCTCGGTGACGAGATTCAGACCGGGCCCTACGTCTACATCACTGATGAGAATCACTCGTACGAGGACCCCAACACGCCCATTGGCTGGCAGCCTCCGACCGAGGCCGCAGTGCGCATTGGCTCGGGGAGTTGGTTGGGCGCCAATGTGGTGATTCTGCCCGGCACCGTGCTCGGTCGAAATACTGTCGTCGCGGCCGGCGCGGTGGTGCGCGGTGAGTTCCCCGACCACGTGGTGCTTGGCGGCGTTCCGGCCAAGGTGCTGCGCCATTACAGCGAAGAGAACGGATGGCAGGCAGGACCGCCGAGTGGCTAAACGCAGAATCGGCATCGATCTCACGCCGCTTCGAATCTCGACGCAGTATCGGCGGTTGTATATCGCGGGGTTCATCACCGCGCTGGGTAGCCAGGCAACGTACGTTGCAGTGCCCTACCAATTGCGCCTGCTCACGCATTCGACGTTGGCCGTGGGATCAATCGGCCTCGCGGAACTCTTACCACTGATCGTGTTCGGCCTCTATGGCGGCGTCCTCGCCGATCGACTCAATCGACGTCGTTTGATCATTTCGATGGAGCAGGTCCTCATGCTCTCAACTGCGGTGTTGCTCGTGAACGCCCTGCTTCCGCATCCCCAGGCGTGGATTCTCTACGCAGACGCGTTCATTGCGTCCGGGGCGGGAAGTCTCCAGCGCCCCAGCATCGAGGCGTTGAATCAGATGTTTGTGCCGCACGAGATGCAGCGTGCAGCATCGACATTGGCAAACCTTCGTTCAACCACGGCGTCGATCATCGGCCCGGCGATTGGGGGACTGGCCGCGGTCGCACTCGGTCCTGGATCGGTCTACCTCGCCAATCTGGTGACGTTCACACTCTCATTGGTCATGCTGTATTCGTTGCGAGCAACGGCCGCCAGCGTGAAGCTCGACGACGGCGACGTGGCAGCGATGCGCTCAGGTCTGCGCTACGCAATGTCACGTCCTGACATCATGGGCACCTACGTTGTCGACCTCCTGGCGATGATTTTGGCCTTCCCCGTCGTGATGCTCCCGTTTGTCGCGGCCAGGTTCCATGAGACCTACGCGCTGTCGCTGCTGTACTGCGGGTTACCCGCCGGCGCACTCATCGCGTCGTTGACGTCAAGCTGGTCGCACCGGATTCACCGATACGGGCGGGCCATCGTGGTCGCCGCAGCGCTGTGGGGACTGGGGATTGCGCTCTTTGGCTACTCGTCGTCACTTTGGCTGGTGCTGCTCGGACTCGCGATCGGCGGGGGCGCCGACGCCATAAGTGGCATCTTTCGCACGACGATGTGGAACGAGTCAATTCCTCCCGACATGCGCGGACGGATGGCCGGCATCGAGATGATCTCCTATTCGCTCGGACCGACCGCCGGTCAGTTCCGTGCGGGCGTGATGGCGGCCTGGACGACGTTGCGCTTCTCGCTGACGTTCGGAGGGTTGGCCTGCACGGGATCGGTCGGCGCGGTCGCGGTTGCGCTTCCCGCGCTCTGGAGATTCGACGCACGCACCGACGTGCACGTGGCCGAGGTTCGTGAGTTGCGCGCCGGTGAGGACCACTCGGAGTCGTAAACGCGATTCGAGAGCCTCTACGCTTCTTGCGTGCCCCCTTCCACTTTTCTTGTAACTGTGAGTGGACCCGATCGAATCGGCGTCGGCGCCGAACTGTTCGCCGCCCTCACGGCGTTGAGCGCGCAAGGCGTGCACATCACCGACGTGGCCCAAATCACCATCAAGGGGGCCCTCGTACTCTGCGCAGAGGTCAGCACCGAAAAGTCACTATCGCTCGCCGACGTCGAATCCGCACTGAGCACCCGAGACATCGTGCGCGATGGAGTGAGCGCGACGGTGGAGAAGGTGGTACCCAGCGACGCGAGTGATGAGCGCCGACTACTCGTGACGTTTCTCGCATCTCGAATTGGTGCTTCGCAGTTGGAGGACGTCTTCGCGGCCATTGCCCGCTCGGATGCGTCATGCGAACGAATCGTGCACCTCGCGAGTTATCCCGTCGACTGTTACGAGCTCGTGGTGCGCGGCGCTGACCACGACCTGCTTCGCGAGGAGCTGGTCGCGGTCGCGAGCACGAGCGGTCTGGATCTTGCGGTGCAGCGCGCCGGACTTCATCGTCGCTCGAAGCATCTCGTTGTAATGGATGCCGATTCGACGTTGCTGCAAGACGAAGTCATCGACCTCCTCGCCGTTGAGTGCGGCTGCGCCGCGGAAGTCTCCGCAATCACCGAACTGGCGATGGCCGGCGAGATCGACTTCGCTGAAGCACTTCGGCGGCGCGTCACGCTTCTCGCGGGACTGCCCGAGAGTGTGCTCGATGATGTGAGGAACAAGCTTCGACTGACGCCAGGTGCTCGCACGCTCCTTCGCACGCTGCAGCGCCTCGGCTACGTTCCCGCCGTGGTGTCGGGTGGTTTCGCGGAGGTGCTCGAGCCGTTGATGGCTGAACTCAAGGTTGACTACCTTGCCGCCAATCGACTCGAGATCGCCGACGGGAAGTTGACTGGGATTGTCCTAGGAGAGATCGTCGATCGAGCGGGTAAGGCGAAGGCGCTGCGACGCTTTGCCGAGGAGGTCGGCGTGCCGCTCGAACAGACGGTCGCGGTCGGCGACGGCGCGAATGACATTGACATGCTCTCGGCGGCGGGCCTCGGGATCGCGTTCAACGCGAAACCGGTCGTTCAGGCGCACGCCGACACGGCGCTCACGGTGCCCTATCTCGACGCGGTGCTCTATTTCCTTGGCATCAGCCGTGAGGAGATCGAGGCCGAATAGTTACCGCGCAACGAGTGCCCCACGTTCCCTGGCTACATCGCCTCGCCAGAGGCGCCGACAAATGGGGCTTTGGCGTCATTCGTTAGGTCGGGCGAATTTCTCGTTACTGGGTAGTAAGGTCCTATTCCAATAGGAATGGGGGGCTGGTGAAGGTACGAATTGACCCGGAGCTTTGTCAGGGGCAGGGCCGTTGTTTTTCCATCGCGCCGTCAATCTTCGACTTTGATGATCTCGGCAATGGCTTCGTCATTGGTGACGGCACACTCAACGCCGACACCATCGCTTTGGCCCAACTCGCGCAAGCCAACTGCCCCGAACACGCGATCTTCATCGAGGAGTAGTTATGGCCGAAACCCCTCTCGTGCAAGACTTCGCCACCGACTGGGATCACTCTGATCCGCAGTGGGTCGCCGATCCGTATCCAATCTGGGAAGACCTGCGCGAACGCTGTCCCGTCGCGCACACTGATCGCTACGGCGGTGGATGGTTCCCCGCGACCCACGCCGGCGTGTCGGCAATCGCGAAGGACACGGACAACTTCACGAGTCGAACCGTTGTTATCGGCAACGGTCGTCCGACAGAGCTTGATCTGCCCGCGCCCATTGGCGTCGCGCCCCCCATCACATCAGACCCGCCGTTTCACGCCATCGCTCGACGATTGATTCTGCCGGCGTTCGCGCCCGGACCGATCAACGCGCTCGAGCCGATGATTCGTGAACTGTGCTCGACGCTTCTCGACACCGTGAAGGGCGACGAGATCGTCAACGCCGGAACCACGTACGCGCAGTACATTCCACCGGGCGTGATCCGAGGGATGTTGGGCTTCCCCGAAGAGGACATCGAAAAGTTCCTCGAATTCGTGCACATCATTCTCGAAGGTATCGACCACCCCGAGGAAGAGCGCATTGTTGAGTTCATGCCGGTGGAGGAGTACTTCACCGCGCAGATCCAGGACCACATGGACAATCCTCGTGACGACCTGACGACGTACCTCTTGAACGTCGAACTCGAAGGCCAAAAGTTGGCCCTCGAACATGTCTTTGGCACGATGGTCCTGATTCTCGTGGCCGGAATCGACACCACGTGGTCGGCGATTGGCTCAGCGATTTGGCACTTGGCGCACAACCCCGAGGACCTCGAGCGATTGGTGAGCGAGCCGGACCTCATGGCCGTCGCCGTCGAGGAGTTCCTGCGTTTCTACGCGCCAGTGACCATGGCTCGACTCGTGAAGCACGACATGGACTATTTGGGCTGTCCGATGAAGGAAGACGACTGGATCCTGCTCGGGTTCCCGGCCGCCAACCGCGACCCGGTTGTCTTCAAAGACGCCGACAAGTTCATCATCGACCGCGCGGAAAATCGCCACGTGGCCTTCGGACTCGGCATTCACCGCTGTGCCGGGTCGAACCTGGCGCGCCTGGAACTGCGTATTGCGATCGAGGAGTTCATCAAGCGCTATCCGCGATTTGATCTCGCGGACGCGGACTCGGTGACGTGGGCGCCCGGCCAGATTCGCGGTCCGCGCAACCTACCGATTCGCGTACTGCACTAGTTAACGCAGTATTCAGCGGCTGAACGAAGCGGGGGACGCGACGATGACGATCAAAGAGCCGGTTGAGGACTTCGCCACCGACTGGGATCACACCGACCCCCAGTGGGTGAATGACCCGTACCCGATTTGGGATGACCTTCGTGGTCGCTGCCCGGTCGCGCACACCGAACGATATGGCGGCGGATGGTTTCCGACGACGCATGAGATGGTGTCGTCGATCGCGAACGACACGACACACTTCACGAGTCGAATGGTCGTCGTCACACACACGAAGTACCCACCTAACTTCATTCCTGCTCCAATGGGTGGCGCGCCGCCCATCACGTCGGATCCGCCGTTCCACCAGATCGCGCGACGCGTCATACTCCCGGCGTTCGCGCCGGGACCGATCAATGCGTTGGAGCCGCAGATTCGCGCGCTTTGCAACAAGCACCTGGATCGCCTCGGGGACCAAGTGCTCATCGATGGTGGGACGGACTACGCGCAATTCATTCCACCGGGCGTGATCGCCACGATGCTCGGCTTCCCGCCCGAAGACGAAGAGATCTTCCGAGAGATCATCCACCTGGTCCTTGACCTCATCGACCTACCGCCGGAGGTTCGCGGACCGATGTTCGAGCCGGTGGCCGACTACTTCACGAAGCAGATCGAAGACCACATTGTGAATCCTCGAGACGACCTGACGACGTATTTGATGAACGTCGAAGTCGGCGGCAAGAAACTGTCGCCCGAGCACGTGCGCGGCACGATTGTTCTCATCCTCATTGCGGGCATTGACACGACTTGGTCCGCCATTGGTTCGGCGATCTGGCACCTCGCTCGTCACCCCGACGACCTCGCGCGACTCGTCAATGAGCCCGAACTAATGCCCGTGGCCGTCGAAGAGTTCCTTCGCTTCTACGCACCCGTCACGATGGCTCGACTCGTGGCGCAGGACCACGAGTTCTACGGCGCGTCGATGAAGAAAGATGACTGGATCTTGCTGGGATTCCCCGCCGCGAACCGGGACCCCGAAGTCTTTGAGGACGCGGACAAGTTCATCATCGATCGTGAGGTCAATCGCCACGCCGCCTTTGGACTGGGCATCCATCGATGCATTGGTTCCAACTTGGCACGTCTCGAGCTGCGTCTGGCCATCGAAGAGTTCATCAAGCGCTATCCGAAGTTCGAGCTGGCTGATGCGCAAGGTGTCACGTGGGCACCCGGTCAGGTCCGGGGACCACGTCAGATTCCGCTTCGGGTACTCGCCTAGTCGCTGTTACAGACCGAGGTTCGTGGAGCCGGAGTTCCATAGTTCGGCCATCCAGGCTTCGACGGCGTCGACAGAGCGCGGAAGGGCCGCCGAGAGATTTCTCGATCCAGTCGCGGTCACGAGGACGTCGTCTTCAATGCGCACGCCGATGCCTCGGTACTCTTCGGGCACGGTGAGGTCATTGGCCTGGAAGTAGAGACCGGGCTCGACGGTGAGCACGTAACCCTCGTGGAGTTCGCCATCGCGGTACATCTCGTCGCGTGCGTTGGCGCAGTCGTGCACGTCAAGTCCAAGCATGTGGCTCGTCCCGTGCAACGTGTAGCGCCGATGCAATTGGCGATCACTGCGCATTGCGATGTCGGGCTCTTCCTGCAAGATGCCGAGGTCGTAGAGACCCTGGGTGAGCACTTTCATCGCCGCTTCGTGCGGCGCCTTAAATGCAACCCCCGGCTTCACGGCGTCAATACCGGCCTGTTGGGCCGCCAGGACGAGCTCGTAGACCGCACGCTGCGGCGCCGAGAACTTGCCGTTGATGGGCATGGTGCGCGTGACGTCTGCGGTGTAGAGGTTGTGACACTCGACGCCGGCGTCGAGCAACAACAAGTCGCCGCGATGAATTTCTCCGGTGTTCCTGGTCCAGTGCAGTACCGTCGCGTCTGAGCCGCTGGCGGCGATCGTGTCGTAGCCGACGTCGTTGCCTTCGACGCGCGCGCGCAGATTGAAGATGCCCTCAATGACTCGTTCGCCTCGACCTTCCGCGGTGGGGAGGGCACGAACGACGTCCTCGAATCCCTTCACGGTGTAATCAACCGCCAACTGGAGTTGGCCAATTTCAAAATCGTCCTTCACGAGTCGCAACTCACTCAGCTCCGTGACGAGTCGCGCATCGTCGTCGTTCGCTTCGATGATTGAGTCAACGTACGCGTCGAATCCACGAACACACACGATCTCGGTGCCCTGCAGGGTCACCAGGTCTTTCTCGAGGTTCTCCAGCGGTGCGGTGCCGATCTCGTAGTACGACGCTGCTTCAGTGACGCCACGACGAGGTCCCACCCACAGTTCGCCGTATCGCGCGTCGGAGAAGAACTCGTGGGTCTTCTGGTCGCGACGGTGTGCAACGTACAAGGTGGAGTGTGACCCGCTTTCGCCCGATGTGATCACCAAGACCGCGTCGGGCTCATCGCAGCCCGTCAGATAGTAGAAGTCGGTGCCCGCGCGAAAGCGGTAGTCCGTGTCATTCGCGCGGACTTTGTAGTTGCCGGTCGGGATGACCATGGTCTTGTTCGTGAACTCCGCGCCGATGCGCTCTCGCCGCGCCGCGCAGTACGTCGCCGCCGGGTGCACCTCGGGGATCGAGACGATTTCTCCCCAGTTGCTGGTCATGTGCTCGACGAGGGCACGCGGTATCGCCGGACGATGCTCGCCGGCCCATATCCAGTGTTCCGAGGTGGGGTTCTCGGCCGAAACGTCGGGTTCGGGGAATGCGGGAGTGTTGTCGTTCATATTCGTAACTTACAACCCTGCACGACGTTGGCAATATGCTCCCAGCATGGATATCTCCGTCACGCAAGAAGGCTCCGTTGCCGTCCTGAAATGGAACGAAGGCGAGAACCGCATCAATGTGGACTCCCTCGGCCGCCTCAATACCATCCTCGACGAACTCGAGAGTCTGGACGGCCCGCTCGC